>DATMYV010000020.1:0-117882 GCA_035560795.1 Longilinea sp.
GCCTGAAACCGCCACCCCTGCCTGGCCGCCCCCCAGTGCCAGCATCGGTAACATTGTTGGCTTCCCGCAAAGTTACGCATTAAGTTGCGAATCCCGCTCAGCCGTCGATTGGGCCCGTTATTTTGGTGTCGAGATCGGCGAAACCGAGTTCTTGTTGCGCCTGCCGCTTACAGATAACCCGGAAGAGGGATTTGTTGGCTATTATAACGATTTTGGCGGGCAGGTTCCGCCGAATTCCTACGGAGTCCATGCTGACCCGGTTGCCAGCCTGTTGCGCGATTATGGCTTACCCGCCGGCGGCCTAAAAGGCATGTCATTGGATGACTTGCGTTCTGAAATCGCGTCCGGCCGGCCGCTAATTGCTTGGATCATTTATGGCATCACCGATGGATATGGCATGGATTACACTGCCTCGGATGGTGAAACCACTGTAGTTGCACCCAATGAACACACGGTGATCGTGATCGGATACGATGAATCATCCATCACGGTTCTCGATGGTGCCTGGGTTTACCAGCGAAGTGTCGATCAGTTCTTGAGGTCATGGGAAGTGCTTGGAAATATGGCGGTCATCTACCAGCCTGAGAATTAATTAAAAAAAGCGCGCGGTTGAAATCACAACCGCGCGCAGGCTAAACTTTCGCGAGACTTAGGTGCCTTCTTCCCAGGAACCCAGGTAGGAGACCTGTTGGGCGGTCAGGGTATCGATATTGACTTTCATTGCCTCCAGTTTAAGGCGGGCAATTTCCTTGTCGATATCTTCCGGCACAGAATAAACTCTTTTTTCGAGCATCTTGCCATTTTTAACCATGTATTCTGCACTCAACGCCTGATTGGCGAAACTCATATCCATAACGCTGGCCGGGTGGCCCTCGGCGGCAGCCAGGTTGATCAGGCGGCCTTCGCCCAGGATGAAAATCGAGCGGCCGTCCTTGAGCTGGTACTCTTCAACATACGGGCGGACAAGTTTGGTCCCATTGGACATGTCTTTGAGGGCAGGAATGTTGATTTCAACATTGAAGTGACCTGAATTTGCCACGATCGCGCCGTCTTTCATAACTTCGAAATGATGGCGGTCAATGACATTGATATCGCCGGTAACGGTGCAGAAAATATCGCCAATTTTGGCGGCCTCTTCCATCGGCATCACTCGGAAACCGTCCATAACCGCTTCCAACGCCTTCAGCGGGTCCACTTCGGTCACAACCACGTCGGAACCCATGCCCCGTGCCCGGCTGGCCAGACCGCGGCCGCACCAACCGTAACCAGCAATGACAAATATCTTTCCGGCCAACAAAATGTTGGTGGCGCGGATGATGCCGTCGAGGGTCGATTGGCCAGTGCCATACCGATTATCGAAAAAGTGCTTGGTCATGGCGTCATTGACGGCAATAATCGGGAAAGTCAAGGCATTATCAGCAGCCATGGCGCGCAGGCGGATGACGCCTGTGGTGGTTTCTTCAGTACCGCCGAGGATGCCTGGCAGCAGTTCACGACGTTCTTTGTGAAGCGTGCTCACCAGGTCAGCGCCGTCATCCATGGTCATATGCGGTTTGTGGTCCAAAGCAGCGCGGATGTGCTTGTAATAAGTCACATTGTCCTCGCCCTTGATGGCATAAACTGGGATTTCAAAATGACTGACCAGGGCAGCTGCAACGTCGTCCTGCGTGGACAGCGGGTTGGATGCCGTCAGAACGATATCAGCGCCGCCAGCCTGCAGGGTCGTCATCAGATTGGCAGTTTCCGTGGTCACATGCAGGCAGGCTGAAACACGCAGCCCAGCCAGCGGGCGTTCGATTGCAAAGCGGTCCTGGATGGCGCGCAGCACGGGCATTTCGCGGGCTGCCCAGTCCATCCGGCGGCGACCGCCCTCAGCCAGTTGTAAATCTTTGACGTCAAAATTGGACATCCTATCCTCCACTCATAATTTTCAAGAATTGGCAAGCAAGGCGTCGAGGACGCCCTGATCATCGAAATGTTGGCGGTAGCGGGTAACAAACTCGGCAACCGAATAGCGGTGGTTCTGCGTGCCGTGCTGTTCCAGGGCATAGGTCGCAGCCAGCGATCCCATCCTTCCGCAAGTATCCCAATCAAATCCCAGGTTGTGGCCCCGCAGGAAACCTCCGCGAAAGGCGTCTCCTACTCCGGTCGGATCAGCAATTTGTGAGGGCGGTACCACGGGCACCAGGTGTTGTTTGCCTTCCGCATAAACCCTTGCGCCTTTTTCGCCGCATGTTACTACCATATACTTGACGTGCTCGAGGATTTTCTTCTCACTCAAACCAGTGTGTTTTTGCAGCAGTTCAAATTCATATTCATTGACAAACAGGCTTTGTGCCCCTTCCACACCTGCGCGAAGCTGGTCGCCCGGGTTGCGTGCAACCTGTTGGCCGGGATCGAATAAATAAGGCAATCCCAATTCCTGGCATTCCACTGAATACTGGTACATCGCAGCCGGATCGTTCGGTGAAATGACCACCAGATCGGCCTTGAAAGGCAGGTCGCGCAACTTGATCTCGCCAGCATTCGCCATTGCGCCGGTATAGAAGCTGCTGATCTGGTTGTTGGCCAGGTCAGTGTTGGCAAAAAATGATGCCGTGAATTTTCCATCAATCACTTTGACCAATGATGTGTCGATGTTTTGCGCTTCCATCCAGGCGCGGTATTCGCTGAAATCTTCCCCGACGGTACCCATAACTGCTGGCCGTTCGCCGAGAAGTGCCAGGGTATAGGCAATATTGGGTGCCACCCCGCCCCGCTGCCGGATCATGGTGTCCACCAGGAACGAAAGGCTGATGTTCTCAAGCTTATCGATCAGGATTTGCTCGCGGAAATACCCCGGAAATGTCATCAGGTAGTCAAACGCAATGGAGCCTGTGCAAACAATGGTCATGGAAATCTTTCCTTACAATTTGTTTTCTGCGCGAAGTATGCGCGGCAAATTTTCGATAAACGGCGGGTAAACGATACCTTTTTCAGTGACAATCGCGGTAACACAATCCTGCGGAGTTACGTCGAAGGCGGGGTTGCGGGCAGATGCGCCAGCTGGCATCACTTTTTCACCCTTTACTTCAATGTCCAGTACCTCGGATGGGTCGCGTTCCTCGATCGGAATCAGGTTGCCGCTCGCCAGCGAAAGATCCACGCTGGATGACGGGACCACCGGGTAAACTGGAACGCCGTTGCTGTGTGCTGCCAGTGCCAGCATATACGTGCCAATTTTGTTTGCCACATCGCCATTGGCAGCCACGCGGTCAGCTCCGAACGTTACTTTTTGGACCTGCCCGGTTTGTAAGAAATATCCTGCAGCGCCGTCGCTGATGACTGAATACGGAATGCCATATTGCTGCAATTCCCAAGCAGTCAGGCGGGCACCCTGCAAGCGTGGGCGGGTTTCATCCACCAGAATAAACAGCCGTTTGCCCTGTTCGTGTGCCAGGCGAATCACCCCCAACGCTGTGCCCCATTCAACGGTGGCCAGCGAGCCGGTATTACAATGATGGATGATGGTGTCACCGTCCTGAATCAGGATACTGCCCACTTCAGCCATGCGCCGGTTAATGGCCACGTCTTCATCCGCCATTTTTTGGGCTTCATTCAACAGCAATTCACGCAGACTGGACAAAGGTTGATCTTGCTCGGCTACACGCATCATACGCTCTATCGCCCAGGCCAGGTTAACAGCAGTCGGACGGGAGGCTTTTAGAAACATGGCTGACTCTAACAGATCGGTACGCCAATCGGTAGCATTCGTCGCCCTTGATTGTAATCCGCTCAGTATCAGACCGAAAGCTGCTGCTACACCAATGGCAGGAGCGCCCCGCACCGTCATATTCCTTATTGCTTCAGCCACCTGAGCCGCATTCTGACAAGTTACATATTCCAGACGCACGGGCAAAGCACGCTGGTCGATCATTCGCAGCTCGCAGGACCGGTTATCCCAAAGAATGGTTCGCATAAAAACACACAAAAACGCCCTCCATGGAGAGCGTCGGAGTATAGCTTATTTAGTTTAACATGACTATCGGTCTTTGTCAAAGTATTGACAGTCCCACCGCCTTCCAGTATAAGCCTTATATATGAAAACGCGAAAGCCCGTCGTCATCGCCCTGGTTATGTTGGTAGCTGCAAGCCTGGCTTGCAATTTACCCGGTCTGAGTCTGCTGCAACCGGTTTCTGCCAGCCCGACTCCGGAGACAAAATCCATCGAAACGTTGTTACCCACCCAGGCGCCTACCCAAACCATGCCGCCGCCCACCCCCACGCCGCAACCCGCTGTGCGAGTCGACCAGGGCGACCGCGCGCTCTTTCTTGGACAAAATGATCAGGCGGAAAGCGAATATCAGAGCGCCTTCAACCAGAGTTCCGACCCGCAAATTCAGGCAGCTGCTCAATTGGGGAAAGCCAGAGTGTTATTGCAGCGCGGCGAAACAGAACGCGCGGTTGCCTCGCTGGAACAGGTTGGCACTCAGTTTTCGGAGACGGATGCAGCGCGCGAATCAAATTTTTTCCTGTCACAGGCTGCCAGGGAAAATGGCGAATACGCCAAAGCAGCAGCCTACCTGCAAGCCTTTATGGCGGCTGGAAGCACGCCGATCGATGCGTATTTACAGGTTGAACTTGGCGGTTTACTAATGTCGGCAGGAGATGCCGCCAGTGCTGTAACAGCCTACGAAAGCGCACAGCAGGACAGTGAATATTCCAACGATGAAAGCCTCAAGGTGCAAATGGGACGAGCTTATGCCGGCATGCAGGATTACACCAATGCATTGCGGCTGTTCCTGGGTGTATACGACACATCCAGCAATGAATACACCAAAGCTCAGGTCAATTTATTGGCCGGGCAGGCTTACTTATCGCTGGGGATGCCGGAACAGGCTTACGCGCGTTTTACCGATTCGGTCAATAATTACCCCCGCTCGTATGACTCCTACTCAGCCCTGGTGGCACTGGTTGAAGCTGGCGTGCCGGTCAATCCGCTCAACCGCGCTCTGGTTGATTACTTCGCCGGCCAGTATGGCGTGGCTGTTGATATCTTTAGGACCTATATCGACAGCACGCCTGAACATGACGGCACCGCGCATTATTACCGCGCGCTGGCACTGCGCAATACCGGTCAAATCCAGATGGAACTGGCGGAATGGGATGCATTAATTAAGGACCATCCTGGCGACCGTTTCTGGCTGGAAGGCTGGAAGGAGAAAGCTTATACCCAATGGGCATACCAGGATGATTATGCTGCCGGTGCCCAGACTCTGCTCAATTTTGTCCAGTTATTTCCGGATGATCCCAATGCAGCGGATCTGCTCTTTGAAGCAGGGCGCATACAGGAACGCAATGGCCGCCTTACGGATGCTGCCGCTACCTGGGAGCGCGTTTTCAATGACTATCCCAGCTCCTCCAACAGCTATCAGGCTTTGTTTTTAGCCGGTATCACCCAGTATCGCCTTGAGAATTATCCTCAGGCTGAGGTGTTGTTCCAACGCACCCTGGTATTGGGTTCATCGCACAACGACCAATCGGCCGCAACCCTTTGGATCGGAAAATCGCAGAAAGCACAGGGACTCACAGAAAAAGCCGTTCAAACATGGCAGCAGGCGGCCCTGCTGGATCCAACCGGATATTACAGCGAACGCTCCCGCGAACTTGCTGAAGGAACGCCCGTTTTCCGGCCGCCTCAATATTACGATCTGGCTTACGACTTGAAGCTCGAACGCGCGAATGCCGAGCAGTGGATGCGAACGACCTTTAATCTGGCACCTGAAACCGATTTAAGCGGCCTGGGCACCCTGTCGCAGGATGCCCGTATGCAGCGCGCTCTCTATTTCTGGAAATTGGGGCTGCTCAGTGACGCCCTGGGGGAATTTGACAACTTGCGTTCCTCAGTCGAGTCCGATCCGGTCAACACATACCGTTTGACCAACCAATTGCTGGATCTGGGTTTCTACCATCAGGCTATCCTTGCCAGCCGGCAGGTTTTGAACCTGGCCAACCTGGATGATGCCTCAACCCTGGATGCGCCAGTGTTCTTCAATCACATCCGCTTTGGCGTCTATTTTAAAGACCTGGTGCTCTCAGCGGCCCAGGAAAATAATTTTCACCCACTGCTTTTGTTAAGTGTCATCCGCCAGGAGAGCATGTTCGAGGGCTACGCACGTTCCTCGGCCGGCGCTCGCGGTCTGATGCAACTCATCCCTGCCACCGGTGCTGAGGTTGCTGCCCGGATGAACTGGCCTGCTGGCTACACCGACGCTGACCTTTACTTGCCAGCGATCAACCTGCGGCTGGGTGCGCGTTACCTGGCCAATCAGCGTGATTACTTCGACGGTGACCTTTACGCGGCCTTGGCAGCATATAACGCCGGTCCCGGAAACACTGCCATCTGGCGCGAACTCTCCGGCGGTGATTCGGACCTTTTCCTCGAAATCATCCGCTTCAGCGAAACGCGCACTTATATCCGCCAAATTGCGGAGTTTATGAATTTTTACCGCCTGCTTTACGAGCGGGCACCCTGACCTGGCCTGCATTGATAAAACACCGGCGGACTTTTTATCCGCCGGTGTTTATCATTAATTTTTCTAGACCTAGAGCATAAGGCGCATCGGCTGCTCAAGATTAAGTGCCAACGCCTGCATAAACCTGGCTGCTTCAGCGCCGTCAGTCACACGGTGATCGGCAGAGATCGTCGCCTTCATGCGCGTCCCAATACTGACCTGCCCATCCTTGATCACAGGTACCTGTTTGGCCGATCCGACCGCCAAGATGGCAGCTTCCGGCGGGTTAATGATGGCAATAAAGTGTTCGACATCGAACATGCCCAGATTGCTGATTGAAAAAGTGGAGCCTTCAATGTCTTCAGGCCGGACTTTGCCAGCCCGGGCACGCGCCACCATTTCTTTGACTTCGGTTGCAATGACACGCAGCGGTTTTTGGTCGGCATCTTTTACAACCACAGTCATCAGGCCGGCATCCATCGCCACCGCCACTCCCACATTTACCTTTCCATGCCGGATGATATCATTCTCGATCAGGGAGGCATTGATTCCCGGGAACTCCCTGAGGGCAAGTGCAACACCCTTGACGATGAAATCATTCACCGAGAGTTTCTGATCTTCGGGAAGAAGGTCATTTGCCTGTTTTCGCAGCGCCATCAACGCATCCATTGCAAATTCGTGGGTGACATAAAAATGCGGTACAACCTGTTTCGCTTCGACCATGCGGCGTCCGATGATACCGCGAAGTTTCGATAATGGAATGATTTCATCCGTTTGCGCCGTAAAATTGCCCTGCCAGGGTATCTGCGGCAGCGAAGCCGCGGCCTGTGCAGGTGCAGCCGCCGGTCGTTGAGGAGCGGTAAGAACCACCTCAACGTCACGTTTGACAATCCGGCCGCCAGGGCCCGTGCCCTGCACTTCCTTAAGGTCAAGGCCCTTTTCGGATGCGATCCGTTTTGCCAGCGGTGAAGCCTTCACCAGACCACCTTCGGCTGAAGCCAGTATACCCGCATCAGCCGAAGCCAATTGCACAGTTTTCTCTATGGTTGGGGCGGCAGGTTTTTCAACTTTCTTTTCATCGCTAACGCCCGCCAGGTTAGTGACTTGTTCGCCGGGTTGGGCAATAACCGCTATGGGCGAACCCACGGGCACAACATCGCCTTGTTCAACCAGCCGGCGGTTTAAAATGCCGGTAAAACTCGAATCGACCTCGACGGTAGCTTTGTCTGTCTCAATCTCGGCAAGCACATCGCCTTTGTTGATCGTATCGCCTTCGTTTTTGACCCAGCGCACCAGGGTGCCTTCGGCCATATCGAATCCCAGCTTTGGCATCGTTACAATATCAGCCATTACAACACCTCCTTGATCGCCGCTACGACATCATCGACGTTTGGAATGGCTGACTGCTCCAGTGCACGGTTATAAGGCAGCGGCACTTCTTTCTGAGCAACCCGCTTGATGGGAGCATCCACATAATCAAAAGCCTGCTCGTAAATTCGCGAGGATATTTCAGAACCGACACCGAAGGATTTCCACCCTTCTTCCACAATCACTGCCCGGTTGGTTTTCTTGAATGATTCGATTACCGGTTCCATATCCAGCGGGCGCAGCGTGCGCAGGTCGACGATCTCGACATCGATGCCTTCTTTAGCCAGTTGGTCAGCCGCTTTGAGCGAGATTTCAAGCATTTTGCTGTAGGTCACAATCGTGACATCTTTGCCTGGACGTTGGACGGTCGATTTCCCGATGGGAACAATGTAATCGCCTTCGGGGACCTCGCCCCGCGTCTGGTAAAGCGTGGCGTGTTCAATGAACATGACAGGGTCGTTGCTGCGGATTGCCGCCTTCAGCAAACCCTTGGCGTCAGCCGGAGTTCCAGGAGCCACCACTACCAACCCGGGAAAATGAGCAAAAATGGCGTCGGGTGTTTGCGAATGCGTGGCGCCCAGTTGGCGTCCGCCGCCGCTGACCGTGCGGATGACCAGCGGTAAAACCATTTGTCCGCCAAACATGTAATGCATCTTGGCAGCTTCGTTGACAATATGGTCCATGGCAGAAAAGGCGAAGTTGATGGTCATTAACTCTGCCACCGGCCGCAGCCCGGTCAACGCCGCGCCAATTCCGGAGCCGATGATTGCCGCTTCCGAGATGGGTGTATCGCGGACGCGATCAGCACCAAAATGATCGTAAAACCCCTTGGTTACCGCGTAGGTACCGCCCCATACGCCCACTTCCTCCCCCATGATAAACACTTTGGAGTCTCTTTCCATTTCTTCCCACAAAGCCTGGGAAATAGCTTCCCGCATCGTTATTTTTGCCATTTTCCCACCTCCTAATAGGTCTCGACGTAAATGTTGCTGTACAGTTCTTCGGGGGCAGGATCGGGGCTTGCCTCTGCGAATTCCACTGCGTCGCGGATCTCTTCCTCGACAACATCTTCCAGTTTGACGATTTCATCCTCGCTGGCGACATTGTGAGCAATCAAATATTTGCGGAACTGGCCAATCGGATCGTTTTCCTGATAGTGGTGAACCTCATCCGATTTGCGGTAACGCTCCGGATCGCCCATTGAATGGCCGCGGAAACGGTAAGTGTGGATCTCCAGGAAGCGCGGACCTCCGCCGTCACGTATCTCTTTGATCATCTTCGAACTGGCCTTCTGTACGGCAAGAACGTCCATTCCATCGACATCGGCATGCGGAATTCCGTAACCTTCGGCTTTTTGGCTGATGTCTGAGACCGCAGAAGCACGTTCAACCGATGTACCCATACCGTACTGGTTGTTCTCGCAAACCCACAATACCGGCAAATTCCATACTTTTGAGAGATTTACAGCTTCATGAAAATAGCCGATGTTGGTGGCACCGTCTCCAAACATGCAAATGGTCACACCTGAAGTCTTGCTGTACAAGTCTCCAAGTGCCAGACCGGCAGCCAGCGGCAAGTGCGCACCGACGATTGCATGGCCGCCCCAATAATTCTTTTTTACGTCAGCCATATGCATCGAGCCACCCTTGCCCTTTGAACAGCCCGTTGCCTTGCCAAGCAATTCCGCAATAATTTCGCGGGCGGACAAACCGCTGTTATAGGCTACGCCATGATCGCGGTAAGCGGTGATGACCCGATCCTCCGGGCGCCGGGCAGAGATTAACCCGGTTGAGACCGCTTCCTGGCCGATGTACAGATGCAGGAAACCGCCGATCTTTCCCTGCTGGTATAGTTCGGCCGCCCGTTCTTCGATTCGACGAATAGCCACCATCTGGTGGTACAAATTGAGGTTTTCTTGTTTTTCCATGAGGAGTTCCTCCCGCTGCGATGCATTCTACCTTCCTCGTACGTGCGGCGGATCAATCCGGTGCAATTACGAGATTAATGATCTTATTTTATTAACTGCCGGAATTATACCAGAATCAAGATTCAATTGCACGTGTTTGCATTATTCTGTGCATTCTTCATATAAAAATAATATATTGTGGACATCCAGAGAGATATTTAATATCCTTATTAACCCACATACTCGAAACTTGTCGAAAAGAGGATTACAAGGGTCAGGTTATTCTTCGGGAATGCTTCGGTAAAATTTGAAGATACTAATTCCTTCACGGCGAAGAGCAACCGCTCGCCAGGTAAACCAGATCAAACCAAACACCAAACCGCTGCCCAGGACAAGGATGTCGATCATACCGATGGGACTACCTTCTGCGGGATAAACAAACGTCATCATGATCATCCATCCCAAATAGACCAGTGACAATAATCCGCTTATACCAAGCAGTATGGTTTGTCCAACCTTTACCGGGGTAACTCCATTTTTATTCCAACGCCGCCGGACCAGTGGAAAGAAAACTGCAGCCAGAGCGGGAAAAACCTGGAGAAAGACTAACGCGAAGACTGTCGCATTTACCGTTTTCATCACGCCGTAGCTTGCCGCAACTGAGACGCCTATTTCTGCCAGGACAGACACGAACAAAATAGCAAACAAAGGAGCCTGGAACCGGGCGTGAACCGATCGGACGAAATCTGGCATCATGTGGTCATCTGCCCAGGCGGATACCAACCGTCCAAAAGATCGCAGGAATCCCTGCAATGCCGCAATCAGTGCGGCAATAATTCCCAGCGTAGATAACACAAACAAGGCATAGATCGGCCGTAGCAGCACGGCATAGAAAGGCAGCCAGGGTAGCGCTGGCGTTTCGAGTTGGTTGTTGTACAGGAACAAATGGCTTTCTGCGGCAAGCCAGTCTAGTGGAAGGGCACGATTTACCAGAAATACCGATACAAGCGCTAACCCGCCACAACCTAGAATTGCCAACAAACCGCCAATGAATTGGACGTTAAAGGGTTTTCCCTTGACTTCACCAGAAGTTAGAACAGGCGACCGCGCGCCAGAGAAAACCAGGAAACCTAACGGAATTCCAGCCAGGAACAATGCGCCTGGAGTACCGCCGAAAATCAACGATAATGCCCGCGCTGCTGTAACTTGACCCGCAAAACTATCTTCACCCATCACCAGGTTCCATTGGGCCGGGAAATTGGCAGGATCGGCCGTTGCCAGTTGTATGAAAACTGCAAGCCAGCCAACCAAACCTAAAGCCAGACAAACCCATAAGATCCTTGAGTGAATCTTCGGAGGCAAAATACTGAACAGAAACGCAATCAAAACAAGAACAGTACCGGTTGTAATGGCGCCTTGAGGTTGCATGATGGCATGGCCGTAAGATGCCAGGCTGGTGTTATTCAACAGGGAGGCTGTATAAAGGATAAAGGGTGTCAGGGCAGCCTGTGCTACCAGGACCGCCAATGCCCCAATAGCAACCACCACAGCAATCAATAGCGCAAAACTACCCGCAAATGCCAACGGTGCAGGCAGGACGCGGCTGGTAAAAATATAATCCGCACCTGATCGCGGTACTACCGTTCCAATCAACGCGTACAATAAAACCAACAGCAAGTTAAAACCAATGGCAATGGCCAGTCCCTGTCCCAAATCTGCAGAAGGCCACAAGCCGATGCCAATTCCCAAAGGGAGCAATTCCGCCATCGCGAGGCAGCCAGCCACGGCCAGTGCAGCGATATTAAGCTGAGACAGATTCCGTTGAAGCCGGATGACTGCTTGATTCTCAATCGGCGCATCGCTCATGGCCGGGTTTTTTGTAATTTCTGACATACCCCATCCTCACCTACGATAATTAAGACGATAGTGTATTTTACCTGATCCGCTTTTGGAAAAAGCCGTGAGCAATTAACAGTTTAGCAAGCTTGATAAAAACTCCCTCTCCATTTCTGGAGAGGGAGAAAAATCGTTAGGCAAACCGTATTCCTACAGGTCGGTGTTGACTTTCCCTGAGGAATATTTCAAAGCAGCTTTGGCAGCCGCCAGACGTGCGACCGGTACACGGAACGGGGAGCAACTGACGTAATTCTGGCCGATGGTATGGCAGAATTCAATCGAGTCCGGATCGCCGCCGTGTTCGCCGCAGATGCCCACTTCCAAGTCAGGGCGGGCTTTGCGGCCGTCATTGACTGCCATCTTCATCAAGCGGCCTACGCCGTCTTGATCCAGGGTCTGGAATGGATTCTTGGGCAGGATGCCGCTCTCGACGTATTGCACCAGGAAGCTCCGTTCAGCATCGTCCCGGCTGTAACCAAAAGTCATCTGGGTCAGATCGTTGGTGCCGAAGGAGAAGAATTCAGCTACCTTTGCGATTTCGGTGGCGGTAACAGCTGCGCGCGGAATCTCGATCATGGTGCCGAATTTGTAAGTGAAGGTCACTTTTTTCTCATCCATTACCTTCTTAGCAATTTCCACCAGACGCGGTTGGATGTGGGTGAGTTCATTGACATGACCGGTCAGCGGAATCATTACCTCAGGTCTGACCTTAATCCCGCGCAGGGTGCAGTCTGCCGCAGCTTCGAAGATCGCGCGCACCTGCATCTCGACGATTTCGGGCATAACGATGCTCAGGCGGATTCCACGCAGTCCCATCATCGGGTTGCTTTCGTGCAGTGATTCGACCGCAGCCAGCATCTTCTCAAGGGCAACGACTTCCTTGTTGTCACCCTTGCCGAGCAAATAGGCTGCCGTATTTTCGAGGCGCGTGGTGATGATTTTTTCCTTCAGTTCATCAGCAGAAGGAAGGAACTCATGCAGCGGCGGGTCAATCAGGCGGATGATGACGGGAAGTCCATCCATCGCTGCAAAAAGACCGTCGAAATCAGCGCGTTGCGTTGGCAGAAGCTCATTCAGTGCAGCGGTACGGCCTTCGCTGGTCTTAGCCATAATCATGCGCTGCACAATTGGCAGGCGTTCGGTTTCAAAGAACATGTGCTCGGTCCGGCACAATCCAATACCCTTGGCGCCGTAAGAACGGGCACGGACAGCATCTTTGGGGTAATCGGCATTTGCCCAAACCTGCAGGCCTACGGTCGGACCATTATTCTCGCCCTTGCGAATTCCAGGAGTGGCACAAATCTCATCAGCCCAACCCAACAGGGTGAGCAGGTCAGTTTGTTCTTCCAGGGATGGGATTGTCAGGTTTAATTTGCCTAAATAAACTTCGCCGCTGCCGCCGTCAACCGAAATCCATTCACCTTCTTTGACCACAACGCCGTTGCATACCATTGTGCGTTTGTCGAGGTCGATCTTGACAGCCGAAGCGCCAACCACGCAGGGTACGCCAAATTGGCGGGCAACCACCGCGGCGTGCGAAGTCGCTCCGCCTTCGCTGGTTAGAATTCCCTTGGCTGCCAGCATGCCGTGAACGTCATCCGGCTTGGTAAAAGGGCGAACCATGATGACATCCTGCTTGCTTTCCTTGGCCATCTTCTCGGCGGTATCGGCATCAAAATAAATCTGTCCAACCGCAGCACCTGGCGACGCATTCACGCCAGACGCGAAGAAACGGCCTTCCTTCTTGGCAGCTTTCTTGGTTTCGCCATCAAATTGCGGGTGCAGCAGGGTATCCACCTGATCCGGGCTGATGCGATTGATCGCTTCCTGCTTGTCGATCAACTTTTCGCCGACCATATCCACTGCAACCTTCACCGCGGCGCGGGCAGTGCGTTTGCCATTACGGGTCTGCAGCATCCACAGGCGGCCGCGTTCGATCGTGAATTCAACATCCTGCAGGTCTTTATAATGCAGTTCGAGCTTGGCAGTGATCTCCATGAATTGTTTGTAGGCTTCGGGGAGATCCTTGACCATGTTTTCAATTTTTTCGGTATTTCGGATACCAGCGACAACATCTTCGCCCTGGGCATTCAGCAGGTAATCACCGTACATTTTCTTCTCGCCATTGGCGGGATTGCGGGTGAAGGCCACGCCCGTTCCGGAATCCATGCCCATATTTCCAAACACCATCGTCACAATATTGACAGCGGTGCCCAGGTCATCGGGGATGCCAGTCGCACGGCGGTAATCAACCGCCCGCTTGCCCTGCCAGGATTTGAAGACTGCTTCGGTTGCCAACCGCATTTGTTCCAGCGGGTCCTGCGGAAATTCGAAGCCCTTATGTTTGCGGACCACTTTCTTAAACTCAACCACTAATTCTTTCAGGTCATCAGCAGTCAAATCAATATCAAGTTTGTAGCCTTTGATGGATTTAAATTCATCCAGCACGTCTTCGAACGCTTCGTCGGGCATGCCCAATACGACGGACCCGAACATTTGGATCAACCGGCGGTAAGAGTCAAAAACGAAACGCTCATTCTTGGTCAACTTGACCATGCCCTGGGCAGTATCGTCATTCAAACCGATGTTTAATACCGTGTCCATCATGCCTGGCATTGAGAACTTGGCGCCGGAACGGCAGGAAACCAGTAATGGATTATCCACGCCGCCGAATTTCTTGCCAGCTTCTTTTTCAATTTCCCTCAGTGCGACCATCATCTGGTCCCACTGACCCTCAGGAAATGCTCCATTAGCCTGATAAGCATTGCAGGCTTCAGTCGTAACGGTGAAACCGGGTGGAACTGGTACGCCAAGGCGTGCCATTTCAGCAAGGTTGGCACCTTTGCCGCCGAGCAGTCCGCGAACTCGTTCCCAGTCCCCGCCAACGTACTTTTCAGCCTGTTCGAGTTCGTGGAATAAATAAACCCACTTCTTGGAAACCATACGATCCTCCTAAAATGATGCGATACAAAACCCCTCGCAGGGATTATCTGTCCAAAAGGCCATTAAGTATGGCATTATACCATCAGATGATTGTAACCAAAAGACCGCCGGAGGCCTCCTGCGCCGGAGATCTCACAACCGATCATTTCAGCAGTTCTTTGCCCTCTTTAAGGGCGCAATTTGACTGTAAACCACTTGCAAGGTATGCACTGATCAAGTTGTACGATAATTGGGATAACCAAAAACAGTCTACATCGGAGCAATGAATGAATATTCTCGTCATTGATGACGATCCTGCAATGACCGACTTGTTAAAGTTATTGTTGCGACCCACGAATTCAAACGTTATCGCAGCACATACAGGCAAGGATGGTCTTGCGATTATTAAACAATCCATGCCAGACATCATATTATTGGATTTGATGATGCCTGAAATGGATGGCTGGCAAGTGAGTAAAGAAATTCGCACCTTCAGCCTGGTGCCCATTTTGATCTTATCCGCATTGGATAGCCCCGGCATGATTGCAGCGGCGCTGGATGCAGGCGCAGATGATTACCTGATCAAGCCTGTCCCGAGCGGCGTATTAATTGCCCACATTAATAAATTGGTGCGCCGCAAGCACGTCGATCAATTGCGAGTTGAAACCTATCTCACCACCTGAGTTAACAGGCTCGATGTCTGGATTTCGTATAAGCATCCACCTCAAGAGGTGGATGCTTTTTTTCAATATGAAAAGTTATGCAAAGCCTAAGTGTAGTAAAATGAGAGAAATTATCCGGGGAGAAAAGAGCCGTGCAAACCTGTTCCCGCTGCAATATTCAATCTGGCGATTCGCTCACCATTTGCCCGAACTGCGGCGCTGATCTGCAGGAATTATCCACCACTGCGGTATCGCTAAAACGCTTGCGCCAAAATTCCCGTGTGCTCGTCATCCGGCTGGTCATTTCAGCGGATGCCTGCCCCGCCTGTCAGGCGGTCGAAGGGACCTATCCCAAAGATAAGGTCCCAACTCTGCCAGTCAAAGGGTGCTCCTGTGGGCAGGGCTGTACCTGTTTCTATGAACCGATGCTAAATGAAATATATCCATAACCAAATTTGAGGGAAAAAAAACAAAGCGCCTCAGAAAGACTGAGGCGCTTCGTTTTTATCAATATTGAGCTCAAGCAGCGGCCATATTGACCAGTTGAATCAATGCATCAGCCACAACCCGGGGGGCTTCCATCATCGGCAAATGCGATGCTTGAGGAACTTCAACCAGCCAACCGCGGGTAAGCATTTGCGCCATGGTCTGTGAATGTTCAATTGGAATAAGTTCATCAATCAAGCCGCCAATTACAACCGCAGGTGCACAAATTTCACCCAACCATTCCAAAGCATCGGGCCGCTCAGCCATAGCCTTTAATGCTGCGATCATGCCCTTTTTTGGAGTTTTTAACATCATGTCCAGCAGTTCAGGCGCAAGATCTTTTCGAGTAGTGAGTTTTGGCAGCATTTTCCTGGCAACCACACGCACGCCCTTCCGTCCCACTTCTTCCATGGTGATATACCGTCCCTGGCGTTTTTCAGGGGTATCAGCCTCAGCCTGGCTGGCTACCATAGCCAACCCGCCCAGACAATGCGGATAAGCACGCGCAAAAGCCAGGCTGACATAACCGCCCATGGAATGGCCGGCGATCACGGCTTTTTCAATTCCAAGCTTTGTCAACAACAATCGTACATCTTCTGCCATCAAACGCATGGAGGAATCCCCATCAATAACCGGAGATTGTCCCTGGCCGCGTAAATCGGGCATGATGACCCGGGCATGGTCCTTTAAGAGCTCTGCCACCGGCTTCCAGATGGCATGATTTAAGGGGAAGCCGTGAAGGAGAACAATCGGGAAACCCTGCCCGATCTCTTCATAAAATAATTCAACTGGCGCAAGATCCATCACTCTTCTCCTTCTTTTTCCGGTTGCATCGTCAACCATGTTTCTGCAAACTCCAGGGCTGTTTTTCGATCAGCAATTTGCCCCATGGCTTGCGCTTCCCGGATTGCCTCAAGCAGTTTTCCTAACCGCGGCCCTGCTGGTATGTCGAAGTGTACCATGATTTCATTACCATTTACGAGGCGCGGCGGCCGGACGATCTCATCCGGCCGTTCCCACCATGCTTCCAGCAATTCTCGGCAGGTATCCAGTTCACATTGCCATAACTCCGCATCCAGTGTTACCCCATAAGTGGCCAGCATATCTGCCAGGCTCAATAAACAGATGTCCACGCCAGCGACACCAGCATCGCGAAAAAATCGGTAAATCGCTTTCCGGCTGATACTTTGGCGTCCATCAGACAGCTGGTGTACACGCAGGTGCCCGAGGATGATTTTTGAGAGGCGTTCAATTTCTGCGCTGCTCAGTGCAAACCGGATGCCAAACGCTTCGACCAGCCCAGCACTTTGTTTTTCATGTCCGAAGAACCGGATGCGGCCATCTGTTTCGACGCTGCGCGTAGCAGGTTTTCCAGCGTCATGAAACAAGGCGGCCAACATAAGCAAGCTGCGAATGCTGCGATCCGGAATGAGTTGCGCATCGAAATGTTCCACCAGTCGTTCTCGGTAACGCCCCAACCGCAGTACAACCAATCCCAGCATCAGATCAGAGGCTGAGTTTTCGACATACTCGCCAACCAGTACACCCAACAACTTTTCCAACCACCTCAACACCTTTAATGTGTGTTCCCAAACATCCAGGGTGTGAGGTTTACTTTGCAGAACGCCCTGCATCTGTGTCAGCTCAGACAAAACCAAATCCAACACGCCAAGTGCCTGCATCAGACGTAGCGCACTTTCGGGATGCTGGCCTTCCAACATCCGGAAGAGCTCATCCCGCTGGCGTTCCACTGAAACCCGGCAAAGGTCTCCGGCGGCTTGGCGGGCTTGCCGCAGTGTTTCAGGCATTATGTGCAGTTCCAACTCCAGGGACAGGCGGATAGCCCGCAAAACGCGTACTGGATCGTTCTGGAAGCTGTCTGGAGCACAGGTACGGAGTTGGTGTTCGTGGAGGTCCCTGGCGCCACCCAAGGGGTCGACAATCGCATTTCCGGCGTTCAAGTCCATCGCGATCGCATTGATGGTAAAATCGCGCGCCAACAAGTCTTCCTGTAAATCATTACCGCGTAAGGCTGAGAAATCTAAAAACAATCTCTCGCGATCAGATAAGGACAAAATGACGCGCATGGTCTCGTGCATCGAATCCATTACATAAAAAGCTCCGCCCAATGCATTCGCCGTTTTACGGGCCAAGTGACGGACATCGCCAGAAACTGCAAAATCCATATCGTGCACGCTGCGTTGAAGCAGCAAATCACGCACCGCCCCGCCAACCAGGTAAGCCTGCTGCCCCACCTGCAAATGCTGGCGGACTTGATCCAATAAATCCAGCGGTTTGAAGGCAGTGGTGGACGAGTTTTCGGTCATATCGTCAAATTGGCTTGTACTTCGCCAGATTAACAACCCCGACAAATGGCAAATTTCGATAATAGTCGTCAATATCCAGGCCGTAACCAAAAACAAATTTGTTTGGAATTGTAAAACCGGTATATTTCACCGGCACGTATACTTCCCGTCGTTCGGCCTTGTCCAACAGCGTGCATACGCATAGACTTTTCGGCTTGCGCAAGGAAAGCATTTCCAATACAGATGCCAGTGTGTGCCCACTGTCGATAATGTCTTCCACCAGAATGACATTCTTGTCCTGAATGTCCGTGTTTAGATCCAGCGTTATGCGCGTTTGGCCGGTGGTTTCCCGCTTCCCGACGCCATAAGAGGATACAGCCATGAATTCGATTGCATGCGGATGGCGGATGGTGCGCATCAAATCCGTTAAAAACATCACACCACCACGCAGGATGCAAACCAGCAGCAATTTATCTTCCTCGCTGTAATCATTGCTGATCTCCTCGCCCAATTCGTGGATCCGGTGCTGCAATTCTTCTGCGGGAATCAGCACTTCAGCCAAAAATTCGTGGTAATCCTGGACCATGGTGGTTGTTTTCCTTCAATCCCGGGGAACTTCATGATGCTTGCGGCAGCGGGCTTCATACATCTCCGAAGCACCTACGATAATAATCGGATCGTAATAACGCGCTGGTTTTCCATTGACCAGGCGCTGTGTGCGGCAGGCCGGCTCGCCGCAGACCATGCAAATGGCCTGCAATTTATCAGCTCTTTCGGCGGTTGCCATCAAAACAGGCATGCTTCCAAACGGCTCACCACGAAAATCGGTATCCAAACCAGCAACAATCACTCGCAAATCACGCTTAGCCAGATCTGCGACTACTTGTATGATTTCATCATCGAAGAATTGGGCTTCATCAATGCCGACAACCGTCGTATCCTTATCCAACAGTCCGAATAAATCATGAATGGTCGCGATTGGTACTGCGTCAAAATCAAACCCGGAGTGCGAGGTCACTTTTTCAACCTGATATCGGTTATCAATGATGGGTTTAAAAACCTGGACCTTCTGGCGGGCAATCGTCGCCCGGCGCAACCGCCGGATGAGTTCTTCCGTCTTTCCACTGAACATTGACCCAACCACAACCTCAACTGATCCGGTGTGATGCTTCATGATTTGCCTCGTTTGCATAAGGATGTTCAGATTTTACCCCAAGTTGTTTCAATTAGGGGACATGCTGTATTAATAATAAAAGGCAGAAGCCCTTGGCTTCTGCCTGATTTTCAACAATCTTGTCTCCTAAACTACGCGCTGGCTTCCTCAGAAGTCGGCAGCTCGTAACCTAGTTGACGGATGCGTTTCTTGGTGTCGATCAATGATTTGCGGCCAAAACCTTCAACTTCAAGCAACTTTTCGTCGCCGCCGGCCAACCGTTCAATGACCTGGCCAATGGTCGTCAAACCTACCTTGACCAGTGCATCGGTGGGACGGGCGCCAAGATTGAGTTCTGAAACCGGGCGCGAGGGTGAAACCCGTTCGGTATCGCGCGCTTTCTTTTGATCCAGGAAACCCTGACGGGCCTGGAGTTTCTTGTAGAAGCGGTCAACCTGTCCTTCGATATCAATAATGCGTGCCTGCTGACCCGTGAAGAATGGGTGACATTTCGAGCAGACTTCGGTTCGGATTTCCTTCTTTGTTGAACCGGTTGTCCAGGTATTTCCACAAGCACAAACTACGCGTGCGTCCGGATAAAAAGTAGGGTGAATGCCCTTCTTCATCGGAACGATCCTTCCTTCCACTCAGGGATGCTCTGACCTCCGTCAACGGCAACCGAAGACGGTGTAGAGCCAATAGGCCCTAAGCCGCTTGCGCGGTTTCGGTCACTTCGACTGGCTGAACGCTGACGCGTTTTTGTCCGGTCGGTAAAGTCTCGTATGCCACGATCCCGTCAATGGTTGCAAACAGGGTATCATCGCTTCCGCGCCCAACATTTAAGCCGGGCTTGATGCGGGTTCCGCGCTGGCGGACCAGAATATTGCCCGAAAGCACAGTTTCGCCTGCATAGCGTTTCACGCCCAGGCGCTGTGAATTGCTGTCGCGGCCATTCCGTACGGAACCACCACCTTTTTTATGCGCCATTTTCTTACTCCACTTCGATCTTGTTAATCATCAGGCGGGTATAAGTCTGACGATGGCCGGTTTTAACCCGGATACGCTTTTTCGCCTGGTATTTAAAGATGATCAGTTTGGGGCCTTTGAAGTGTTCCACTACAGAAGCCTTCACCTGAGCGCCTTTAACCGAAGGCGTGCCAACAGATATTTTCTCTCCGTCCACAAGTAGTAGAACTTGGTCAAGCGCCAGTTCTTTGCCAGCTTCGACCGGGAGAAGATCCACTTCAATGGTGGACCCTTCAACAGCGCGGAATTGCTTACCGCCGCTCTCAACGATGGCGTACTTCATACGATTCTCCAATCTTCACTTCACCGTTCAACCTGCGCCCATCAATACGCCAGCCAACGGGGAAGTTGGGGATACAATTTTTCGCCCCAGCGACATGCTGCCGGGGCAGAGCGAAGACAATTATAGGCTCTCTGGCAGAGTTTGTCAACGGTTGGCAGATGATTATAATAATTTTCTTACATCGCCATCCCGAACGGTGATTTTCTGGTTATCCAAGTATTCCAACAAGGCCAAGGCATATTTTCTTGTGGTATTGAATAAATCCCGAAATTCCGCGACTGTCAACGTCCCTTGCGTTTTCAAATGGTCGATGGCCGCCTCCAACATGCGGTCATAATCTTCTTTGCGGAATAGAACATTCTCAGAAACCTTTACCAGGTCACCCCGCTCAATCAACAAAACGAGCACTTCCACTCCAACCTCATCCTGGCTTTCTTTATACGAAGGAGGTAAGGCCGGAGCTTCTTTGAACCGCCGCAACAAATTTTCTACTTTTTCTTCTTCCTGCCTCGTGAAAGTCCGTTCAAAACCCTCCCTTGCTACAACCGCTCCAAGCTCGTTAATTTGGCCCAGTTTCGACCACATATGCATGGCTGCATTGAATACGCGCGGATGCATTTTTAAACGGCTCTTCAATGCTTCACGTGGCATCCCGCGCCGCAGGGGATTTGTCTTGTGAAATATCTCCAGTTCATGCATTGCACGGGCGGTTTCCTGCTCCCAGAGACTTTTGGATACCGCCAACGGATCACTACCTTCCTCATCGAGGAGGATTAACTCGCCATTTTTTACCAATTCAGCGGTGGCAGTTTCAAGCTGTTCTTTTTCTAAACGCGAATACGCTTTCACCTTAGCCAGTGGGGCTGCACCTAATGCCAGGCTGGCCTGCAGCAGCACATCGTTCGGCTGACCTAGCCGCATTGCTTCCAACTGTTGTAACACCGAAGAATCGAACCGTTTATGCCGCTGCTTGGGTTGCGGATCGACAATACTTCCCCCGCCCAATGTTTCACCCGGTGACGGCCGCCGCAGGATGTAACGATCGCCGCGCACGGCGATAATCGGGTCACGAAGCTCCAACTGCAGCCAGCCTTGACCACCCGGCATGATTTTTTCACTCCCCAACAGACGCACCCGGGCTAAAACCTCTGCTGTACCCAGGTAAAACTTCACCTCGGTATTATGTACCAGTGCACCGGCAGCTTCGCTGAGCAATCGGAAATTGACATCGATGCGTTGCGTTGGAAGGTATTTTCCCGGATGTGCAAGGACGTTGCCGCGTTGCACGTCCGCCACGTCCAAACCGGCAATATTCACAGCTGTTCGGCTGCCAGGAAATGCAGTTTCTTCTTTGTGTTTGTGCGTTTGTAACCCGCGAATTCGTCCGCGTTTTCCAGCAGGCAGTACATCGACCTCATCGCCAACAGAAAAATGTCCATCGATTAACGTTCCGGTAGCCACGGTACCGAATCCAGGCATGGAAAATACACGGTCAATCGGCAATCGTGGTCTGCCAAGATCAAGCCTTGCCTGAATGTTGGCCAGACATTCAGCCAACGCCTGAAGCAGCGCATCAAGGCCAATCCGCGTGCGTGCAGAAACCCGGATAATCGGTGCGTGTTCCAGAACTGAACCACTTAATGCCTGTCGTACTTCTTCTTCAACCAGATCCAACCAGTCTGAATCCGGAACCAAATCAATTTTTGTCAGGACAACCACGCCGTTTTGAACTTGAAGCAAATCCAAAATCGCCAGGTGCTCGCGTGTCTGCGGCATGACGCCTTCATCGGCAGCGATGACAAACATAGCTGCGTCAATACCACCCACGCCAGCCAGCATATTTTCGATAAAATCGCGGTGTCCGGGAACATCCACAATTCCAACCGGTTCGCCGTCCGGCAGGGTCATCCAGGCAAAGCCCAGGTCGATTGTCATCTCGCGCTCCTGCTCCTCTTTTAGACGGTCAGGATGCGTTCCTGTAAGAGCAGCTACCAGCGTGGACTTTCCGTGATCAACATGCCCGGCGGTGCCGATGACGTGCACTGCCCCTCCTAGTGGTTTTGCCCGAAGGATTTATCGTACTGTTCCACCCAATCGCGCGCTGTGGATAATAGCGACTGAAGCCGCTTTTGAGTTTCATCGGTGATTTGATGTTGCAGATCATTTATTTCTTGCGTTACATCTTCCAACAAGACCAGGCGCTCATTCAGTTTTTCAAACTGGCGGCCGATTTCACGCTGAGTCTCCTCCTGAGAAAGCGTGTAATTCGTCCAGCGTTTCTGGTCATCAGCTTTAAAGGAAACCCATTCCTGCCGGAAGCGGTCTTCGGTCAGCCGCTGCATTTCTGTAATTTCATTTATGCGGCGCTCAAAGCGCTGCGAGATTTCATCAAATCCATCCTGTGCGCGTTTGACAGCGCGGTGTGTTGCATCCAATGTTTGCAGCTGGGCATCCAGGTTTTGAGCTGATTTCTCGATGACCTCGAACCGGACTTTCCATTCTTTCCAAACACGGTCGCGTTCTACCTGCATTAAATTTTGTTTCTCAATGAACGCTGTCTGTGCCTGCCGGCGTTCACCTTCAGCTGCCTGGTATTCCGCCAGCCGCATCTCAATTTTTCGCAACGAATCGGCGTTCATATCAGCTTTTCCGCGCTGCTCTTCCAACCGTTTTCTGGATGCTGCCACTTCACTCTGCAGGTCTGTCAGTCGTTTTGTATCCTGACGTTGTGCATCCTCGAGAAGTTTTATGGCACGGCGGTATTCTTCATCACCGCGGGTCGATTCAACCAGTTTTTGTTCCAGTTCTTCAATTAACCGGCCAAGTCTAAAATCCTCTTCCACGCGCGCTTGCAAGCTGCGTTTCAACTCCGTAATGGGTTCCAAACCTTTGCGGACATCTCCTATGGCTATACTGAGCGCTTCCACATCTGCCCGCCGCTGCTTTTCAATATCACGATCACGCTCAACCCTTTGGCGTTCAGAGCTTTCGACAGCCCGGCTGGTTTCAACCCGAACCTGCCCAATCATGGCTTCAAGTTGGTCAAATCGCGGCATTGTTGCAGAGAGGCGGGCTAAATCCAGGCTTTGTTCTTTAATTTGCTGGACCAATGGTGGAATACTTCCTGCCATCGAATTGATTTTCTCTTCCAGGGTTGCAATCGTCGTTTTATCTTTTCGGCGTTCATCGTCAAGCCAATCCAGGCGCTTGATGATTTGTTCAAGGTCCATCCGACACCTCTTGTGGAAACATTCGCTTTGGAGGATTATACCATCCAGCTATAGTCCTCAGAACAGGTTGGCGTATCCTTGCAAAAGATTAGACATCCAGGTGATATACGGTCCGGGAATGATACCCGCAGCTATTAATATCAATGCTCCGGCCAGCAACAACGCGATCTGATAACGGTCTTCTTCGATATGCCCAATTTTCGGTTCGTGAAGAAATAAGGCTCCCAAATAGCGGAAACCGGCAAACATCAATCCCGCACAACCCGCAAGCGCCCAAATTGCCATCGGGATCGAATGAGTCCCAAGTTCTTCCAATAACGGCTGGCGAATGGGGAATCCAGCTAATAAAGGAAGCCCACCGGTTGAAAAAATGGTCAGCAAACACACCGTCGTTGCAATTGGCAGGCGTTGAAATGCCTGTTTTTCTTCTTCAAACTTCATTGACACATCGTGACTTTGCATCACTGACAATGCCAGAGCCCACAGACCAAGCCCAATCATCCGCGGGAAGAAACCGCCAGCGTAAAATGCCAGTCCGGAATTTGAATGAAGACTCAACGCAAGGAGGGCAAAACCTGTTTCCAAAATGACCGCATATCCAAAAAGGCGAGAGAGATCACGCTGAAATGCAGCCCATATGCCCGCCGTGGCGACCATAATCGTCCCCGCAAGTTGTAAACCCTGGAAGAGAAGCGTTGAATTTCGGAGAAAAGCATACGAATCGAGAAAGTTCAATAGCAGCGAAAAAACAACGGTTGGCAGCAGGCTCAATAAAAATCCAACCACATACGGATGGCTTTCTACGGCCAGCAACGGAATCCAGGTATAAAACGGGAAAATTGCCAGCCAGAAAGCCAGCCCTAACCCCAATAAGAGAGTCGCCTCAAGCAATAGACTCTCAAGAGATGGATTAATCTCTGTGGCGTTTAATGCCCACCCGCCAATTAGGATGCAGGGCATGCCAAGTGTTTGAAAAATCAAATACCGCATAACTCCCTGCCCGGCCGGTCTGCCAGGCGGGATAAGCATGGGGATGCTCATGAGTACCGCAATTTCAACGAATAATGCAGCAAATAGAAATGGTTCCACTGCCAGAGACGCAACCAGCATGGCAATCATGCCCAGACCAAAGGGAGTGAAAAGCCTGTAGGTCCTGGCTGCCGGAGCCCCAAAGAACCAAAAGGCGCTTAACCCATAAATTAACACGAGTAATGTACGGTCCGAATCCTCCAGCACCAACCGCCGTCCAAGAATCGAAAGAGATGTGGACAGCTCATAGGCTCGGCCGCCAAATTGAATTAAACTGTCAAAATTAACCAACGCAGCGGTGACTGCCAGCACCAAAGAGAGTATAGCTGCGGTCCATCGCGTAAAACCAGTTCTCCGGTTAAATAGAGCCAACAGCACGGATACGCCAAAGGGCACAAATATCCACACTATAATTGTGCTCATGGTGTTTCTTCCTCTTCAGGGTTTACCAGCAAATATGCACCCGCCAAGGCGAGTCCCAAATTCACGCCCGAGATCAGTCCTGCAACCAGAACGGAATTTTCGACGGCGGCATAAAGCAATTCAAATCCGGATAGGACAGTAAACAAACCCAAAATGACCCGCAACGGCCGGTGAGACATGCCAAGTTGTAACAAACCCATGCCAATCAGGATAATTGCGCCTAATACGTAATTGGTTTCACTCGGAAAAAACTTTTGCAATGATGGAGCGATCGCAAACGCCAACACCCAGATTAACGAAGCAGTCACCACTTTAAAACCGCGGCCTGGCAGGCGTGGGAAGCCGGTTTCTTCAAGAGCATTACCCGGTTGCGACACACCCAAAACAGCTCCCGCCATCCATCCTGTGACCAATTTTACAGCAGCCAAACCAAGCGACCATTGCCACGTGATCATCCAAAACATGCCCAGGTAAAGGACCGCCAGGGCAATTATGCTCCATCGCCAGTTTTGGCTGATCAACAGGGTAAGGGATGAAGCGATCAGCAGGACCAATGGAATCCAGCTAAGTGCAGGTTCCATCATTGACCTATCCCAGGGATCAACAGGGTCAGGAGCAGTGCCAGTAATACCATCGCCCACAATACGCCGCCCTCGCCTTCCAGGACCAGCGAAAAGCCCTCCACCAGCCGGCGGACCAGACCCATAAAATCTCGTAGAAATGTATACAACCAACGAAAACCAAAAAACCTGGCTAACCAACGTCCGGCTGCCTGCAAAATTGCATCCAGCCATGTGATGCGTCGTTCCAATGCGATCAATCTTTGCCGGCGCAGGATCAACACTCCCAAACCCAGAACCAGAATAAATGCAGCGACGCTTGCCGGCCAATTATTGAAGATTAGGGGAACCTGCGATCCAGTGATGGCAATAATCCAGCTGCTGGAAGCGAGGATGAATAAACCCAACGGATATCCCACCTGGATCCAGCCCTGCATATCTTTGAGCGAATCCCCCGGCAATAACGCGTGTCGTAGGAGACCTACCACCAGTAAGGCTACCACCAGGACCATCACCAAACCAAACAGCGTAACATTTTCTCCAAGCAAACCAGCCCAGCCAGAAGCTGTTGGCGTGAACGGTAATCCGATGACAGCCAAGGCAGCCAGAATTGGCAAAACCAAAGAAAACCTTGCCCGAGCAGAATAGAGAAACAAAACGCCTCCGCTTAGAATCATGCTGGTTGACCAGACCAGACTGTTGACTGGACTGCCATTGATGACACAGGTAATTGCCAATCCGGCTGTTGCTACAATCCAATACGGCCGACCGTTGAGTTCATTTGCAGCCCCTACCCACATGGCTGCGGCATAGAGAGACGCGATGGCCGTGCTTAATAGGAGCAAAAAGGTCGCCCCTGTAGAGAGCTGGGGTGAGGTCAGGCGGGCCAGCAATACCAGGCTGGTGGCGGCCGAAGCCATCCGTAGTGACGTGCCGACACCGCGGTGCATTTGTATTTCCTGCTGATACGGCAGGTTCAAGGGTAACACGCCAAGCCGCAGGCCTGCTGCGGCCAACAGCAAAGCACTAGCCTGTGGGAAGGCACTCACTGCAGCCTCAATATTCAGGCTCTGCCCATAAACAAATGCGGCCAGCGCCACAATCGTCCCTGATACCCGTGCCTCGAATGCGATGACGACCTGGCGATTCAAACGCGGCTCATGCACGGTTCGCAGCATGATTACCAGCTCAACCACATCGATTAAGGACCACACCAACAGCAGCGTGATTAGATTCCCGGAAAGAACGCCGACCAGCCCCATGCTGGCAATCACCAAATTACTCGCCCAGGCGATAGGGTAACTCTTTTGTCCCAAGCGAACGGGTGCTGTCAAAATTACAGCCAGGAGTAAACCTGACAGGCTAAAAGCCAGCGGCCAGGATACGGTATCCACCTGAAATAAAAGGCGGTCGTCCATCCGAACCGCAAACGGCAGCCAATCTGCCAACTGAAACGGCATTGGCGTTCGGAACCGGTAGAAGAGCTGCATACCCCAATTGATGATACCTGCCAGCATGGCGATCAGCCAGGCCAGGCCGAAATTAGGGCGCAGGCGATCCAGCAGAAAAATACCCCCAGCTGCGACAATTAATAGAAGTACCGGGGCGAGAACAATCCAGGAAGGCATCCGTTAAAGTATATCGCCAAATGGCTTGCGGAGAATGAACCGCCCCATTCCAGGTTTTCCGTGCCAGACCTCTTTTTCAACAATCAAATTGCCGCGCAGGTACACCTGCTCGGGGTAACCCACCAGGTCCCATCCTTCGTAGAGGTTGTAATCTGTGCGGTGTTGAGCATGTGCCACGCCGTACTTGATCTTGCGCTCTGGATCCCAGATGATCAGGTCTGCATCTGCGCCGGGCATAAGTGTGCCCTTTTGCGGATACATGCCGAAAATGCGGGCCGGGTTGGTCGAATTCAACGCAACAAACTGATTCGCTGTGATTTTTCCTGCGCGCACACCGTAAGTCCACAAAATCGGCATCCGGTCGCCCACTCCTGGCAAACCGCTCGGTATGCGGGTGAAATTATCACTGCCCAGTTCTTTTCCTGGAATGGCTACTTCCTTGCCTTCATAAAGGATCGGCTTACGACCGTCAAAAAAGAATGGACAATGATCGGTTGCCATTACCTGCAATGTGCCATCGCCAATGCCTTCCCACAACCTGGCATTATCCGCAGTGCTTCGCATTGGCGGCGAGCAAACCCATTTGGCTCCATCAGTTTGGCGCAAATTGTCGATCGTAAAGAATAAATATTGCGGGCAAGTCTCGCCCATCACCTGTACCCCGTGCTCACGGGCGTAGGCCAG
Organism: Longilinea sp.; assembly: GCA_035560795.1. Classification (GTDB taxonomy): domain Bacteria; phylum Chloroflexota; class Anaerolineae; order Anaerolineales; family Anaerolineaceae; genus Longilinea. The sequence goes on from DATMYV010000020.1 coordinate 28,057, forward strand.
TTGATCGACTTCTCCACCGGCGTTCATGTGCACAATATATGCCGGTGCATCCGCTTGGGCTGCCAGGGCGGCCGCGCGCAGGGTCGCTTCCACCGCGCCCCACGTAGGACGGGTCAGCGCCTGCCATTCTGGTGTGGTATGCCCGGCAGCCAGAGCTTCAGCGACCATTGTTTCGATGACATCGCCATTTTCTGCGTGCACCATGGTCAACAGACCGTCTTTGCGCGCCAGGCGCATCACCTTAAAAATTTCGCCATCGGAAAGTCGCAACCGGTTGTTGTAGGCTGTAAACACTTTAATGCTAGTAATTCCCGCTCCGGCCAGTTGACCAATTTCATTGGCAACTTGATCATCGAAGTGAGTGATATTCATATGAAAGCTGAAATCAATTGCTGCCTTGGCGTCAGCTTTATTGTGTGCAGCCTCGACATTTGCCAATAACGGGCTGGTATCCTGCGAAACGAAATCGATGGCGGTCGTTGTTCCGCCGAATGCCGCGGCTTTATGGCCGGTGTAATGATCATCAGATGAAACAGTGCCTGCCATCGGCAAATCAAGATGGGTATGCACATCGATTCCGCCCGGCATAACGAGCTTACCCGCGGCATCCACAACCTGTGCATCGACCGGCACCGTTAAGGAGGGTCCAATTTGGGCAATTTTTTCACCCACTACCAATAAATCCGCCTGAAACGTCTCCGAGGCGGTGATCAAAGTACCATTCTTGATCAGTAAGCTGCTCATCCAATGCTCCTTGGCGATTGATCCTGCCATTTTACCAGTTTTGATCTGGTACGTAATTGTCTTTTGCTTCGCCTAAACCGCTAAAATCTCCCATTAGTGCCCTGAGGGCGGGTTCAATAAATTCATCCGGCAAATCATCTGCCTGATAAAGTCCTTCCTTCAATGCCCGGTCGCGTAAGGACCGCCATAATAAATTCCGCTCTTCCGAGCGCACCACCAAATCGGAAAGACTATGCGCAGCAGCCAATAATTCACCGGTTGTATAAAGAAAAGTTAGCCGCCGCCAGGATCCTGCCTGGATGGCCCTTGGCAATGTTTGCAGCGGACCCAGTTGAATTTTGTAGTATTCCTCGGATGCGTGCGGGTGATCGGGCTCGTTCCGTAACAGCGCTGCCCGGGTCGTCATCTCATGCCCGCGTACCGGGGCAACGGTTTCCACCAACCAACGGTGTGCCTCGCCAAAGCTGCCTGTCTGATAAAAAGCCAGGTAATCCACTGAAACAACTTTAGGCGCGTGCCGCAGGGGAATGCGGTACCAGCCTAACAGCCACGCGATTTCCAGGTCGCGCGGCTCCGTCACCACTGCTACCAGAATCAAGGCTGTGTCCGGTGGAAATTCGCTCATCTGTCCTATAATTAGCAACATCCGGTGCGGGGTACCCCGCACCGGATGGCAGCAGTGAAGTTATTTGACTAAACCGACTTCCTGGTTGAACTCATTAATCAGGGCGTCAATCTCGCCGGTCTGTTTCTGGATATCCGTCCAGTAATTGGGATCATACCACTGGGCTTGAATTTCAGCGTATGTCTTACCCTGCTGCTCGACCCAGGTGTAATACTTCAAATTATGGACCCGCTTGCGATCCGAGTAGCTTAATTCCAGCATGTTATCAGTGGATTCGCCCAGCATATAGCGTGCAAAATCTGCAGCTGCCATGGCTTCGGTGTACTCACCTTCTTCAGCGCGCATTTCTACGAGTCGGCTGGCGTAAAGCTGCATCGAGTCGGTCAGCACGGTCACCATCACATCGGTCTCACCCATATCGTAGTATTTCGCCATTTTGATGGCAGAGAGTAAATTGGCGATGCCAGAAAAACCTAGAAGATTGAGTTGGCTGACAACGGCCTGCGGGACGCCTTTTTTGACAAGGTAAGCCTGTCCGACCGGTTCATTGAACAGGCGCAGCAGATGCACAACCGCGTTATCGTCGATGGCTGTCACCACGTCTGTATTCTTGACGTTATGAATCCACGGCACGTGCTTGTCGCCAATGCCTTCGATGCGGTGGGCGCCAAAACCGTTGGCAAGCAAGGTTGGGCATTGCAGTGCTTCGCTGGCGCCCAGTTTACTGGTTGGAAACAGTTGCTTGAGGTAATCGCCGCTGGCAATTGTGCCCGCTGAACCAGTGGTGAACACAGAACCCCGGAAGGTATCCTTCGGTCCCATGGCGTGCTTCAGCATATCCTCGAACGCTTGTCCGGTGACCGAGTAATGCCACAGGTAATTGCCAAATTCCTCAAACTGATTAAAGATCATCAATTCCTGGCCCGAACGGCGCAATTCCCAGCATTTGTCGAAGATCTCTTTAACGTTCGACTCGCTGCCCGGCGTGGCAATGACTTCACTGGCAATCTTGGATAGCCATTCGAATCGTTCGCGGCTCATGCCTTCCGGTAAAATGGCAATCGATTCGCAAGCTAACAGCGCTGAGTCGTATGCACCGCCGCGGCAGTAGTTGCCCGTGGATGGCCAGACTGCTTTTTCGGTGGTCGGATCAAATTGACCTGTAACCAGGCGCGGAACCAGGCAGCCGAATGCAGCACCAACCTTGTGAGCTCCAGTGGGAAACCATTTGCCAACCATCGCAAGGATTCGCGCCGGGGTTCCAGTCAGGCTGGATGGAAATTCAAGATAATTTACACCGTCGAAACCGCCGCCCATTTCCTTGGGTTCATTTTTCCAGGTGATGCGGAATAGATTTCGGGGATGCAAATCCCATAAACCAATATTCTTTAGCTCGGCCTTTACAAAGGCTGGATTGGATTCCGGATTTCGCATTTGCGCAAAAGTTGGAATTACAATATTCCTTTCACGGGCACGGCGAATCACTTTCGCACGGCGGTCCGGCATTGCAGTCAAATCGATTTTTGTCATTTTCGTTTCCTCTCACTTCATGATTTAGAAAAATCGTCCGGCGACTCGCGCACGATATATAAAGGACGACCTTTTACCTCATCGTAGATGCGGCCAATATACTCGCCAAGAATGCCCAGCGAGATCAATTGCACGCCTCCCAGGAACAACACCGCAATCAATGTGGACGCCTGTCCCAGGAATACCTCGCCTGTCGTAGCCCGCAGGATCATCACCACAAGCGCCGCCACCAGGCTCAAACCGGCGGCGATAAAGCCTAGAAACGTTGCAATCTGTAAAGGCAGGTAGGAGAAACCTGTGATGGCGGTTAAGGCGAGTTTCAGCATTTTCCGGAAAGGATATTTGGTGCTGCCGGCAAAGCGCGCCAACCGTTTATAAGGTACGCCTACTTGTTTGAAACCAACCCAGGCTGACATGCCGCGCAGAAAACGGTGGTGCTCGCGCATGCGGTTCATCACATCCACCACCCGCCGGTCCATGAGGCGAAAATCGCCGGTATCCATCGGGATCCTCACGTCGGTGATCTTGTCAATCAACCGGTAAAAAAGCGAAGCGGTCCACAACTTAAACGCTGTTTCGCCTTCGCGTTCAGCGCGCACGGCAAACACAACCTCATATCCTTCACGCCATTTGGCGATCAGATCCAGAATCACCTCGGGTGGATCCTGTAAATCCGAATCAATGATCGTCACAGCCTTGCCTCGGCTGTAGTCCAGACCAGCGGTAACAGCAATCTGATGGCCGAAATTTCGCGCAAATATGACCGGCCGCACATGGGCATCATCCACCGCGAGTTGCCGGATCATATCCGTCGAGCCATCCTGCGAGCCATCATCCACCAGAACCAGTTCCCAACTCTCGGCAGTGGATCCCATGACGTCATGGACGCGGCGGTAAAACTCCATCAGGCTGCCCTTTTCGTTGAAAACCGGGGCTACGATCGAAAAAACAGGTTGCTCAGAAGACAAATTCATCCCTCCAATAAGCGCCTTTTTATCAATTACTTAACGCTTTCCAGATGTTTTTTTAAGGCCGCCATGCTGGGTTCAATCACCGGCGCTTCTTGCACGGCCTGCATGGCTGCGCGGACGTCTTTTAGACCGCTGCCTGTATTAATCACCACCACCGGATCATCCGGCTTAATCAAGCCGCTTGTGAGGGCCTGTTTCAATCCGGCCAAAGCGGTGGCACCGGCAGGTTCGGCAAAGATTCCGACTTTTCCCAGGTCGGCAATCGCGGTCAATATATCCGCGTCAGCCACGGTCAGGTAAGTTCCACCGGTCTGCCGCGCAGCACGCACAGCGCGCACGCCGTCGCGCGGTAAATCGACCGAAATACTGTCGGCGATCGTCTTGGCCTGCACCGGAACAATCACCTCACTGCCAGCCCGGAATGTATTCGCCACAGCGGCTGAACCTTCTGCCTGCACGCCGATCAAGCGCGGCATCTGGCCTAACCAACCCAACTCTTCCAGATCGCGGAAGCCTTTGTGGATGCCGGAAATAATATTGCCATCCCCCACTGAAACAAAAACGGTGAGCGGGCGGCCGACCGCGGTTGAATCCGCCAGGGCAAGTTGATCCCAGATTTCAAATGCAGCGGTCTTCTTGCCTTCCACAGTAAAGGGGTTGTAACCGGTGTTGCGGCAGTACCAGCCAAATTCCTGGGCAGCTTCAATGGTAAGGTCAAATGCCTGGTCGTAATTGCCGTCCACCAGGATCACCTGTGCTCCGTAAACCAGCAACTGCGCCACTTTGGCAGGCGGTGCGCTGCGTGGAGCAAAGATGACTGCTTTCTGCCCGACCGCGGCTGACATACCCGCCAAAGCGGCGCCGGCGTTACCTGTTGAAGCGGTCACGACCACCGGGGCGCCGATTTGGATGGCGCGCGCGACTACCACGGCACTGGCCCGGTCTTTATAAGAAGCCGTCGGGTTACGGCTCTCATCTTTCACCCATAAACGCCGCATGCCCAGGCGTTCAGCCAGTTGGCGCGGTTGAAAAACAGGCGTGTAACCGGCGGCTGCCAGGGGAGTGCCTTCGGCTTGTGGAAATGGAACTGGCAACAATGGCGAATAACGCCATAAGGAATTCTCAGCCCGCAAGGTTAAATCTGACCAATGGTATTTTTGTTGTAAACGTTTAATATCCAGCACCACATCCAAATTGCCGCCGTCTTTCGGGCAGGTATACATCACCTTTGCAGGAGGGTATTCTGCCTGACAAATCGAACAGCGATAACCGAGGAAATCACCCATTCCGAATTACTCCTTTGTAATATTTGCACCCATGCACCTGGATTTCCGCAGGAATTCCAGATTGCACTAATAAATGGCTCAGCCGCGCTGACCTCGAATAAAGGGAATATTCAATGCCGCCGGAGTGCCAAGACGTTTCCTATTCGCTTCTTGAGAACCAATGATCAGAACGATAATCGTAAACGCATATGGGATCATCTGAAGGAAGAAGCCCAAATACGGATTGTAGTAAAAGGGATTTGCCAAGCCAAATAAGCGGGTTGGTCCCTGAATATCGAGGATTAACCTGCGCAGTGCGCCAAACATATAGGCGCCCATTGCGCCCCGCATCGGATCCCATTGGGCAAAAATAATCAGACCGATGGCAATCCAACCCTGACCAGCAGTGGTCAAATCACTGAACCAACCGGGAGAAATTGCCAGGCTGATGGTGCCGCCGGCCAGGCCAGCAAAAAGGCCGCCGATAAAAGTGTACAGATATCGCAGGCCATAAACACTGATCCCCAATGCATCCGCCGCCGCCGGGTATTCGCCAACCGCCCGTAAATGCATGCCGGGGCGGGTTTTGTAAATGTAATAGGATGCCAGTGGTGTGAGGATGTAGCCAAGGTAAACCAGAATGGATTGGTTGGTGAAAAAGACCGGTCCGAGGATGGGAATTTTTGTCAAGAGAGGTATTGTGATGACAGGCATCAGGGAGATGGCGCCCGCCTTGCTCAAACCTTCGCCCATCACAAGACTCAATCCCGTTCCCAGAAAGGTAAGGGCGAGACCGCTGACGACCTGATCGGCTTGCAGCGTGATGCAGATAAAGGCATGAATCAAAGATAATAGCCCGCCGGCTAGAATTCCTGCCAGGATGCCCAGCCAGGGACTGCCGACATTGACCGTGACCAGCATGGCTGTTACGGCCCCCATCAGCATCATGCCTTCCATGCCAAGGTTTTGCACTCCAGAGCGTTCATTCAAAATTCCGCCCAAAGTAGCAAAAAGCAGTACTGTTCCTGATGCGACCCCTGCTTGTAGGATTACCAGAATATCCATATTATTCCACCTCGCTCCGGCGTATGATGCGAATTCGGTAGCGCAGCAGGAAATCGCTTGCAATCAAACAAACCAGGATGATCCCTTGAATGAGTTTTGGAATGCCTGAGGGCTGGATCTCACGACCTGCCAGGATCAATGCTCCAAATAAAATGGAGACGATTATTACAACAAAAGGATTCAGTTTTGCCAGCCAGGCGATGATAATCCCGGTGAAACCATAGCCCGGAGAAATCGAGCCTTGCAACCGGTGCACTACGCCGGTGATTTCCGACATGCCAGCCAGACCTGCCAGCGCTCCAGAAACCATCATGACGAAGATGATATTGCGTTTGATCGGGATACCGGCATATTCGGCAGCGCGAGGGTTATCCCCGATCAGGCGGATTTCATAGCCCCATTTGCTGCGGTACAGGATAAACCAGACGATCGCCGCCGCGATAATCGCAAAGATCAATCCAAGGTGCGTTGTCATCCCGCGGAAAAATGGAACTTGTGCCGCCATGTCTGCCAAGCGCGGCAGCCAGGCATTCTTGGGAAACATCTTTGACATCTGAAAGCCGCCTTCCGTCCAGATGGCAAAGATGAAGAAGTTATTCCATGCAACTGCGATGTAGTTCAACATCAGTGTTGTGATCACTTCATTGACGTTGAACTTGGCCCGAAGAAAACCCGGGATGAAGCCCCATAATGCCCCGCCAATAATGCCAGCCAGTGCCATGGTTAGAATAAACAGCCAACGCGGCGTGTCCCCTGGAAGAATTGGGATTAACACAACCGAACTGGCAAAGAAAGCGCCGATGAAGAACTGCCCTTCAGCGCCAATATTCCAGATGCGCATGCGAAAAGCCACCGAGCAGGCCAGACCTACCAGCATCAATGGAATCGCTTTAACCATCGTATCTGAAAATTGGCCCCAGCTGCCAAAGGCTGCTTTTCCAATGCCGGCATAGGATTTCCATGGATCGCTTCCGGCAAATGCGAGCACCAGCGCTCCGATCAACAACGCAACAACCACTGCAAATAATGAAACAACGACTGGCAGCCATTTCGGTGTTTCTTCCAGACGGGGCTCCACAACTACCGAGAAGGGCAATTTCCGGCGCGGAGCAGCCGAGGGCAGAGATGAGGTTTCTGACATTGGCAATTTGCTCCTTTTACTCAACTTTCATCGGGGTACCGGTCATCATCAAACCGATCTGTTCGACATTCCCATCGCAAACTTCGCCCATCATTTTGCCTTCGTAAATGACATAGATGCGGTCGCTCAGTGCCAACAATTCATCCAATTCCTCGGAAATTAACAAAACAGCTGAACCGGCCTCGCGTTGCGCCAATAACAAACGCTGAACACCTTCAATCGCGCCAACATCCAGGCCGCGGGTGGGCTGAACAGCCACCATCAATGCCGGAAGGGCTGAAATTTCGCGGGCCAGGATGACCCGCTGCAGGTTTCCACCTGAAAGCAGGCGCACAGGCGTATTAATCGAGGGTGCAATAATATCGTAGGCATCCTTTAATTCTTGCGAATTCTTTTCTGCGGCGTGCATGTTCACGAACCAGCCATTACCGATGGGCTGCCGGTTGTACTTCTTCATGATCAGGTTATCCGTCATGCTCAAATTCGGCGCTGTTCCCACATGGGCGCGGTCTTCAGGAATGTGGGACACATTATGCCGGATGCCGGATCGGGCGTCCTTGTTGGTGATATCTTCACCCTGGACCAGAATATTGCCCTGTGTGCATTTTCGTAATCCTGTCACAACCTCTGCCAGCTCGCGTTGTCCGTTCCCTGCTACGCCAGCCAGACCGACAATCTCGCCAGCCTTCACGTATAAAGATGCACCCTGGAGCGCGGGCAGGCCTTTATCATTGATTGCATGAACATCCTTTACCTCCATGACTACCCCGCCGGGTTTTTGAGGTTTGCGTTCCAGGTCAAAAATGACATCCCGGCCGACCATCAGGCGGGCTAATTCGGGTATGGTGGTGCCTTTGGTTCGAACGCCAGCCGCGGTTACTTTTCCCCGCCGGAGCACGGTCACCTGATCCGAAATCGCCATGACCTCATTTAATTTGTGACTGATAAAAATAATCGACTTGCCCTGATCGATCATCTTGCGCATGATGCCGAAAAGCCCATCAATTTCACTAGGGGCTAAAACTGCGGTCGGTTCATCCATGATTAATACTTCAGCGCCGCGATAGAGCATTTTCAATAATTCAACCCGCTGCTGTTCACCGACGGACAATTGCCAGATTTTGGCAGTCGGGTCAACCTCGAGACCGAAACGGTCTCCCAAATCCGCAATAATGCGGTCATATTCTTTCAGACGTAGGAAAAATTTTGGCGTATCAAGACCTAGAAGAATATTTTCGGTGACTGTTTGGGATGGCACCAACATGAAATGTTGATGGACCATGCCGATCCCGGCAGCAATCGCCTGCCGGGGGTTCGAAAATGACACCGGCTTATTATTTACTTTTATGATGCCAGCTTCTGGCCGATATAATCCAGCCAGAATGTTCATGAGGGTCGATTTTCCGGCGCCATTTTCCCCCAACAGCGCGTGAATTTCGCCTTTTCTTAGCGAAAAGTTAACATGGTCATTCGCCAGGACACCCGGAAATCGTTTGACGATTCCGTTCATGGTGACAACATTGACGAATTCAGGATTGCCGCTTTCAGAGTCCATGGTACCTCTATCCTCAAACAGATTCTGGCGGTTACACTAAACGGATTGCCTATCCGATGCAGGTAAACAAAACCTGCTGGTGATTTTCAACAAAGGGGTCAGGTCAGCTTAAAGACCTGACCCCTTGTTGTTATGCAACTAGATTATTGAGGCAGTTCAGCAGTAACGCCCTCAGCCCACCAATGCATGCAGTACTTGCAAGCGAGGCCTTCAGCGCCCGGCGGGAACTGATCCAGGTCTGCCTGGACGAACTTCTCACCCGCAGGAATAACCACATTACCCTGATTATCCTTGATGGGACCAGCGAAGACATCGAAGCGGTTCATTTCACCCGATAGGAATTTTGCCAGGGTGTCTTTCACCAACTTCAAGTCTGCAGCAGGCAGTTCAGCAGCACCCTTGGTCATGGTTTCGCCGTCCATGAAACCATAAAGACCCAGGCCGCCCGTGTTAGCATCGAAGTAATCCCAACCTACTTTGTAGGTCTTATCGATCACGCCCTGGGCGATACCGGCATAAACCTTACCCCAGTTCCAATAGATGGTTGTGAGGCAGCGTTCGGCTTTGCAGGAACCAGACCAGTCATAGGTGATGCCCCATTTGCCCTTTTCAGTGGCAACATCAGCTGGAGCCGGGGTGTCGGCACCGGTGAACACAACCTGTGCACCGGCATCAAACAGCGAAGCGGCAGCCTGCTTTTCAACCACAGGGTCATGCCAGGTGTTGATCCACCGGACATCCATGGTGCATTCGGGGCAGGTTTTGCGCATGCCAAGAGCAAAGGCATTTCCCAATCGGAGTTCTTCTGGGATCGGGAAGGTGGCGATATATCCCAATTTCGGATTGCCATCCATCTTGGCGCGGGAACCGGCCAGCATGCCTGCCAGGTACTTCATATCTTCCATGGCGCCCATGAGGTTGCCAAAGTTTGTCCCGTTGGATTTGTAACCGCTGACATGGATGTAGGTGATGTCAGGATATTCGGTCGCAACGGTTTCCATGGCATCCATATAACCGAAGGAAGTCCCGAAGATCAAATTGAAGCCCTTGCGGGAAAGGCTGCGGAAGACGGTCTCCGCATCCGTACCTTCGGCAACGTTCTCGATGTAGGCTACGTGCACGCCGGGAACATTATTCTGGACGTAGGTCAGGCCGTCAAAATGAGCCTGAGACCAGCCGCCGTCGTCATGCGGACCAATGAGGACAAAAGCGACGTTAAATTTCCCTGATTCGATATCAGGAATTTGATAAGTCGCTCCTGCGGTCGTTGGGGCTACAGTTGCTTCAGCGGGAACTGCTGTCGCAGCGGGTGCAACGGTTGTCGGCGCGGTTGTCTGACAGGCAGACAAAGCCATCGCAAACACAACGAACAGGCTGATAAACAGCCACACGCGTTTTGAAGACATCTTCCTCCTCCTACTAAGTTGAACGGTTTGGAATTGGGTGATTTGGATTTTGCAAGGAAGGTTGAGGGTGTAAAACGGGCTTCCTCTTCTTCCTGATCCACATTGAAATCCAGTCTTGATCAAGACCAGGGGGGTAGAACCAAGCTGCTTAATTCTACCCCATCATTACGGATTATCTTGCCATTGTCCGGATCGGTTTTACCCAATCCGGACAATGGCAGATTTCTTCAGGGAACGATCCAGGTGCCAGTCTCGCCTTTGAGGGCGCGGCTGATATTGGCGGGATCAGTGATGAGCGCCTGTTTGCCGCCGGCTTCCAGGAAACGCAGGATAGCCTGGATTTTTGGCAGCATGCTGCCCTTGGCGAATTGTCCTTCGGCCATATACTGTTTGGCCTCGGCAACCGTCATCCGGTCCAGCCATTTCTGGTCAGGCTTATTGAAGTTAATTGCAACTTTTTCGACAGCCGTGCTGATCACAAAAAGATCAGCATTGATCAGAGTTGCCAAAACGGAGGAGCCAAAGTCCTTGTCAATGACAGCTTCCACGCCGATTAAATCGCCGTTTTCCAGTTCAATGACCGGAATGCCGCCGCCGCCAACGCCTACAACGGTAAATCCAGCTTCGATCAGCTTGTGAATCGCTTCAGCCTCCACAATTCGCTGTGGGATGGGAGAAGCGACAACACGGCGCCAACCGCGACCGGCATCTTCCACCACCGTCCACCCTTCACTAGCCGCACGTTCTTTCGCGACCTCTTCGGTCATAAAGGAACCAATTGGTTTGGTGGGGTTCTTGAAGGCCGGATCGTTGCGGTCAACAATGGTTTGGGTCACTACCGCGGCGACCTGTTTCTCGATGCCACGAGAGCGGAATTCATTATGGAGAGCCTGCACGAACATATATCCAATTGAACCCTGGCTGTCCGCGCCGCAATAATCCAGCGGAACAGCATGCAGCTCATGCATCGAAAGTTCGGAACGCCGCAGGATAAATCCAACCTGGGGGCCATTTCCGTGCGTAACAACTACATCCCAACCCTGGGCGATCATATCCACGATATGATGCATTGATTCCGCGCCAGCGGCATATTGATCTGCGACCGTTTGATGCTTGCTATCCTTTATCAGTGAATTCCCGCCAACGGCGACTACTGCCACACCTTTTTTATCCATATACAATCCTCCATAACCCATTAAAGAATTAGCTCATCGTCAAAGCCATCACGGCTTCCTGCGCGTGCATGCGGTTTTCCGCTTCGTCATATACAACCGAATGCGGTCCATCCATCACAGCGTCAGTCACTTCAATATTTCGGTCCGCTGGCAGCGGATGCATATAAATCGCGTCCGATTTTGCCAGCGCCATGCGCCGTTCGTCGGTAATCCAGCTCTCATACTTCTTGATTATCTTGGCGCCTTCTTCAGCATCTGGCGTATGAACCATTGCACCCCAGGACTTGGCGTAGACGATATCCGCATCCTTGAAGCCTTCATCCATATCCTCAACCACTTCGAACTTGGTGCCGAATTTCTTGGCCTGTTCTTCAGCCATGGCCATGATCTCGGGCATCAATTTGAATTCCGGCGGGCGGCACAATGTGACGTCCATGCCGAAGCGGGGCATCTGTAATACCAGCGATTGCGGTACGGACATGGGCTTCTGGTAGGACGCTGCATAAGCCCAGGAGACTACCATCTTTTTCTTGCGCAGGTCGCGGCCTTTCTTTTCAATGATGGTCATCAGGTCCGCCAGGCACTGGAAGGGATGATAGACGTCGCACTGCATGTTAAGGACTGGCACGCGTGAAGCCTGTGCAACGGCATTCAAGTAACCATTGCCAATACCCCAATCTACATGGCGGATGGCAATGCCATCGAAATACCGTCCGAAGATTTCACCGATCTCTTTGGGGGTATCGCCGTGGGAGATTTGCGTGGTGCGGGATTCAATAAAGGCTGCGTGTCCGCCTAAATGAGCCATACCAGCTTCGAAAGAACCGCGAGTGCGGGTACTGCTGAAGAAGAACAACATCGCCAGCACTTTATCACGCAAGTAAGGGGTCAATTCATTCAATGCGCGTTTACGCTTGAGATCGAACGCCACTTCCAGGACGGTTTCGACTTCCTCTTTTGAGAAGTCCAGGTCGCCAATTAAATCGCGTCCATGAAGAAAAGTTTGCATCTTATCCTCTCTTTGGTTTTCCTTCAGCACCAGGAAGATGAAAAGCCGCCATTCGCGGTGCATCTTCTTGATTGGCTTACTCCATGCGGCCCAGAACAAGCGCCAGCAGCGCCATCCGCATTACAACGCCGTTGAAGGCTTCCTGCCAGTATCGTGACCAGCGGGTGATGTCGACATCTGGAGGAATTTCATCCATGCGCGGGAGTGAATGCAGCAGAATGGCATCCGACTTCGCCTTGGTGGAAAGCAATTCACGGGTGATTTTATAGTTTGCTGGGGTCATGCCGTGATCGCCAGCCTCCTGGCGAGATTTGGTGTAATCCGGCTGAACAACCGGTTCAACCAGGATGACATCCGCATCACTGATGCATTGCTCGACATGCTCGGCTTCCTTGAAATTGAGACTGTACTGCTTTAATTCTTCCTTAAACTCCGCCGTCAGGCTCATATCAGGCGGTGCGACATACGTTATCGGGCAATCGAACTGGGTTAATGCATACGAAAGAGAATGCATGGTGCGCATGCGCATATCGCCAACCGCAACCCACTTCAAACCATCAATGCGGCCTTTTTCCTGTAAAACCGTGTAAAGATCGGTCAGAATCTGGGTGGGGTGTTCGCCCCAACCGTCGCCACCGTTGATGATGGGAATGCTGGCCCATTTGGCGGCTTCCATCGGCGCGCCTTGTTGGAAATGGCGCATAACAATTACATCGCCGTAAAATTCCAGCATTTTGACCGTATCCTTGATCGACTCCTGGTAGAAGTCACCGGCGCGGGTCATTTTGGCATCCGAGAAACCGGTCACATGGCCGCCAAGGCGGTGCATGGCCGCTTCATGGGCGAGGCGGGTGCGGGTGGACGGCTGGTAGAAAGCCGTCACAAGCGTCTTGTCAGCCAACATGGTCGAATTGCGGCGATCGCGGGCAATCGGTTCCAGTTCCTTGGCAACCTGGAAAACGCGGAAGAACTCATCTCTTTCGAAATCTTTCAACGACAGAATGTCACGACCAGCAAAACTACGCATACACGGCTCCTTTTTCGAGAATACAGATTTGACGGGGCCAGAACATCCTAAATTGGATGTCTTGGTCTCATAATTCACTATTTGAGTTTTTCGTTCAGGATCATCGGAAACAGAGCGTAAAACTCGGTTGCTTTTACCACGTCGTCCAGAGGTACCTGTTCGATCATCATATGGGCATGATTCTCATCGCCAGGGCCAAACCCGATTGATGGGATGCCAGCCTTTCCAGCCCAGTAAGTCCCGTTGGTAGAAAAATCCCATGTACCAAGAGGACGGTCTTCACCCCATAATGCCTTGACCGTATTCAAACCGGCGCGTACCACTGGATGGTCATCATCCAATAGCCAGGCCGGGTAATACTTTTCCACCGGGAACACAAAACCGGTGTAGGATGGCGCGTCGTAGTACAACTCCTCAACGATAATTTCGTCCTGCAAATAATCCGGGATCAGCCCCTTGACTTGGGCAATCACATCGTCATGAGGTTCATTCGAGGTGATGCGGCGGTCAATGTAAATGGTGAACTGATCAGGAACGGCGTTCAGCGAAGCAGTCCGTGCCAACACGTCGGTCACGGCAATGGAAGGATGACCCTGGACAGGATGCTGCCCCATGCCGAAGCGCATGCGTCGATCCAGATCACGGATCTGGGCGATAATTGACGCCATCTTATACACGGCGTTATCACCCAGGTAGTGAGTGGCGGCATGCGCAGACCGGCCGCTGGCGGTGATTTTCATCTCAATTCGCCCTTTATGGCCGCGGTAGATACGCATTTTTGTGGGCTCGCCAATGACCACGAAATCCGGCCGCACTTTGGGATCAACTTCCACAAAGGTATTCGGTGCAATCCCGTCGCACCACTCTTCCATGTTGCCAAAATAATAGGCTGTAGTGCCTTCCAGCCAGCCAAGCTGTTTGGCAAAAGCCAGTCCGTATACCATGCCCGGCGTGGACCCTTTTTCATCACAGGCGCCGCGGGCAAACAGGATGCCATTTTCCACTTTACCCTTGAAGGGATCCCATTCCCACTCGGTCGGGTCGCCAACGCCGACCGTATCGATGTGCGAGTCATACACAATGACCCGTTTTCCGGAACCGATACGCCCGAGAATGTTGCCCATCTGATCAAAGCGGACTTCATCGAAACCCAGTTTGGTCATTTCAGCGCCAATGCGTTCGCCCACCTCCTTCAACTGGCCTTCCATGCTTGGAATGGCGCAGATGTCGCGCATGAATTGAACAATGTTTTCGCGTTTGTCTTCAACCATCTTTTTGAGTGTTAAAGTATCCATATCCTCCACCATCAATTTCTCTTGTTTTGGCTTGATTTAGACCCGTCGAACAACATGAAAGCGAAAATATCCTGGCAGAAAGTAAGAATATGAGAAATCCACCACGCGTCCGTCTTTGGAAAACAGCGATGCAATAAATAGAAGCAGCACATCGCCGCGCTGAATTTGCAATGCCCGGGCAATCTCAGGGCTGGCAGCCACCGCGCGAATATCCGTTTTGGATTCAGCCAGCTGTACATGGTCGCGCCGTAGTAATTGGTCGAACACCGAGCCGGTAAATCCAGCCTGTAGATCATCTGGCAATAAGAATTCCACCGGTAATAAATCGACCAGGTAAGCAACCGGCCGTTTTTCTGCCAGGAAAATGCGGGAAACCTGTACCAACGGTGAGTCCAATGGTACCTGGAGCTTCTCAGCTTGCGTCGCGTCCGCCTTAAGGTATTCGATGTGCAAATCGACCATCGATACTTCCAATTGAATGCGCCTGGCCATCGTTTCAATGCTTTCCAGCACTTCAAGACCGGTCTCGATGACATGCGTTTGGTTAACGACGAAGGTGCCAACCCCTTGACGTCGCCGGATAAGACCTTGTCCCTCGAATGACCGCATGGCTTCACGAAGCGTTGCCCGGGAAACGCCCAAGCGCCGGGCCAGGTCAGGTTCGGAGGGCAGTCTTTCCCCCGCCGTTGTACCTGCGATTAAAGTGGCCAGGTCGGCTTGCAGGCGCTGAAATAAAGGCTGCGGTTCACCTTCTTTCACTAATTTCGGTTTCTTCATTACTCGATTTCCCCTCTCATTCGAAAACCTGGATCATGGCGAAGCGGTCGACATCCACCAGCCCCAGGTCAGAAATTCGCAGTGACGGAATGACCACCAGTCCAAGTAAACTTAGCTGCATATTGGGATTGTTCAATGTGCATCCGCACGCCCGGAAACCTTCCAGGACCGTGGCTGCTTTTTGCCCAACAATTTCTGCCCGTTCATTTGACATCAAACCCGCAATGGGCAATTCCACAATTCCGATCACTTCTCCGCGCAGCACCACCACCTGTCCCCCGCCGCAAGCTGCCAGCGCATTGGCTGCAATTGCCATGTTCTCGTCGTCCGTTCCAGTCACGATCATGTGATGGCTGTCGTGAGCAACGGTTGTCCCAATCGCGCAGTGTTCAGTAAAACCAAACCCGTGCACCAGCCCGACTTGAACCCGTCCAGTCCGGCGATGCCGCTCGACGAGTGCCAGTTTGACAATATCACGAGCTAAATCAGACTGAAATTCACCGTTCTTCCGTTCCATTTCCAACACCAGGTGGCGGGTAGGAGCCTGATTCTCAATGACACCAATGACATGGGCTTTTAACTCGCCGTCTGCCGGTGGGAACGGAAGCTTGAAATCGGCAGCTGTTAATTTCCGGCGCAAATGGACCGAATCTGTCGCCCACTCCGGTTGGCTCACCACTGGCAATTCAGCCAGCATTCGGCCCTCTTGTGCCATCACCTTGCCGCGGGCAATAACGGTATCAACATGAAAATCAGATAGGTTTTTCACCAGCAGCACATCAGCATAACGGCCGGGTGCAATCATGCCCATCTCGCGGCTGACGCCAAAATGTTCAGCGGTATTGATGGTCGCCATCTGGATTGCCGTGATGGGTTTAAGCCCCTGTGCTACGGCATGCCGGATGACGCGGTCCATGTGGCCTTCCTGGACCAGGGTTGCAGAATGGGAATCATCGGTGCAGAGAATAAAATTGCGCGGGTCAAGCCCTAACTCGGTCACGGCGCCAACCTGAGCCGCCACGTCATGCCAGGCTGAACCAAACCGCAGCATGGCCTTCATTCCCTGTCGCACCCTCTCCACTGCATCTTCAACGCGTGTCCCCTCGTGATCATCTTGGGGGCCGCCAGCGGCATATGCATGGAATGGCAGACCAAGGTCTGTCATTGGATAATGTCCGCCAATGACCTTATTGGCCATGCGCGTAGCGTCCATTTCAGCGTGGACTTTGGCATCGCTGGAAATGACGCCTGGATAATTCATCATTTCACCGAGGCCAATAATGCCAGGCCAGGTCATTGCTTCCGCAACTTCCGCAGGTCCGATCGATGCACCAGGTGTCTCAAAGCCCGGAGACGAGGGCACGCAGGAAGGCATTTGAACAAAAACTGTGATCGGCTGTAGTGCTGCCTCATCCACCATCAAACGCACACCACGCAAGCCAAAAACATTGGCAATCTCGTGCGGGTCGACGAACATGCCGGTCGTCCCGTGCGGCAACACCGCCCGTACAAACTCTGTAACGGTAAGCATGCCCGATTCGACGTGCATGTGTCCGTCGATAAGGCCAGGAACCAGAAAGCGCCCGGCTGCAACGATTACTTTTGTTTTGGGGCCAATGGCATGGCTGGCATCCGGACCGACATAAGCAATTCGCCCATCGATAACAGCAATATCGCTGCCGGGGATAATCTCGCCGGATTGCACGGATACCCATTGACCGCCCTGGATGACCAAATCGGCGGGTTTGCGCCCCATGGCACAATCGACCAATGTCCGTGTATCCCGTTGCCAGAAAGTGTTCATGCTCATTCGGACTGCCTTTTGCTCCTCCAACGATCACGGTTCGGGAGAGATGAAACCGCATTCGATTCTACGCTTCGGCTTGTTGAGAAAACCGGCCAATTAGCCAACAAGCCGTTTGGCGGCTTGATTGTGCCTGCTCACCAGGGCAGGTACATCCACCGTTAAGAGCTCGCCATCGCGAACTATCACCTTTCCGCACACCACACTCAAGTCAACGCGCTGCGGACTGCAAAACACCAGCGCTGCAACAGGATCATGCAAAGCCCCGGCATAGTCCAGCCGGTTGAGATCAATGGCAAAGAAGTCAGCACATTTGCCTGGTTCCAGCGAGCCCAGGTCGTCCCGGCCTAAAACCGCAGCCCCGCCGCGCGTGGCCAATTCCAAAGCCTGACGCGCCGTCATTAAGGGCGGAGTGCCTGCACCGGAAAGCGACGCCCCTGCCAGTCCTGCTCCAATGCGTGAAAGAAGCATCGCCTGGCGGGCTTCGCCCAAAAGATGCGACCCGTCATTGCTCGCCGAGCCGTCCACTCCGAGGCCCACCTTGACTCCCGCTGCGCGGTATTGCAGCACTGGAGCAATTCCGGATGCCAGGCGCATATTCGATGAAGGGCAATGCGCCACCCCACAACCATTGTGGGCATACAATTGAATTTCTTCCTGAGAGACATGCACCGAATGGGCAAACCACACATCCGGACCAATCCAATCGACGGATTGCATATAGGCTACCGGGCGGTGGCCGAACATTTGTAGACAGAATTCCTGTTCATCCTGAGTTTCCGCCAGGTGTGTGTGCAAATGAACCCCGTATTGCCTTGCAAGGGCTGCACTTTTCTTCATTAATTCACCGGTGACGCTGAAGGGTGAACAGGGTGCCAGCACGATTTGCAGCATGGACCCTGGTTTAGCATCATGATAGGTTTCGATAAGGCGTAAACTGTCATCCAGGATGTGTTCTTCCGTGTCGACCACGCTGTCGGGAGGCAGGCCGCCCTGGCTCTCGCCCAGGCTCATCGAACCGCGCGAGGCATGCAGGCGGATTCCCAATTCACTGGCGGCCGCAATTTCATCATCCAGTCGGGAGCCATTTGGAAAAAGGTAAAGGTGGTCCGAAGCAGTGGTGCAACCGGAAAGTGCCAGTTCAGCCATCGCGGTTTGCGCAGAGGTGTAGATATCTTCCGGCGTCATGCGCGCCCAAATCGGATAAAGCGTTTTCAACCAACCAAACAGGTTGGCATCCTGTGCGGCTGGTACGGCGCGTGTCAATGTCTGGTAAAAGTGATGGTGGGTATTGATCAATCCGGGTAAAACGATATGCCCCTTGAGATCGAGTACCTCGTCAGCGTTTTGCGGTAGATCCTGGCTAGCGGCCACCTTCTCGATGAACCCATCGCGAATAAAAAGGCCACCGCCGGAAATTTCCCGGCGCTGGCCATCCATGGTTACCAAAACACTAGCGTTCTTTACAAGAAGAGTGGTCATCGGCTCAGAAGTTTATGGTCAATCAATGGGGATCTGTCAATCATGTGACAGTACAACCAGTTTAACCATAAACATCTAAAAAGTCAATTGTCAGACAATATGTATTATGTCACTTGTCGGACAACTCGGCGCCGTGCAGTAAATTGCTCATCAGCATGGCGATCGTCATGGGTCCCACCCCGCCAGGCACCGGGGTGATCGCGCCTGCCACCTCTTTGACTTCATCAAAGGCTACATCGCCCACCATGCGATAGCCCTTGGGCTGGCTGGGGTCCTCAAGGCGGTTGATGCCGACATCGATCACCACTGCACCAGGTTTGACCCAATCCCCGCGCACCATTTCAGGCCGCCCGACTGCCGCGACCAGTACATCCGCTTGCCGCACCACATCCGGTAGATTTTTCGTGCGTGAGTGGCAAATGGTCACCGTGGCATTGGCGCGCACCAGCAACAACGCCACCGGCATACCCACAATATTGGATCGCCCCAGCACCACCGCGTTGATGCCTTCAATCTTGGGTAGTGACTTCTCGATCATGTACATGCAGCCTTTCGGCGTGCAGGGCACAAATAAAGGATCGCGTCCTTTTTGGGCCAACCGTCCAATGTTGATCGGGTGAAATCCGTCAACATCTTTTTCGATGCTGATTAAACTGAGCACCCGCTCCTCATCCAGGTGGGCAGGAAGCGGTAGCTGCACCAGGATTCCATTCACTTTTGGATCGGCATTCAATTCTTTGACTAATTTTTCAACTTCTTCCTGCGTGGCTGTGGCTGGCAGTTCGTATCCATAGGATTCAATACCCACTTCGGCACTGGATTTTCGCTTGGAGCGTACATAAGATTGCGATGCCGGGTTCTCGCCCACCAGCACCGTAGCCAAACCGGGTGCCGGTTTTCCAGCTGCAATTCGTGCCTCCACTTTTGCTTTTACATCCAGACGAATTTCTGCAGCCAGAGCTTTGCCATCTAAAATCGTTGCGGTCATGTTTTTCCTCTCCATCCATGATTCAGATGATTGTTTATTGAAAAATGCAGGGGGCTGACACATATCGAAACAATAATGCCTTTGGCTATTATTATAGCCTGAGGATGAAAAAGCATCGTCACCAGGATGATTATTTCCCCAATACCAATTTACTTTAAGCTATAATCTCTCCTGAGAATAGGAGGATTGGATCTCATGACAAAAATATGCGTGGTTGGAACTGGATATGTGGGTTTGGTGACGGGTGCTTGTTTTGCCGATCTAGGCAATGAAGTTGCCTGCCTGGATGTGGACGAGACTCGAATCAGCAAGTTAAAAAACGGAATCATGCCCATTTATGAACCTGGCCTGGAACAACTGGTTGCCCAAAATGTTCACGCTGGCCGTCTGATGTTTACCACAGATTATCCCGAAGCAGTGAAAGACGCTGAAATCGCCTTTATCGCGGTGGGAACGCCCTCCGGGGTCGACGGCGAGGCCGATTTGCAATACGTGCGATCTGCTGCTGAAATGATTGCCGATTTGGTGGATGATCCGATTGTGGTCGTCAACAAATCGACTGTGCCGGTTGGGACAGGTGATTGGGTTGCCGAGATCATCAAGAAACGCCGTGGCGGCAAACCGCTCGAATTTCACGTGGTTTCCAACCCGGAATTCTTGCGCGAAGGTTCAGCCATTAACGATTTCATGGCCCCGGATCGGGTCGTGCTCGGTTCGACGGAACGCGAGGCCGCAAACAAGGTAGCCCAGTTATACCTAACCCTGCGCTGCCCGATCGTCATCACCGATCTGCGTACCGCCGAAATGATCAAATACGCGTCCAACGCGTTCCTCGCCACACGAATTTCTTTTATCAATGAAATTGGCAACATGTGCGAGGAAATGGGCGCGGATGTCCGGGAAGTAGCTCGCGGCATGGGGCTGGACAAACGCATTGGTCCTTCCTTCCTGGATGCAGGTCTGGGTTGGGGCGGTTCCTGCTTCCCGAAGGATGTAAAAGCGTTGGCGCATATGGCCGTGCTGCACGGCACCCACCCGCAACTACTGCAGGCAGTAATGGAAATCAACCGCAATCAACGGCGCCGTGTTGTAGTGAAATTACGCAAGGCACTTGGCGGCCTTAATGACCGCGAGATTGGCATTCTTGGTCTGGCGTTCAAACCCAACACAGACGATATGCGCGAATCACCAGCAGTGGAGATGATTCACCTGCTGCAGAACGAAGGCGCCCATGTCAAAGCCTATGACCCACAGGCGATGGAAAATGCCGCACAGATGTTCCCACACCTGACCCTGTGCGCCAATCCCTACGAAGTTGCCGAAAACGTGGATGCGCTGGTGCTTGCCACCGAATGGAACGAGTTCAAGCAACTTGATTTCGACCGCATCCACTCTCTGATGCGCCAGACCATCATCATGGACGGGCGCAACTTGTGGGACAGCGACCGCCTGCGCCAGCAGGGCTTTACTTACTATGGCGTCGGCCGCGGCGGGAACGGTTCCCCGGATTAACAGCAGGATTTTGATAATCCACACCCGGAACAATGCAAATGTTCCGGGTGTTTTGTTTCTAAAAGGTCAACGCGTTGTTTACAGCATTTGTTGGTGATGTTCTTTGAGATAATTCTTAAGATATTGTCCGGTATAGGATTCACTGTTATCGCACACATCTTCCGGCGTGCCAGTCGCCACGATCAAACCGCCGCGATCGCCGCCTTCCGGCCCCATATCGATGATGTAGTCAGCCACTTTGACAATATCGAGGTTATGCTCAATGATCAACACTGAATTGCCGGTTTCGACCAATCGCTGCAGCACTTCGATCAGCTTGTGTACGTCGGCGGCATGCAAACCGACGGACGGTTCGTCCAGTACATAGAAAGTACGGCCGGTGGCGCGCCGTGAAAGTTCTTTCGCCAGTTTCACGCGCTGAGCTTCGCCGCCCGAAAGGGTGGTGCCAGGCTGTCCAATGCGCACATAACCCAATCCGACTTCCTGCAATGTGCGCAGCTTGTTATAGATCGCTGGGAAACTGGTGAAAAGGTCCAATGCTTCATCGACGGTCGTATCGAGAACCTCAGCAATCGATCTTCCCTTGAAATGCACCTGCAGGGTCTCGCGGTTAAACCGGCTGCCATGGCATACGTCGCAGGGTACGTAAACGTCTGGCAGGAATTGCATTTCGATGCGCAATTGACCCTGACCCTGGCAGGCTTCGCAACGCCCGCCGTGCACATTGAAAGAGAAACGTCCGGCTTTGTAGCCGCGAATTTTGCTCTCCGGCATTTCAGCGAATAAGGCACGGATTTCATCAAACATGCCGGTATAGGTGGCAGGATTGGAGCGCGGGCTGCGTCCAATGGGCGACTGGTCGATATTGATGACCTTGTCGATCAATTCGATGCCCTCGATCTTGTCGTAGTCGCCCGGCTGAGTATGCGCCCGGTTCACATCGCGCGCCAGCGCGTTGTAAAGCACGTCCACCATCAGGGTTGATTTACCCGAACCGGAAACGCCTGTGATGCATACCAGTTTCCCGAGCGGGATATCGACGCTGACGTTGCGCAGATTGTTGGCGCGGGCGCCGATGATGCGCAAATGTTTACCGTTGCCCAGGCGGCGGCTGTCAGGCAGCGGAACCTTCTTGCGCCCCGACAGGTAAGCTCCTGTGATTGAATCGGGATTGACCAGAATTTGTTCCGGCGTGCCCTCGGCCATGATTTCGCCGCCGTGCTCGCCTGCCCCCGGTCCCAGGTCAATAATCCAATCAGCCGATCGAATGGTGTCATCATCATGCTCGACCACCAGAACCGTATTGCCCAGGTCGCGTAAACTCTTCAAGGTATCCAACAAACGGCCGTTGTCGCGCGGATGCAGGCCGATGGACGGCTCGTCAAGTACGTACAGCACGCCCATCAGGCGCGATCCGATCTGGGTCGCCAATCGGATGCGCTGCGCCTCGCCGCCCGAAAGCGAGCCAGCCGAACGGCGCAAGGTGAGGTAATCCAGGCCGACATCCACCAGGAAACCCAACCGGGCACGAATCTCCTTCACCACCCGGTCCACAATCGCCTGCTGCCGTGGGTTGAGGGGTGATTCCGAGCTGCGCAGCCGGTCGATCCAGGCCAGCGTTCTTACCACTGGCCAATCCGTCACCTCAACGATATTGTGATCATCCACAGTCACAGCCAGCGCTTCACTTCGCAGGCGGGTTCCTTTACAAGTTGGACAGGGCCGCTCGCTCATGAATTCGGTGATTTTGTTACGGATATACTCCGAGTTCGTTTCCCGGTAGCGTCGTTCCAGATTTGGAATCACCCCTTCGAAGGTGGTCGTATAGGTCGTTTGCCGGTCGTTGCGCCCATTTAATTGCAGGGTCAGTTCGTCCGTACCGGTGCCGTACATGATCTTATGGATTTTCTCCGGTGCTATGGTACTGACCGGCGCATTTAGATCGATATGGAAGCGGTCTGCAACCGCTTCCACCATTTGCCAGTAATATCCGCCCTGTTCGCGCGGACCGTTCCACTCCAACGCAACGATGGCGCCTTCATTGAACGACCGGTCAGAATCCGGGATGAGCAGATCGGGGTCAATTTCCAGTTTATTTCCCAGCCCCTGGCAATCGGGACACGCGCCGTGAGGCGTGTTGAACGAGAAAGTGCGCGGTTCGATCTCCGGCAGGCTGATACCGTGTTCCGGACATGCCAGGTGTTCGGAATAATACAGGTCGACAGGCGGTTCGAGGAGATTTTGCGCTGTCAGATAGCCTTCGCCCACTTTCAACGCGGTCTCAACCGAATCCGTCAAACGCGAACGCATTTGGCGGCGCTCTTCGTCGTTTTCGGGATGGCCAATCACCAATCGATCGACCACCGCCTCGATCGTATGGATTTTATAGCGGTCAAGCGTAATCTCATCTTCCAGGCTATACACCGTTCCATCGGCACGCACCCGTACAAAACCGGCTTTGCGAATCTCATCCAGCACCGCCTGGTAAGTCCCTTTGCGCCCGCGAACGATCGGTGCCAGAATCAACAGCCGCGATCCCTCAGGCAGTTTCTCGAGCGAATCGACGATCTCCTCGGCAGACTGCTTGGTAACTTCGCGCCCGCAAACCGGACAGTGCGGTATGCCTGCCCTGGCGTACAACAGGCGCAAGTAATCATATATTTCGGTAACGGTTCCGACTGTGGAGCGCGGGTTGTGGGAGGTGGCTCTCTGGTCGATCGAAACTGCTGGGGAAAGTCCGTCAATGTAATCAACATCCGGTTTTTCCATCTGTCCCAAAAACTGGCGGGCATAGGCGGACAATGATTCAACATAACGGCGCTGTCCTTCGGCAAAAATCGTATCGAAGGCCAGCGAACTTTTTCCCGATCCAGAGAGCCCGGTAATGACTACCAGTTTATCGCGCGGGATTTCAACAGTAATATTTTTTAGGTTATGCGCGCGTGCGCCGACAACGCGGATTGCATTTTGGGTCATAAACGTATCTTCCACCTTCCACAGGGAATCGCCATTCCCGGATAATTCATGACCTTGAATTATACCATCCGCTGCAAATCCATCATCCAGCGCTTTATCCATCGATAGCCTATTCATTGCGTCGCCTCCCGAACAGTATCATTATATCGAAATTATGTTCTTAGAACAAGAGGTAAATAATAAAAACTCCGCCGAATTTCCCGGCGGAGTCAACCACTTATACCCTGTTAATAATTAACCTTCAGGGGAGCGTCACATTCAATTCATTTTGCGCGACCAATACCGGTGAAAGTGGCGATTCTTTCAACATAGCCAGAAAACTTTCAGCTTCTGCCGTGAATGGAATACCGCGCAGGTTTTCAGCCCAGCGGTAGCCGACAGACTGGTAAAGAAGCTCGACGGATACCGAATATGTTCCGCTGCCAGGCAATTGAATGACATATTTCACGCTGTCGCCGCCAGTATAGAAATCCTCATCCTCCACTGCAGGCCCTTGAACGGCAATTTCATTTGGAAGTTTGTCCTTGGCCATGCCGGCAGGCAGCAGGCGGTTATCCTTAATATAATGCTGTGCCCGCAGTAGTGTGGTTGTTACTTCGCCGTCCGGGTCGCCGATAATGGTTTCGTAAATTTGAACCTGATCTGGAAAAGTAATTTCAGTGTAATGCGGCTCAAATTGTGCGGCATCCTGGTCATTGATATTGCCGCTGATCGCGCCATTATCGCTCCAGTTGCCTGATTCAAAGACCACGCCCCCTCCTGCATCTTCGACGCGTACATGCAGCCAGACCCGCCGGGACGGGAAGCTGGTGGGAAATTTATGCCCGGCCAGGTTCGTTATTTTAATGTCAAGATCGAGAGTCGAACCCTGTCCGCCTGGTTTGACAGATAATTCCGCAGTCTTTGAAGAGAGCTGGTCGTCGGTGAGCCGAATAGTCTGCTCGAATTGATCGTCCGTTGCAGTGACATCCAACGGATCTCCATTCTTTTTTAACAGGTTAAGCATGAACTGATTACCGCCAATGAATTGGTGCTGACGGAAGGGGCTGCGCTTTTCCGGATTGACGCTTGAAATGGCCGCAGTTTCGCCGGCATCCAGCATATGGCACGATTGACAGGTTGCATCCTTTGCATAGGCGCTGTTTTCCCATTCCGTGAAAGGCGTCTGTTCTGGAAACAACTCTTCACTGACCTTGCCATCGTTTGTGATGTAAGGCGTAAAAAGATTGTGGCAGGTCGCACAGAGCGCTGATTGTTCGGTATGACCTGCCTGAAGCGGCGCAAAACCTGAAGCCGCATTCATTACGCTGACCCAATTGTCGGCCACTGGAAATTGCCCGAAGATTTGACGTTTACCAGATGCGGTTCTCTCATCAAAGACTAATCCGCCGCTGAAACTCGCATCTGTTCCAAGATTTTCAGCCTGAATCTGGTGACAGACCGTGCAGGAAACGCCATCCATCGCAAGCGAATGGCCAGAATTTGCAGCAGCAAAGACGCCATCATCCAGCATGATGGTCTTGCCGCCAGCAGCTGAAGTGGTGAAATGCGCCATCGGCACATGGCAGGTGGAGCACTTGTTCTGGATAAATTCGTCGTAACCAGGATTCGCCAGGATCTCTCGCCGTACTGAAGCCCGGTAGTAGGGATCGCGGGCCGAATTGGCCATCATGGTTGAACGCCAGTCGGTATCGATGGAAATATCGTTTCCACCGCTCGTTATTAACCCGGTGTGGCAAGCGGAACATTGTCCAGCCGTCGAGAAAAACGATCCCTTTTCATTGAGCAAAGCGCGCTGTTCCGCCTGGACAACGACTGGAGAGGCTACCATATCCGTCGGTTGGGCATGTGCGCAACCTGCCACGATCAGGAATAGGCAAACAATTCCGCCAATCCATTTAATTCGATTAGAACTCATCCTATCCTCCCCATTTCATTATCCCCACCCAAAACATTCTAGCATAGCCGCAGCTTTTTTTCAGTCGATGCTATACTTTAAATATCCCGTTTCCCAGATATCAAAAGGAATCATCCATGGATCAAAAATCGCACAAGAGCGCAATTTCTGCCTGGACAATGTACGACTGGGCCAATTCTGCTTTTGCCACTACCATCATGGCGGCCGTTCTGCCGGTCTATTACACCTCAGTCGCTACAGCCGGCTTGCCCGCCAACATCGCCACAGCCTATTGGGGCTATACCTCGTCCATATCAGCCCTCATCGCAGCCCTGATCAGTCCCATCCTGGGCGCGGTCGCCGATTTTACCGGCGCAAAAAAGAAATTTCTGACCATTTTTATGGCCTTGGGCGTGACCGGCACAGCGCTGCTTTATTTCATCCAATCCGGTGATTGGCTGCTGGCTTCGCTTTTTTTCACATTCGGCAACATTGGTTTTGCCGGCAGCCTGGTTTATTACGATGCTCTGCTGCCGCATGTCGCCAACCCCGATGAGATCGATCAAGTGTCCTCGCGCGGCTATGCCATGGGATACATTGGCGGCGGGCTGCTGCTGGCCATCAACCTGGTCATGATCATGTTCGTCCCCAAACTGGTTCCAGGTCTGGATGCCGGCTTGATGACGCGCCTTTCCTTTGTGACCGTGGCGGTGTGGTGGGCTGTTTTTACTCTTCCGCTCTTGTTGCACGTCAAAGAACCGCCGCGACGCATTGTCCCCGGGGAGGAAAACTTTCATCCCGTGCAGGCCAGCTTCCGCCGCCTGATCCAAACCTTTAAAGAAATTCGACGCTACCGCGATTTGGCACTGGCGCTGCTGGCTTTCTGGGTTTACGCCAATGGCATCGGCACCATCATCGTCATGGCCACCGCTTACGGCAACGAATTGGGCTTCGAACGAACCACCCTGATTGGAACGCTTTTGATGGTGCAATTTCTGGCAGCGCCTTTCGCCTTTCTGTTCGGCTGGCTGTCGCGGAAAATTGGCACCAAGAAATCCATCTACATCAGCCTGACGGTTTATACCCTCATCGCTATTGCTGGATACTTCCTGTATCAAGAGTGGCAATTCTGGGTGTTGGGCGCCGCCGTGGCTACCGTGCAGGGCGGCAGCCAGGCGCTTTCCCGTTCGTTGATTGGCCGTCTGATGCCAAAGAGCAAATCGGCTGAGTTTTACGGCTTCTTCAGCGTTTCCGAGAAGTTCGCCTCCATCCTCGGTCCGGCACTCTTTGGCGTCATCTCTACCATCATGGGACACAGCCGCCTGAGTATCGTCTCATTGATCATCTTCTTTGTTGCGGGCATGGTGCTGCTCACTCAGGTAAATGTCGAACGCGGCATGAAAGTGGCGCAGGAAGAGGAACAGGTGATGGTTGATCGGCAAGCGGCCCAATCAGCCTGATCCAATAACCTTATCTAGAAAAAAGCTGCCTGATTGTGTATCCAGGCAGCTTTTCTTAAATATATCCGGGATGTTACGGGATCAATTGGTACAGCTCCACCAGCACGCCCCCTGTGCTCTTGGGATGGACAAAAGCCATCTTGCGTCCGGGCAGGACCTGGGCGGTTTCATTAATCAATCGCACGCCTTTGGCTTTTAATTCAGCCAACATGGCATCGATATCGTCCACTTCGAAACACAGGTGGTGCATTCCACCGCCTTTTTCGGCGATAAACTTTGCCAGGCCGGTGTCGTCGGCCGTCGGTGTGACCAGTTCAACTTCGCTGTCGCCGCATGGCATGAACGCAACCTTGGACTTCTGGCTGGCCACTTCCTCTACATGATCCACGGCCAGGCCCAGCGCGTCGCGCCAGAAGACGAGCGATTCATCCAGGTCCTGGACAGCTATAGCTACATGATTGATTTTATTGATCTTTGCCATCAGTTTCCTCATGTCCTATCTTTGTTATGCCAGCGCAGGCGCCTGATACTCGCCCCATACCTTGCGCAGGACGTTGCAAATTTCACCCAGGGTGATGTCGTTTTCCACGCAGGTGATGAACAACGGCATCAGGTTTTCCTGACTGCCAGCTGCATTTTCAAGATGGCAAAGCAGTTCGCTGACACGGCTGTTATCGCGTTTGGCGCGCAATGCAGCCAGGTTTGCCCGCTGTGTTGCCTCAATGGTCGGATCGACCGCCAAACCTTCCATGTCCAGTTTCTCATCGACCTGGAAGGCATTGACGCCCACAATTGTTTGCTCATTCCGCTCAATGCTCATTTGATAGCGGTAGGCGCTTTCCTGAATCTCTCCTTGCATATAGCCTTTTTCGATGGAGGCCAATGCCCCGCCCATATCATCGATCTTGCGGATGTATTCCATTGCCTGGCGGGCAATTTCATCAGTCAACTGCTCAATCACATAGGAACCGGCCAGCGGGTCAATCGTATCTGCCACGCCTGACTCGTGGGCAAGAATCTGTTGAGTCCGCAGCGCCACGCGCACTGACTTTTCGGTTGGCAGCCACAGCGCTTCGTCCATGCTGTTGGTATGCAATGACTGGGTACCGCCCATCACAGCCGCCAAGGCCTGAACGGCTACGCGCACAATATTGTTCTCCGGTTGCTGCGCGGTCAGCGTTGAACCGCCAGTTTGGGTGTGAAAACGGAGCATAAGGGAACGCGGGTCCTTGGCGTTAAAACGCTCCTTCATTATCTGCGCCCACAAACGGCGCGCCGCCCGGAATTTGGCAACCTCCTCCAGGAAGTTGCTATGAGCCGCGAAGAAGAAGGACAATTGCGTGGCAATTCCATCCACTTCCAACCCGGCATCAATGGCCGCCTGCACATAGGCAATCGCGTCCGCCAGCGTGAAAGCCACTTCCTGCACAGCCGTCGAACCAGCCTCGCGGATATGATAGCCAGAAATACTGATGGTATTCCAACGCGGAACATTGGTTTCGCAATATTTAAATATATCGGTTATCAGCCGCACGGACGGCTTCGGCGGGAAAATGTAGGTACCGCGCGCGACATATTCTTTGAGCACATCATTCTGAATGGTGCCGCGCAGAGCTTTTTCGGTCACGCCTTGCCGTTTGGCCACCGCGATGTACATGGCCAGTAATATCGCTGCCGGAGAATTGATCGTCATGCTGGTGGAAACTTTGTCCAGCGGAATTTCTGTAAATAACTGTTCCATATCCCTCAAAGAGGAGATGGAAACGCCCACTTTACCAACCTCGCCCAATGCCATCGGGTCATCGGCGTCATAACCGATCTGGGTCGGCAGATCAAAGGCCACTGACAGGCCCGTCTGGCCTTGCTGCAGTAAATAGCGGTAACGCTGGTTGGATTCTTCGGCCGAGGCATAACCAGCATACTGGCGCATCGTCCAGAAACGGCCGCGGTACATGGTGGGTTGTACGCCGCGCGTAAAGGGATATTCGCCCGGGAAACCCAGTTTTTCCAGGTAGTCAAAATCCTGTGGCAGCGCAACGCGCGGCAATTCGATGCCTGAAGGAGTCTCGAATTCGTCTTTTCGTTCCGGTGATTTACTCAACACTTGCTGGAGGGTGGTTTCTTCCCAACGTTTACGTTCAGCATCAAAATCCATAAATCGGCCTCGAATCTTTGTGAGATAGTTCACAGTATACCTGATCGAGGCACAGAAAGGCAGTGGATTTATTTATGGTAAACTTTGGATAACCTTCCCGATTTCAAGAGGGTATAACGATGAGCTACTTCCTCCAACTGGCATTTCTGCTTGCAATCATCATTTTAATGGCCAAGTTGGGCGGATATCTGAGTACGCGCCTGGGCCAGCCATCTGTTTTGGGCGAACTTCTGGTGGGTTTGTTGTTGGGCCCATCCCTCATCGATATTACGCATCTAGCCTTTTTCACCAATTCACATCTCGGCGAGACCGTCTCGCAACTGGGTGAATTGGGCGTGATGTTATTAATGTTCCTGGCCGGTCTCGAATTGGAATTCAAGGACCTGGCGCGTAACATGAAAGTTTCTGCGCTTTCAGGGACCTTTGGCGTTATTTTACCTGTCGGACTGGGGCTGTTTGTTGGCGAATTGCTGGGAATGGATTTCTCGCACGCTATGTTCCTGGGCCTTACCCTGGGTGCCACCAGCGTTAGCATCTCAGCTCAGACCCTGATGGAGCTCAAGGTGCTCCGCAGCCGGGTTGGCCTGGGTTTGCTGGGAGCGGCTGTATTCGATGATATCCTTGTCATCCTGCTTCTTTCTGTTTACCTGGCGCTCGAAGGTGGCGGCGGTGGGTTCCTGGCTATTTTACTGGTGATCGGAAAAATGCTTTTGTTCCTGATCCTCTCGGTTGCCTTCGGTCATTGGATCCTCCCTCGCCTGACCCGCCTGACGTCCCGCCTCGGGATCAGTCAGGGTGTTGTCAGCCTGGCAATCGTCGTCCTGCTTTTCTACGGGCTGGCGGCTGAGGTGGTAGGAGGAATGGCGGCGATTACCGGTGCTTTTGTGGCAGGTCTCATGTTTGGCCGGACCAGCGAGTCGCATCAAATTGAAATTGGAATTAACGCTCTTGCGTATGGTTTCTTCGTGCCCATCTTCTTTATCAGCATCGGTCTGAACATCAATATCCGTGAATTGGATCCATCCGCATTGTGGATCACGCTCCTGATTACCATAATCGCCATTCTTGGTAAGATCCTGGGTGCCGGACTGGGTGCTTACCTCGGGAAGTTTTCAAAATGGGAATCGATTCAATTGGGCATTGGCATGGTATCACGCGGCGAAGTCGGACTGATCGTTGCCAAAGTAGGTTTGGACTCGGGATTACTTTCCAAGGATCTATTTTCAGCAATCGTTGGCATGGTTCTCGTCACAACCCTGGTGACTCCCCCCATGCTTCGCGCTTCTTTTCGCACCCCAAAATTACCCCCTGTTGTTCCTGAACCGGAAGAATAAAAGGAGGATTTATGGACTATATGGTGTTCTTTGTCTTGCACGATGTTTCCCGCATGCAAGAATTATTGACTGCCTGGGATATAGCTGGAGTGAGTGGAATCACCATCCTGCTGAGCACAGGGCTGGCACGCTACCGCATTGGCGGCGGGCTGCGTGAAGACCTTCCGCTCATCCCAAGCCTGGATGATTTGCTTGAACGCACCCAAAACACCAACCGTACGTTCTTCACCATCGTTCATGGTGAAGAAATGGTGGATAAGATCATCGCGGCGACCGAGACAGTCACTGGAGACCTGAATTTGCCGGATACCGGGATTCTGGCCGCCTTGCCGGTCGCACGCGTACGCGGACTGAAACGCAAAAATGAGGATGCATGAAAATTCTTGCTGTTGATGTCGGAACAGGCACGCAGGATATCTTTTTCTATGATTCGCGCCTGGATATGGAAAACGGCTTCAAGCTGATCCTGCCATCGCCGACGATGATCGTCAACCGCAGGTTGCGGGAAGCCACCAAACACAAGGAGCCCGTGTTGCTTCACGGCGTGATCATGGGTGGCGGGCCTGCCGCGTGGGCAGTGGAAGCCCATCTGAAAGCCGGTAATGCCGTTTATGCAACGCCTGATGCCGCGCGAACTCTCAATGACAATCTTGAGACGGTAACTTCACTTGGCGTGCAGCTGGTCAGCCCGGATGAAGCCCGCCGGCTGCCAGAAGGAGTCATTCGCCTGCACCTGGCCGATTTTGACCCCATTGCCCTGCGTTACGCGCTGGCCCCTTTCGGATTATCCTTGCAAGGTCTTGACGCGGTAGCCGTGGCAGTTTTTGATCACGGTTCAGCACCGATTGGCGTTTCTGACCGGCGTTTCCGGTTTGATTACCTGAACGAGCGAATCCGTGCCGAAAATCGGCTCAGTGCGTTTGCGTTTCCCGCCGAAAAAATCCCGCCTGCGATGACACGACTGCAAGCGGTGGCAAAATCGGCCGGCGAAATCCCCGCGCCGCTGATGGTGATGGATACAGCCCCGGCAGCTGTCCTGGGTGCATCCCTCGATCCGATGGTTTCCTTACACAAACAAAACCTGATTGTCAATGTGGGTAATTTCCATACATTAGCTTTCCGGATGGGTGACGACGGCATTGAAGGCCTGTTTGAACACCATACCGGTTTTCTCAACCAGGCAAAATTGGAAGATTTATTACTTCGCCTGGCGGAGGGAACGTTGACCAATTCCGCGGTTTATGAGGATAACGGGCACGGCGCGCTTGTTTACGGCGGTCAACCTTTACGAATGGATCATGCCGATTTCAACCTGGTTGTGACAGGTCCCCGGCGCAACATGCTGCGCGGCTCAACCCTTAAGCCCTACTTTGCCGTACCCTTTGGAGATATGATGATTTCCGGCTGCTTTGGACTGCTGGCTGCGGTTGCCGATGTAATGCCGGACCTGGCCGAACCATTGCGGGCTTCGCTAAACGGCGCTGGGGGTGCTGGAACGCCGCCCTGGGAAGTGGGTTGACCTTAGGGTTCTGCATCATCCGCTGGTCAGACTTCCTACAATGTGGTAAAATTCCGTTCGCTCGGGATGTTGTACCCTTCATCCCGCAGCACATCTTAGTACGGAAAGGGCTTGACCCAATGAAGGTTCTTTTGATGAAAGACGTATACAAGCTTGGTCGCGCTGGCGACGTGAAACGTGTTGCGGACGGTTTCGGCCGCAACTTCTTATTGCCGCAGGGGTTGGCAGTTTTGGCCACGCCAGGCGCTCTCAAGCAGGTTGACCGAATTCGCAGCGTTGCCGCTGCCAAACGTACGGTCCTCAACAATGAAATGAGCAGCGTGGCAGAAAAAATCCACGATGCCGTTGTGGCTTTCCCCAGCAAGGCTGGCGAAACTGGCAAGTTGTACGGTTCGATCACCCCGCAAATGGTTGTCGATGCAGTCAACAAGAAATACGGCCTTAACCTCGAACGCCGTATGGTTGAAATCCAGCCAATTCGCACACTCGGCGAGCACAAAGCGCGCGTACGTTTGACCATTGACCTCACCCCTGAAATCAAAGTCATCGTCCACCGCGAAGGCGAAGCACCGGTAGTGCCGGCCGTAGAGACGCCTGCAGTTGCCGCAGAAGAAGCGGAAACTGAAGCGCAGCCGTAATCCAACACAGCTGCCGAAATTTTACTGATTACCGGCCTGAGGCAGCTTTAACGCTGTCGGGCCGGTTTTCTATTGCATGCTACAATTGGCAAAAGCCATGCCTTTAACCATCGGTGAACAACTCAAACAAACACGCGAGGCCCGCGGCCTGAGTTTGGAACAGGCAGCGCAGGTCACCCATGTGCGCATCCATTACCTGAAGGCGCTGGAAAGCGATCTGCGCGACCAGCTGCCTTCAACCGCCCAGGGCCGCGGTTTCTTACGGTTGTATGCAGGCTATCTCGGTCTGGCTGTGCAGCCGCTGCTTGACCAATGGGAAGGCCGCATGCCGGCTGTACCTGAACCGCCGGCGGAAGTAATTCCGATCGAAGGTCAACCGGGAGAAAAAGTACATTTTGAAGAATCCGTTATTGAATCATCACCGGTTGAAACGGATGGTGGGGAAGCCGGCAATGAAACAGCCGGAGAAGAAGATCAGGATATTGCAGAACCTTCAGAAATTGACGAAATTGTTCAGATTCAACCGCATGTTGAAAAAGCCGAAACGCCACCCACCCTCCAATCCGATGCCCTCCTGGAAGAAATCGGCGAAACGCTGCGCCAGCGGCGCGAATCAATCAGCCTCTCTTTAAGCGACGTGGAACATTACACCCGTCTCAGGCAGCATTACCTGCGTGCCCTGGAAACGGGCCGAATCAACGATCTTCCATCGGCAGTTCAAGGCCGCGGCATGCTCAGTAATTATGCTGAATTTTTGAACCTGGATGTCGATGCCCTGCTTGGGCGGTTTGCGGATGCGCTTCAAGCCAGACGGATCGAATTACAACCCGCCTCTCAATCACGCGCCAGCCGGCCGGTCGCCAGCCAGCCCCGGCCATTTGCTGGAAATCAGGCCGCATCAGGCACAACGCCCTTATCACCGTCCGCTCAAAGCCCGGTCACACGGCTGGAGTCGCTTGCCCGCTTTCTCACTCCGGATCTGGTGGTCATCAGCAGTCTGATTATTGTCCTGGTGGTGTTCGTGATCTGGGCGGCATCCCGCGTGACGGCTCTCAGCACAACAGACCTGGAATCAACCACACGTCCCATTTCCGAGGTTTTGCTGGAGACGAGTGAACCCAGCATCACTGCCACCTTGGAACCCACCCAGAGCACGCCTATCCCTCCAGGATTGGTTAACCCATCTGCCGGCAGCGAGTCAACCCTTGAAAACGGCACGCTGCCTCCTGTATCGAATTCACCCATTCAAGTGTATGTCATCGCCCGCCAACGCGCCTGGCTGCGCGTGACCGTGGATGGAAAAATTTCCTTTAGCGGTCGAGTGATTCCTGGCAACGCTTACCCTTTTTCCGGCAGCGAAGAAATCGAATTGCTAACTGGAAACGCAGCCGGTCTGCAGGTTTTTTATAATCAAGACGACCTGGGTTCCCTGGGGACTGTTGGTCAGGTTGTCAGCCTGATCTTTTTGCCGGAAGGCGTAATCACCCCGACTCCAGCTTTCACGCCCACCAATACGGCTACCCTGCCAGCCACGTTGACGCCGTATCCCAGTCCCACGCTGCCTACTCCTACCATTACTCCTTTTGTTCCTTGAGTTGAGATGATCGAAAAATCCTTTTATCTGGTATCCCTCGGTTGTGCAAAAAATACGGTTGATTCCGAATCAATGGCCTCCCTATTAATCAATGCCGGCTACCAACCGGTCGAGAAACCGGGGCAGGCTGGTCTTTTGATCGTCAACACCTGCGGCTTCATCAAACCTGCGCGCGATGAATCGATCTTCGAACTGCGCAAACTGGCGCACAAAAAACGCAGCGGTCAGTTCCTGATCGCTGCCGGCTGCCTGACCGAACGCTATCGAGAAGAAGTGGCGGCACAGGTCCCTGGCATTGACGGCATGATCGGTACGCGTCGTTGGATGGATATTGTGGATGTTGTTCAACAATTGCGCACCACGCAGCCCAAAACACTTTACCACCTGCCCGATACTCCCACCGTGGGCACGGACGAACACGGCGTTTTACGCGTGTCGCGCCAGGGACCCAGTGCTTACCTGAAAATTGCTGACGGTTGCCGCCGGCCATGCGCCTACTGTTCCATCCCGTTGATCAAAGGAACAGCTGTCAGCCGGCCTGTTGATGCCATTGTCCGTGAAGCAAAACTGTTGCAGGATGCCGGGGTAAAGGAACTGATCCTAATCGCCCAGGACACCACCGATTACGGCCATGATCTTGGCATGAAAGACGGGCTTGCCACGTTGATTGAACAAATCACGTCTGCCGCGCCTAAGCTACCCTGGCTGCGAATTCTGTATGCCTATCCAGGTTACGTCACTGACCGGCTGATCGATTTAATGGCCAACACTCCACAGGTTTTACATTACCTGGATATGCCTCTGCAGCATGCCCATCCGGAGACCCTCAAGCGCATGCGCCGTCCAGCCAATGTGGATTGGGTGCACCGTACCCTTGGAAAAATGCGCCAGGCGATGCCAGACCTGGCATTACGGACAACATTTATTGTTGGCTACCCTGGCGAATCCGAAGAAGAATTCCAGACACTGTTGGATTTTATTTCAGATACCAAATTCGACCGGGTGGGGGTCTTCCCGTTCTCCTTTGAACCGGGCACGACCAGCGAACCATTGGGCGA
This sequence comes from Longilinea sp., assembly GCA_035560795.1. GTDB lineage: Bacteria > Chloroflexota > Anaerolineae > Anaerolineales > Anaerolineaceae > Longilinea. The sequence goes on from DATMYV010000020.1 coordinate 64,059, forward strand.
CCCAATTCCAAAAGAATTGAAGGAAGAGCGCGTGGCGCGCGTGATGCAGCTCCAGGAAACCATTTCCCTTACACGCAACCAGGCTTTGGTAGGGAAAAAGCTGCCAGTCTTGATTGAGGGAATCCAAAAAGGCGTTGCCGTGGGCCGTTCTTATCGCGATGCGCCAGAAATTGATGGGATGGTATTTGCCGAAGGGAAAGCCGAACTGGGTCAGATCGTACCCGTGCTCATTTCAGGCGCGCTTGTTCACGACCTGACCGGCAGCGTGATCCCCACCTCTGAATAAATCCTATTTTTTCAACTGGCTAAAAGTACCCAAGGCGGCAGAATAAATAACCTGTATGTTAAATTTCACACGCAAACAGGCGGATTATGAGTACCGGGATTCCGACAAGAATGGAAGCTCAACCCTCGCTTGTTTTGTTAGCATTTGTGGCAGTGTTTGTTTTTTTTGGTTTCAAACAGAACGAGCCCAGGCGGTCAAAGCTAAAACTACGACCGCCAGCGCCAGGTTAATCCAGAATATTCTCTGCTCTTTTCGGCGGTATTTTTCAGCGTCAGCTGGCGCTACGCCGCCCTTTTGAGCCTGGCGAAGCGCCAATCGGTTCAATTCTGGACCCAATATCCAGGTCAGGTAAGCGCTGACCAACACCATCCCGCCAATCGCAATATGCTTTAATAATATCGCCACCGCCCAGGCATTCTTGATCGCCAACACCCCTTCGTAATTTGGCGATGCACTCATCTGAAACATTCCCGTCGCGGTTAAGATTGCCAGGCTCATCCAGCCCAGCCACTGCAATCGCTGCTGTAAGGGACCAAGGAATGCGCTGTACGCCTCAGGCGATAATGATTTTCGGGCAACAGGGAGAACCAGTACCGCCATGGCTGCCAAACCGCCCACCCAGACGACGGTTGCAAGCATATGCAGCCAATAGGCAATCGTCAATACCCAGGAAGGGATTCCAGCGTTCATGGGGCTGGTGTCTGAGATGGTTCTGGCGTCACACCAGCGGGTGGAGCATCGGTCGGGGTAACCTCAGGCGTCAACGATGGTGTTACGGTTACCTCTGGTACAACCTCCGGAGGCGGAGCATTGGCCTCATCGCATTTTATTCCGGCTTCATCCGCCGCTGATTGGACGAGTTGATCGGGCGAAAGATTGAGCGCCGTCATATACATTTCCTTCGCCTTGCAATATTCTTCCTGCAGCATTAATTGATCGGCATATTTTACCGCTGCGACCCGGTAGCGCTCGGTGGCAGTCATACCGGACCCATCCCGCAAGTTTGGAAAGGCGGGATAAATTTCGGAAAAAATGGTGACCACCTGGCCCCAATCGATGCCCCAATAACTGGCACCGTTGAGATAATACCGCGCCCAGGTCCGGTAGCTCTTGGCATCAACGTCAATGGGAGCGAATTTTTCGGCCAGCGTCAAATTGTAAATGCCGCTTTCAAGGTTGCCTTCATTGAGGATCATTTCAACGCCGCGGTAGCGCAGGACCACATAATACAAACCATCTACGTCAACGGCCTTATAGTTCGGGTCGGAATTGCGCAGTGCTTGCAGCGTTTCATAGGCCTGGGCCCACTGCTTATTCTTAACCAGGTCAACGGCTTGATTATAAATTTCTTCGACACCGCGTAAATCAGGGGTGGGTGAAACGGTTGGAGAAGGCTTTGGCGTTGGCGTAAGAACTTGCGCCATTTGGATCATGACCTCAGCCAGTTTATCAGAAGCGCCCGGGAAGGATGGATCAATTCCAAGGACGTATTCGAAGCGCTGCTGTGCCATCGCAAGGCGTCCTTCCGACATATCAGCCAGGCCTAATTCAAATTGCGTGGTTGTCACAGCAGTAATCTGGTTCAATTCGCCAGCCTTACGTGCCTGCATTCCAGATTCGTAACCCAACCATCCTCCGGCAGCTGCGCCTAAAACCAGTAACAGGATTCCAATCAGAACCCACCGTCCTCGGCGTGGTTTGGCAGATTTTATGCTCTCCGTTTGGATCTCCGGCAGGTTCGCCGGATCATTTTTATTGGTATTCGAAATCGTCATAGCGCCAATTATACCGTACTACAACCGCACGAGAAGGCGTAGCTCTTTCCATACAATCGGGACCGCGACCAGTACGCCAGCTGCCATCGCGATTAATCCACGCAACACCTGTGGCCCTGCCAGGTCCAAATTGACCAATAGAAAGGCTACGCCGCCCCCCAGAACCGCTGCCGCCAGTGCCCGCAGTAATGCAGGCACAAGCGTCAATTGTGTCTTCAAGCGCTGGCTGAAGAGCCACAGCAGCAGCAGCCCCTCTGCTGTGAATGCACAAGCGTCCGCCAAGCTGATGCCGGCAGCACCGATCGAGCGGTAGAGCTGACTGGCCAGCAATGAATATACTGCCAGGTTTACTCCGGCTGTCCATAATGGAGTAATTGCATCCTGCCGGGCATAGAAGGTGCGCACGGCCACCTCTTTAAGGCTCTGGCCAAATAATCCCAGCAAATAGCCGCGAGATACCCACAACAATAGATTGGTCCCGGCCACGTCAAAGCCAAAAGCCAAGGCCAAAAGCGGACCCAAACCGGCTGAAAGTACTGCCGCCATCGGCAATGTTAATGCCAGCAGCACCTGGACGGCGCGCTCGATGGTCGCCCGGAAGGTTTCCCAATCCTGATTTGCAATCATCTGGGCCAGCGAAGGCAACATGGCTGTTGCGATCGCAGTTCCAATCAACGTTTCAGGCACCTGCATGATCATCCAGCCGTAGGTCAGGGCAGAGGGTGAACCTGCCGGCAACCGCGAGGCCAGGTTATCGCGAACAATGAAGATCAATTGAATAAAAAACATGGTTAGCAGACGCGGTCCCAGCAATAGCAGGACTTTCCGCACCGGCTCAGTGTTCAAACCGATTTTTGGAGTCCAGCGGAAACCAAACTTTACCAATCCAGGAATTTGAATGGCGAGATGCAGCAAGGCGCCCAGAATGACGCCGTAAACCAGTCCATGCACGCCCAGGCCAAAGGCAGGTAATGTAATGGGGCCAAGAGATAAGCCTTTTTCCGGCGCGAGCACCACGGCGCCAAAAATCTGGCCAAAGTTGTAAAGAATGGGTGCCAGGGCTGGCAGGAAAAAATGCTGGTTGGCCTGCAGCCCGGCGATTACCAGCCCGCTGATTGAGAAAATTAATGTTGCAAACAGGTTGAGGCGCATCAATGCTGCCACCAATTGCTGCTGCTGCTGCCCGAACCCCGGTGCAATGCCAAGCCGCCAACCCACCAGCGGTTCGGCAAAGATGGCAATGAGGATCGAAAAAACAGCCGTGACTAAAAATGCCAGGTTGGCAATCCGGCTGAACAAATCCCAGGCTTGCGCCCGGCTCTGTTTGGTCAACATTTCTGTGAGTACAGGAATGAAAGCCATAGCCAGTGCGCCGCCAGAGATCAATGCAAACAGCAAATCCGGCAAGTTGTTGGCAACATTAAAAGCATCCAGCTCGCTGGACAGGCCAAACTGGCGGGCAACGATGATGATGCGGGCAAAAGCAACGATTTTATCGATACCGAAGAAAACTGCCAGAAGCAAGGTAATGCGCGTTAGGTGTGATAGTTGTATCTTTTTCATCCCTGGCTACTTCCGCTATCCAAAGTAGATTATCCCGATCATAACACCCATCCATAAATACTATCCGTGAACACCTCGCAGCGATTCCAGACTCAATTCTTTGTCTGCAACCAGGGTCATTGCAACGGCGGCAAAAATCCAATGCTGGTGGCGTGAGCGAAGCTGGCTTGCCAGCTTCCATGTGCTGCACCTCGGGGGTTTTCAGGTGCCGTAAATATAGCATAGAAAATTCTTTGAAGAGTTTTTCCTGCAGGCCATGAATAGAGTACAATTCGAGCTTGTAGAGAAGGTGCAATGACACGACGGGATAATGAATTTCTCAACGCTGGAACAGCCCGATTGGAGTTCGAAAATGTCATGGTTGCTTACAACGGCCATCCCATTCTCGATGACTTGAGCTTTGAAGTACCGCACGGCGCCCAGGTGGCTGTGGTTGGTCCAAATGGAGCTGGAAAATCCACCCTGTTTAAAGCTCTGGTGGGTTTGCTGCCGCTGCGCAAAGGCCAAATTCGTATCCATGGATTGCCTTTGGGGCAGCATAAGGACTGTGTGGCTTACATACCCCAGCGTGAAGAAGTGGATTGGCGCTTCCCGGTTACAGTGGAAGAAGTCGTTATGATGGGCCGTTTCAACAACTTCGGCTGGCTTGGCAAACCCACCGGGGAAGATCATGCCGTTGTGCTTCAAAGCATGGATCAATTGGGTATCACCAAACTGGCCAAACGTTCCATTGGTGAACTATCGGGCGGCCAACAGCAGCGCGTATTTTTAGCCCGGGCTTTGGCGCAAGAGCCGCACATCCTATTGATGGATGAACCTTTTACCGGCGTGGACGTATCGACGCAGGAAGCAACCCTCGCTTTGCTGGACGATTTACGAACGCTCAGCGTGACCGTCATGGTGTCCACGCATGACTTAAGCATGGCAGCCGAACGCTTCGAACGCATTCTCCTGCTGAAGCGTCGGCTGATCGCCTACGGCCCGCGCGAACAGGTATTCACACGCGAAAATATTGGCGCCGCCTTTGGCAAGCAGGCCTTGATCCTGGACAATATTGTTGTGGTCGACCATTGCTGCCCCGATGATGAACATGAACACCTTCACGACGAGGCAATGGAATGAGCTGGTTGTTCCTACCGCTCCAATATGCTTTTATGCAGCGCGGCATGATTGCGGCAGTCCTGGTGGGATTGTTGTGTTCGGTGGTTGGCACCTATGTGGTACTGCGTTCCATGGCGTTCCTTGGCGATGCACTGGCGCATGCCATCTTACCCGGCGTAGCCATTGCCTACTTGGTCGGCGGCAATCTACTGATCGGTGCTTTGATCGCTGCCATTTTGGTCGCGCTGGGAATTGGATTCTTCACCCGCGGCGGTACCGTGCGGGAAGACACCGCCATCGGCATTCTATTTTCTGCCGCATTGGCACTGGGTGTTGCCTTGATTTCCAGCATCCGCTCCTATGCTGTTGACCTAAGCCACATCATTTTCGGCAATGTGTTGGGGGTCAGCCCGGCCGACCTCTGGTTGATTGCGGGGTTGACGGTTGTGGTCTTGCTGGTCGTCATCCTTTTGTTCCGCCCGCTCTTTGTAGTTTCATTCGACCCGGTCATGGCGAAAACGCTGCGTTTGCCGGTGGAACTGCTGCGCAATTTATTGCTGGTGCTGCTGGCTCTGACCATCGTAGTCTCTCTACAAACCGTTGGAATTGGGTTGGTAGCCGCCATGCTGGTTACACCCGGCGCAACCGCTTATTTGCTCACCCGCCGCCTGGTACCGATGATGGTGATCGCTGCACTGATCGGGGTCGTTTCCAGCATTGTGGGTCTGTATTTGAGCTATTATCTAAATATCGTTTCCGGCTCTGCCATCGTTCTGGTTGCCACGGCGTTCTTCCTGGTGGCATTTTTCTTCGCCCCGCAAAAGGGTTGGGCCTGGCAACGGCTGCACGCGCAGCGGAGGTAACCTGGTGAGTCAAACTGGCTGTCTATACGTGGTTGCCACGCCGATCGGCAACACGGGCGACATTACCCTGAGGGCGATCGAAACGCTCCGGTCAGTGGACGGCATTATTTGCGAAGAAGCCCGCATTGGCACTACTTTACTTAAAAAGCTTGAAATCCCCGCCAAAGAATTGATCCTGCTGAACGAACATAACGAGCACGAACAGGCCGCCAACCTGGTTGTACGCATCGCCAAGGGTGAATCGTTTGCCCTGATATCGGATTGCGGAACGCCGGTCTTTGCCGATCCCGGGGCGTTTCTGGTCCAGCAAATCAGCATCATGGAGCTGCCAGTCGTCCCTGTTCCGGGGACATCCTCCCTGATGGCTGCGCTCTCGGTAATGGATTTCAAGATGGAGCGCTTTGTTTTCGCCGGGTTTTTACCGCGCGATCCAGTCCAACGGCGAAAACAGCTTGAATCGCTGCGGTATCTGAAAATGGCCATCATAATTCTGGATACACCCTACCGCCTGGGCGCGCTGATGGACGATATCGGAAAAGTCTTTGGCGGCGGGCAGCGAATTACTCTGGCAATGGATATCACCCTGCCTTCCGAAACCATATTTCGCGGACGCCTCGACGAACTGCGCAAACGCGTTGGCCCGCGCAAAGCCGAATTCATTCTCATCGTGCATCCACCCGGCCTCTAGCCAGGCTGCTAATAATTTCGAATCATTGTTGATATTATATTCCGCGAGTTTCTTATTTTGATAAAACAAAAATCCAAAATGAGGTCGATATGGCTATACCAGATTCTGAAACCGTGCTTCTACTGACCCGTAATGGCATAGGGGATGCTGAACCGGAACTCCAGCTAAAACTTGCCACAACATATTTTAAATTGCTGGACGAGAATAATGTGTTACCGCCGGTAATTTGTTTTTACGGTTATGGCGTCAAACTGGTTGTCGACGGCTCGCCATTGATTGCCACCCTGAAATCGCTGGAAGGCAAAGGCGTGCGTTTAATCGCCTGCAGCACCTGCCTCACCTATTACAACCTTACCGATCGGGTTCAGGTAGGCATTGTTGGCGCGATGACTGATATTCTCGAAGCACAACGCCAGGCCGGCAAGGTTATTTCCCTCTAGCTGCCCAGCGAAAAAGTAATCCGGGAAGAGGTGCTTGAAAAGCAATTAACGTGGATTGTTTAGCTTTCGGATATCGAGTAACCGCATAGCGCCAGGGCTTTGGGACCGGTGTGAGATCCAAGAATCGGCGAAGTGATGGAAATGATGATTTCCTGCGGGGATAATTCTCGCTGCACCCGTTCGGCCAGTGCCTGGGCTTCTTCAAGGCCGGCATTATGCAATACCGCGACGTGGATTGGATAATGGGCGTCCACGTGATTTGAGAATTCCCGGACCATACCCTCAATGGCATTGTGACGAGAACGGGCCGGGATCGAGGGAATTACGGAACCAGTTTTCGGGTTGACTGAAATCAGGGGTTTGATTTTGATGATCGACTCGAGGAATTTGGTTGCGCTGCCGATCCGGCCGCCCTTGGATAAGTATTCCATCGTATCCAGAGTAATGTAATAAGCCATGTGGTCGCGTACCTGTTCAGCAGTTTTTATCATCGCAGCCGCATCGCCACCAGCATCCCGCGTGCGGGCAGCCGCAATCACCTGCCAACCCAAACCCATTGAATTGTTCTTGCCATCCAAAACATGCACCGGTATGGGCGATTCGGCCGCGGCTTCGCGGGTTGAATTGATGGTGCCGCTCATGGCTGAACTGATAACGATGACCAGCGCTTCTTCATAGCCTTTATCGGCTGCGTTTTGGAATGCGAGTAGAAAATCTTGTGGGGAAGGCTGTGATGTACTGGGGAAGGATTTTAAATGCGGCAGCAGTTCATAAAATTGCTCTGCTGTGAGATCGATGCCATCCTTGTATTGGCGGTCGCCCAGAATGATGGTTAAGGGCACGACATCAATATCATATTTCTCACGCCAATCCTGCGGGATATCACAGGTACTATCCGTAATTAATGCTACTTTCCGCTTGGTCATTTTTCCCTCGAACCGAATAAATGTTTTTCCCGAATTATTGTATTTATTAAAGCCTGACCATCGGTGGTGAATTACCGCAGATTAAACGACTAGAACTGCTCGCGCAGTTCTTATTGGTGCCCCCATCGGGACTCGAACCCGAGTTATAGCCTTGAAAGGGCTGTGTCCTAACCGCTAGACCATGGGGGCAGCGAGAAATATTTTACCAGATGCACCGCCAGCGTCAAGGATATTGGCCATTTTCGTCAATCCAACGGCGCAATCAGCCCGGGAACATCCAGGGTGGGGTTGCTTACCATGTTGCCGACTCTAACGGCTTGCATTTCCTGCGCCGGATATGGCATCATCAGACCTGTTAACTGCCGGGGATCGCTCCAGTTGAGCCAGTTCCACATCTGATCTCCCGTCAGAATCACCGGCATGCGGTCATGAATGGCGGCGATGCGTTCATTCGGCGTGGTGGTGATGATGGTGCAGCTCTTCACCTCTTTGCCTTCAGGCGAGTGCCAGATTTCCCATAATCCGGCAAATGCAAAAGCTTTTCGATCCCGCAATGAGATGAAAAATGGTTGTGATGGACCTTTTCCGCTGGCTGCCTTCTGCCATTCATAAAAACCGGAAGCCGGAATCAGGCAGCGCCTGCGGGCGAATGCCGACCGGAAGGAGGGTTTTTCAGCCAGAGTCTCAGCCCGCGCGTTGATCATGCGGCTGCCGATGGAGAGATCCTTCGCCCAGGAAGGCACCAATCCCCATCGCATCCATTGGGCATCGCGGGCAGCAGCATCTATAACCGCCAAAACCGGTTGGGTCGGAGCCACATTGTAACGTGGTACCCATTCAGGGGGGATGGCGTGCAAATCCAATTCTTCGCTCAAGTCATCGGCTTCCAGGAAAAGCGTAAATCTTCCGCACATGGCTGCTCCTTTCGATACGATCCTTCGGTTAAGATTATAATTGTCTTATCTCAAGATCGCGAGGTTTGCATGCCTTCTCCCCTGGTTGAATGTATCCCTAATTTTTCAGACGCACGCCGTCCCGAAGTCGTTGAAGCGATTTTGGCAGCCATTACTGCCGTTCCCGGCGTACATGTCCTCGACCGCCATTCCGATCTGGATCATAACCGGACGGTGGTGACCTTTCTCGGCTCGCCTCAAGCGGTGGAAGATGCCGCATTTCAAAGCATCGCCCGCGCTGCCCAGTTGATCGATCTCAATTTGCATACAGGCGCACATCCGCGTCTGGGGGCTACCGATGTGGTGCCGTTTGTGCCCATCAGCGACATTAGCATGCAGGAATGCGTCGAAATGGCGCGCCGCCTGGGCAAACGGGTTGGCGATGAGCTCAACATACCGGTTTATTTATACGAAGAAGCTGCCACCCGTCCAGAGCGTCAAAATCTTGAAAACATTCGCCACGGCCAATATGAGGCACTTAAAGAGGAAATAGGCGTCAACCCTGAACGTGATCCCGATTTTGGCCCGCGTCAAGTCGGCTCGGCCGGCGGCACGGTGATTGGTGCCCGCGCTCCCTTGATTGCGTTCAATGTTTATCTGACCACCAACGAAGTGAACGTTGCGCAACGCATCGCCAAGGCGGTACGTCACTCCTCTGGCGGATTGCGCTATGTGAAGGCGATGGGCGTGTTGGTTGAGGGCCGTGCCCAGGTATCGATGAACCTGACCAATTATCGCCAGACTCCTGTGGCGCGTGTGGTGGAATTTGTCAGGCGCGAAGCTGCCCGTTACGGCGTTGGAATTCATCATTGCGAACTGGTCGGGCTGCTGCCGCAGGAAAGCTTGAATAACGCGGCCATCTGGTACCTCCAACTGGATGATTTCGAACCGGATCAAATTCTCGAATCGCGCCTGTATGAATTGCTGCGCTCGCCCGTTCAAGCTGGAACCCCTGCCAAGGAACCAGATTTCATCGAACAGCTTGCTTCAGCAAGTCCCACTCCAGGCGGCGGCGCTGCGGCTGCCCACACTGGAGCAGCGGCGGCAGCCCTGGTAGCCATGGTTGCGCGCGGCACACTGACGAAGAAGAAATATGAATCCGTCAAAGAGCAGATGTGGGCGCTGGTGGAACAGGCTGAAACCCTGCGCTCTGCATTGACCCGGGCGGTTGAAGAGGATTGTGCAGCCTTTGAGGAAGTAATGGCTGCTTTCAGATTGCCCAAAGATACCCCTGAGCAAACCGCCAGTCGGATCCAGGCTGTACAGGCTGCCACGCTGGTGGCCGCGCAGGTTCCATTAAAGATCGCCGGACAGGCTTTGGCTGTGCAAAAACTGGCGTTGCAGGCGGCCTCTGCTGGCAATTTGAATGCCATTTCCGATGCTGCTTCTGCATCCGCGCTGGCACATGCGGCCCTGACATGCGCAGCCTATAATGTGCGGATCAACCTGTTAGGTTTGGAGGATAAGGACATCGCTGCCGGGTTGATTGGCGAATTGCGCATGCTCGAAACCAGTTCAACCGAACAAGAAGAACAAATGCGGCGGGTGTTAGCCAGCCGCGGCGGCATATCATTTTCCTGATGGCACGTCATTTTGGGCTTGGGTTGGCGGTAGGGTTTCTGTTAATGAACGCTGCCTGCTCTCAGGCGGCTACGCCTGCCGCAAGGACTGTAACATCATTGCCCACCCTGTTCAATACAGCGACCATTCTGCCAACCGTGGCAGCTACCGCTTCACAGGCTCCAAGCCTAACAGCCACCCCGGCATCTGTGCCATTCAACCCGTCGGATTGTTCGATTGAGGCCTGCATTCTCGCTGGCGATTATTGGCTGGATCGCCCGATTGCTGCTCCTGCACTGCAAATGGCAGAGAACAGCTATCTATTTGGATCAACTCAGAATGGCCAACGGATTACCCACAGCGGGGTGGAATTCTACAACGCCACCGGGACAGAGGTTCTGGCTGCAGCGGATGGCCGGGTTACCTTTGCAGGCGATGACAGTATTCAGCCGTTTGCTCCCTGGACTCATTTCTACGGCAACCTTATCATCCTGGAACACGCTTCTCCCCGCAATGGCGTTATTTATACCCTGTATGCGCACCTCTCAGAGATCGATGTTCAGATTGGACAGGACCTCAAGGCGGGCCAGGTAATCGGCAAGGTTGGGATGTCGGGTGCGGCAATCGGCAGCCATCTGCATTTTGAAATGCGCGATGGCTCGTTGGATTTTACGGCTATGCGCAACCCGTTTCTGTTCTTGAAACCTCTCACGGATTCAAACGGAAATCCATTGGCAGTACTTGCCGGTCAGCTTATGGACTCGAACGGACAATATATTTCCTCTCCGCAACTGGTGGCTGAGCAAATCGAATTGCCCGATAATTCACCGCCGCGGCGTTATTACATGGAAACGTATGCAACAGATGCATCCTCCGATCCGGAATGGCAGGAGAATTTTGTCCTGGGAGATTTGCAACCTGGCCGCTACCGGATTTCCTTCGTATTTGATGGCAAGCTCATCGAACGTTTCATCACACTTTCCGCCGGTAAATTAACTTATTTATCTTTGCAAATGGAGAATTGAGCATGGGCGTAAAACCTGATCACTGGATCCGAAAAATGGCAATTGAACAAGGCATGATCGAGCCCTTTGTCGACCACCAGGTGCGTACTGGCGTCATTTCGTTCGGCGTCTCCTCCTATGGTTACGATATCCGCGTGGCTGATGAGTACAAAATTTTCACCAATGTTTATTCAGCAGTTGTCGATCCCAAGCATTTTGACCCGCGCTCGATGGTTGATTTTAAGGGGGAGGTATGCGTAATTCCGCCCAATTCGTTTGCCCTGGCCCGCACCGTTGAATATTTCCGCATCCCTCGTTCCATTTTGACGCTTTGCGTTGGCAAGAGCACCTACGCCCGCTGCGGCATCATTGTCAACGTTACCCCCTTTGAGCCTGAGTGGGAGGGCTATGTTACATTGGAAATATCGAATACCACCCCATTGCCTGCCAAAATCTACTCGAACGAAGGCATTGCCCAGGTGGTCTTCTTTGAAGGGGATGAAATGTGTGAAATCTCCTATGCAGATAAAAAAGGCAAGTATCAAAAACAGGAGAATATCGCTTTACCCAAAATATAACGTTATTTCCGCATCAAAGGAAAAAGCTTGAAAAAATGATTAATGATAGAATGGATCAACAGTTTTTACAGAATTGATCCATTTATCTGTTGATCCATCGTCCAACCATCTGTCTTGTAACTGAACGGATGGATGGCACAAGCCTTTGCCAGGTCGCAAACGAGGTTAGTACGTGATCGAATTGCATACCAGCGACCTCAATTTCGCAGCTTATCCGGAAAGCGGAACCTTTACGCTTAAGCCGGTTAATGATGCCTTGCCTGCATTGGTCGGAGTGCATTTATCAGTGGATTATTGGGTAAACGGCCGTATCCATAAACAATTATTTAATCAATGGCAAGTTTTGGATGAGAACCTGCGCCCGCGGAACCCCTCATCGCTCGGGTTATTGAGTCAGGTTGATTTGCAACTCGCTGCAGATGCCAACGGTATTTCCTACCAGATCACGTTTGCATTAAGCGAACTTTTTCCGATACTTTTATGGAAAATCAGGTTAGAAAATTACGGGACGCAACCGGTCATCCTCGACAAATTCGAGTTGTTGCGCTGTTCTGACAGCATGAACAGCGGAATCTTCCAGATTCCTCCCGAGCACACTGAATCATCCAGCCTGGCTTTTTTTTCAAACAATTGGCAATCCTGGGGATGGACGGGAGCCTACGCAGCTGACCAGCCGGCCAGAAACTCGCGTTTGGGCTTCCTCCAGAATCCATTGGTCGTCAATCCGGGTACGCCCATTCACAGACGCCCTGGTTCCTATTCTTCTGATTTTTTTGGCGTTATCGGCGATCGAGCAAAGCGCGTAGCTGCGCTTTTTGGTTTTCTTTCACAACGTTGGCAATTTGGAACGCTGGATGCCAACTTGCAGGCCAACCCCAGGGTGAACCTATGGGCCAACGGCGACCAGACCCGCATCGATCCTGGCAGCGCCATGGAAACCGACTGGGCGGTTTACCTGCCCTTCAATCTTGACCAGAACGATCCGTTAGGGCCCTACTTTATTACAGCTTCGCGTGAAAACCGCGTCAGCCTTCCGGAAGATATCCCCGCTGGTTGGTGTTCATGGTATCAATTCTATGACAAAGTGACCGCCAGGCAGATTCGACAAAACCTTGACTCGGTAAAACAATTGGCACCGCAATTACCTTTGAAACTGGTCCAGATCGACGATGGCTTTGAGGCTCAGGTGGGAGATTGGTTCAATTTTCGCTCCACCTTTCCACAGGGTGTTGCCCCTTTAGCTGCTGAAATCCGGGCTGCTGGATTTACACCTGGAATCTGGTTGGCACCTTTCATCGTGCACCCAGCCTCAAAGCTGATGGAGAAACATCCTGAATTTATCCTGCGGAACCGATTAGGGCAACCCATCAATGCCGGTTTCATCTGGAATACTTTCACCGCGGCTCTGGACCTGACCCACCCTGGAACGATGGAATTTATCGACAGGGTCGTCACGGTTGCCAGGCGCAAATGGGGTTTCCCATACCTGAAATTGGATTTTCTCTATGCTGGAGCCCTGGGCGGTCAACGCCACGATCCGACTCGCACCCGTGCCCAGATATTGCGCGGGGCCATGGAATTGATTCGAAAAACGGTTGGATCTGACACCTTTCTGCTTGGCTGTGGAGCGCCCCTTGGGTCAGTGCTTGGATTGGTTGACAGCATGCGCATCGGTGCGGATGTCAGCGGTGACTGGACGCCTACATACAACCGTATTGGATCCCTATTTAAGAACGAACCCCATATGCCCAGTACGCGAAATTCCATCCAGAACATCCTGACCCGCGCACCCATGCACAACCGCTGGTGGATCAACGATCCTGACTGCCTGCTCATCCGTCCAAATACCCGGCTAACGCTGGCAGAGGTGGAATCGCTGGCAACCAGCATCGCGATGACAGGCGGCTCTTTACTGCTCTCGGATGACCTGCCCAACTTGCCGCCCAACCGTCTCGAAATTGCAAAAGCGATGTTGCCTTTGATTGGCGAACGTGCAGATGTACTGGACTGGTTCGACTCGGCCACGCCACAGCGCCTGCGGTTGGATCTGCAAGGTCCGGTTGGGAATTGGCACCTGCTGGCCTGGTTTAACTGGTCGGAAAAGCCGCAAGACGCGACCTTACGTTTGCAAAATTTTCGCTTGCCAGTGGGTGATTATTGGGGACGCAGTTTTTGGGATAAACGTTCTTTTTATGTTTCAGAGGGCGCACCCTTCCGTTTCAAACAGGTTCCGGCACACGGCGTGGTTCTCATTGCCCTGCGCAAGGCTGATCATAATGTCCCCTTATTTGTCGGCAGCAATTTTCACATTTCACAAGGACAGGAAATTAGCTTGTGGAATGTTACTGACAGCGGGGTAAGCCTGGATGTCACCATACCCCGCCGTGCATCCGGTGAAATTGAAATCGTCCTGCCGCACGTTCCACACCGCATTTCACTCGACCAGCAGACTCTTTCCTGGGAAGGCCGCAGTGATAATTGCTACCGACTGCGCCTGAACGTCGATCACAAATCCCATATTGACATTGGCTACTGATTTCCGATCCAAAACGAAAAAGCGGCAGGATTACCCCGCCGCTTTCGTTTGCACTTGCTGGCATTAGCCTATTTCTTAATTTCCACCGGGCTATCTTGTTGCTTGCGAGCCCTGGCATTTCGGCGGGCTTTGCGAATGGCACGCACGATCAGCCAGATCGGCAGACCAATCACCAGCAGCACTGGCAGGATGTAGATTACGATCCAAATGGCAGCCTTGGCGAGGAACTGCAGCGTGTCAAGCAAAGCCTGGACGGCATCGCGTGCCGTGCCAACTGGCTTCCAGCCGCCCAACTGAACCGGCGCGACCGCTTCTTCAGCCTGAATTCGCACACTGACCGAAGATAAGGCAGCGGCTTCTTCATAATATTTCATTTGACCGATCGTCACTTCAATCTGCTCTCGGATGGAAGACAATTCGCGATAAACCGTCAGAACATCTTCGGTCTTGGTGGCCTGGTCCATGATCTTCTGCAACTGAGTCTCTGTTTGCTTCAGGTTGCGCAAACGCGACTCGAGGTCGACGTATTCCTTGGTGACATCCTGCCCGGAAATATTCTCTGAAAGCACGTCTTTTTCTGCATCGGGGGTCAGTGCCCGGATGCGTTCCATTACGGTATTCAAGCGAGTTGAATCCACCCGGATGGAAATGTTTGCTTCAATGACTTCAATGCCGCGGTCGGTAGTCACCGTTTGTGAATAAGAGTTGACGACAAATCCGCCAAACTCGGTCGCCAGGGCGGCAATTTGATTCATCGCATCCAGCGGTTTTAACACAACGATCGACATATCCGCGTTCTGGATGACCAGACGCCGAGGCGCAGCATCACTTGAACCCGTATAGACCGCAGCAGTGGCCTGGGGTGCGAATGAATCCGCTTTCGGCCCTTCCTGTGCAATGGACGGGCTTACCCCAGAATTCATCGTATCGCGGCCGCCAATGGCAGATTCGGTCGCCTTTGCAGCTGCGCAACCACTTAACGCCATTGCTAAAAGCACAATCAGGATAATGGCTCGTTTCATTTTCTCTTCTCCTCAGGGTTTCGGACGGGGAATTACTTCTTACCTAAAGACGTGTTTGGAGAACAGATTGTTCCCACATCCACACGATTACCAGCCGTCCGTCAACCGCAGCGCATGCCGCAGCGGCAACCCGGCTTTGAGGATGCGTTGCTGGACGCTTTCCACATCATATTCCACCCGGTGGAGCTCCCACAGGCCAAATTCAGGTTCATAAATGGCATAGGAGGCCTGCGGATTGTGGTCGCGCGGCTGGCCTACCGAACCCGGGTTCAGGATCATGCGCTTTTGCAGAACGATGCGTTCGCCGGTGGTTGGCATCAGCCATTGTACTCCCCCCGTTTCCGGATCCTGGATAAATACCATGGGAATATGGGTATGCCCGACCAGACAATAGGACGTCAGGAAATAGTCAAACGCGTTGGCGGCACTAAAAACATCCAACAGATATTCCCAAATGGGTACGCGCGGGCTGCCGTGCGCCAGTGTCATTTCTTTATCGATAACGGTTTCAGGCAGCGCTGCCAGAAAATCGCGGCTTTCCCTGGTCAAAGTCGACGCCAGCCAGCGTATGGATTGACGTGCTTCCTGATTGAACGTTTTGATGTCCAACCGCCCCACCGCAGCGGCATCATGGTTGCCGATCAGGCATACCAAATCCGGCAGCGAACGGAGGAATTCAATGCATTCATTCGGATCCGGCCCATATCCAACCACGTCTCCCAGGCACCAGATGCCATCGACCTTGCCAGCATCCTTAAGAACCGCTTCCAGAGCGGTCAGATTGGCATGGATGTCGGAGCAAACCAGGATTCGTGTCATTTCTCAGCGGACAATTGAACCTATTGCGGATGCACTGATGAACGCTGCGCAACCATTCGGTTCGCAGGTCTTGAAAGGATCGAAACTTGATCACCCCCAGGCGATAACCTGCTGGATAATTGCCTCGGCAATTTGTGATTTTTCCTGAACTGGAAGTTGATGTTTGCTTCCATCCGGGAATAACAGCCAAACACGGTTGGTGTCAACCTCGAACCCGGCATCTGCAGCGCTGATGTCATTGGCAACAATCATATCGAGATGTTTTCGTTGCAATTTCGATTGCGCATTCTTTACCAGGTCCTGGCTTTCGGCAGCAAAACCGATCGTTCTTTTCGGAAATCCCGATTTGGTTTTCTGTTCCGCAACCGCTGCCAAAATGTCTGCCGTTGTCTCCAGTTTGATAACCGGTACGCCCAAATCTTTTTTAATCTTTTGCGCAGCCGGAACCGGACGGAAGTCCGCAACGGCTGCTGCCATGATGAGTGCATCGGCTCCGTCAATTTCAGCGAGTACTTCATTCATCATTTGCTGCGCGGTTTTTACGGGTACAACTTTTGCGCCAGACGGCAGGTTCAAACCCGTCGGGGCTGTCACCAAGGTCACATTTGCCCCCGCATCCAATGCAGCCTGGGCAACTGCATAGCCCTGCTTGCCTGAAGAGCGGTTGGTGATCAACCGGACAGGATCAATGGCTTCTTGCGTTCCGCCAGCAGTGACGACCACTTTCCGCCCGGCCAACGGTCCATTGCGGGACAGGATGAAACGTACCTGTTCCATAATCATGGATGGTTCCACAAAACGTCCCAGCCCCACCAACCCGGATGCCAGATGGCCTTCATCGGGACCAATAAAAATGGCTCCGCGGTCTTTTAGTATTTTGACATTTTCCTGTGTGGCCGGGTGTTCATACATGCCGGCATCCATGGCCGGAGCCAGCATCAACGGGCAGTGGGATGCTAGAACGGTTACAGTCAGCAGGTTATCGCCAATGCCGTGTGCCAGTTTGGCCAGGGTGTTGGCGGAAACCGGCGCGATCAGAATTAATTCAGCCGCATGTCCCAAACCGATATGGGTGACGTGCCCTTCGCCGCCCCATAAATCTGCATCGACATACGCTTTCCGGCCGGTGACGGATTGAAAGGTCAAGGGGGCAACAAATTTCTCAGCGCTTTCTGTTAATACCACATCGACCAGCGCACCTTTTTGGGTCAATTTCGAGGCCAGGTCAGCGGCTTTATAGGCTGCGATGGAGCCTGTGACGCCTAAAAGAATCCTTTTATTGGCAAGTGGATGTGTCATATTAATGATTTAGGTCCCATAGAATGCGCATTCCAAATAAGGTCAACCATGGCGCAACAATTGTAAAGACGTCCGTCTCGCGCGCCACAATTTCAGCGTAACCGCCTGTGGCAATCACCTTCATATCGTCACCCAACGCCTTACGAAAACGCGCAACCATCCCCTCAACCAGCGAGACATACCCAAACACCAGCCCGGATTGGATGGCATTTACCGTATTGCGGCCTATGACATCGGGCGGTGCAATCATTTCCACCCGCTGCAGTTTGGAGGTGTGCTGGTAAAGCGCTTCGGCAGAGATGTTGATGCCTGGTGTAATCGCTCCGCCCAGGTATTCACCGGCTTTGGTGATGGCATTAAAGGTTGTGGCAGTGCCAAAATCAACCACGCAGGCCGGCCCGCCGTAGAGCTCCATGACTGCGGCTGCATCGCAAATGCGGTCCGACCCGACCGAGCGCGGATCATCGTAAAGGATCTTTACGCCGGATTTGATGGTATATTCGACCACAAAGCAATCCTGCTGCAGGTATTGTTTGCAGGCTGTGATGATCCGTCCAGTGATGGGCGGAACGACCGAGGAAAGGCATACGCCGTCCAATTGGGCGATGGAGCAGCCCCCGTTTTGTAGCAAACCAAGAATTTGCAAGCCATATTCATCTGGCAGGCGCTGGTGATCGGTAGCCAGACGCCAGCGAGCGCCTAATTTTTGGCCTTCAAAGAGACCCAGGGTCAGGGTGGTGTTGCCAATATCAATCGTCAACAGCATGGAGCGGTCCCCCTCGATTAACATTCTGGTCCGATCAGGCTTCACTCGATCTCGCGTTTCACCGTCTCAATGATCTCGGCTGCATAATCAAAACGGTTGAAAGCCGGCATCAGGTAAATCCCGTTGAAATCCGCACGCAGTGCTTGAATCAATTCTATCGCAATTTTGATTCCTTCGCTTGCTCCAGCATCACCGGCTTGCTCCATCCGGCGGCGGAGTTCATCCGGAATCAATATTCCCGGGACTTCCTGGTGTAAAAAGGCTGCGTGCCTGCCGCTGACTAACGGAAGGATTCCAGCCAGGATAGGCCGCATTTCATCGCCCAATTCCGCCCGTACCTGACCCAGAAAGGCATGCACCGCAGGCTGATAATAAACGGGTTGGGTCAAGATGAAATCAGCCCCTGCCCGCAGTTTTCTCCGCAAGTTTCGGATTTCCTGCTTCGGATCTTCAGGATTTAGATTCAACGCGCAACCCGCAAAAAACGAGGTGGGTTGGCCAATATCCACGCCAGCGTGATCGACGCCCTCATTGAAGCCCTGTTTGATTAATTTGATCAGACCGGAGGGTACGAGGTCGTAATTATCCATCGCGGTTGGGTAATCACCAATGGCGGTAGCGTCGCCCATCACCACAAACACATTGCGTACCTCCAGCGCATGGGCAGCCAGCAAATCCCCCTGGACGCGGAGTAAATTGCGTCCGCGCGTGGGAAAGTGCAGCACGGTTTCAACCCCGATCCGGCGCTGCAGCAGGCTGCAGACTGCCCAGGGGCTCATGCGCATGCGCGCCATCGGGCTGTCAGCCACGTTGATAACATCGGCACCGGCTTCCGCCAATAAACTAGCGCCTGCCAGCAGTTTGTGGGTGGAAAGACCACGCGGCGGATCCATTTCCACCGAAACGACGAAACGTCCGTCTGCCAGTTTCTGAGCCAGCCGGGTTGGCTGGGAATTGGTAGGTTGTGGTTCATCCCGCTCGGTTATGGTTGCAGCCTCGCCAACGGGAACGCTGCGGCGGTCGACGCCTTCCAAAGCGTGCGCCATCGAAGCAATATGCTCTGGCGTGGTTCCGCAGCAGCCGCCCAGCACGGTCGCTCCAGCATTCCAGAGGGAAAGCGCATACTCGCCAAAGTATTCCGGCTCAGCAGGATACATGATCCGTCCGCCCACCTGTTGCGGCCAACCGGCATTCGGCATGACCGAAAAATGACCATCCAGCACCGCCTCTTGCATGGCTTTTAAAATACGTAAGAGCTGATTAGGGCCGCCTGAGCAATTAACACCGATGACGTCCGCGCCGTATGCGTGCATGGTGCGCGCAACCTTAACCGGATCGTCGCCAAGCAGGGTGCGATCATCGCGCGTGAAGGTCATCGATGCAATCACGGGTAAATAGGGAGCCACCTGGCGCGAGGCAGCAATAGCCTCACGCACCTCGTATAAATCAGTCATCGTTTCGATGATCACAAGATCCACGCCGGCATTTGCCAGGGCCGTAATTTGTTCGGCGAAAACCTGGCGGGCCTGCTCAGGCAACACCCGTCCAAACGGCGCCAGTCGAACCCCCAACGGGCCAACATCTCCAGCAATCAAAACGTTCTTAAAGGATGCCCAGACCACGCGCCTTGCCAGTTCCACGCCCGCCGCATTGATTTCAACCAGACGATCTTCCAAACCGTGCTGCACCAATTTGAAGCGGTTTCCGCCAAATGTATTGGTCTGGATGATATTCGCGCCGGCTTCGATATATTCACGGTGAATATCGCCCACCACCGCCGGATTGCTGACATTGAGTTCATCGAAACAGGCCTCAAAACCGATGCCGCGTTTATGCAGCATGGTGCCCATGGCGCCGTCTGAAAGGATCGGTTTTCCACCGGCAAGCAGTTTAAGGAAGGGATTCTCCAGTGCCATAATTTCCCTCCTACTTCATAAGTTGTTCGACCCGGGTTTCGCCAATGTTGAAGTATTTGGCTTGCGGGTGATGCAAAATAATGGCGGCAGTCGATTGCTCAGGGACAAGCTGGTAAGCTGTCGTCAAGGTCATACCCAGTTCGCTTTCGGCGGGCAGCAGTTCAAATACGCGCGCATGGTCTGCCAGCTCAGGGATGGCCGGGTAACCCCACGAGTATCGTTTTCCCTGTTCGGGTTCCAGACCGAGCTCGCGGCGGATATGCGCGTGCAGGTAATCGGCGGTGGCCTCAGCGGTCTGTACTGCCAGTCCGTGGCCAAAATACGCTTCGCTGTAATCGCCTTTCTCCTGCAAGCGGTCAAACCGTTCGGTCGCCGTCCGTCCCACGGTGACCACCTGGAATGCCACGACGTCCATTATGCCCGATTCAACCGGGGAGAAGTAGTCGGCCAGGCACAGGTTTTCTCCCCCGTTTTGACGGGGAAAGGAAAACCGCGTCTGCTCTGCCGGAGTTCCCGACTGCACCGAACCCGGTTCGTAGATGATCAGCTCGTCACCATCCGCCTGGACCGGCCAGTAACCGTAAACTGCCTGCGGTTTCAACCAACCACCAGCCAGGGTTTCCCGCTTCATCCGGTCAAGGCGGGCCTCATATTCTGCCTGCAGTTTGACCCATTCATCCCCATGCGTATTCTTGGCACCCCATGACAGGCGAAACAATTCGTTTAGCGAGAGATGTTGGAATACCGTTTCCAACGGCATGCTATGCACCACGCGCGGTCCCCAGCTCGGTGGACGGGGAATTTTGACAGCCGTTTTTACCGCCGAGCGGCTGCGTGGGGTAGCCGGGGTTTGGCTTGTTTGTCCGGCCCGGCCCAACTCCGCCTCGGATTCGCTGCGAATTTGCACCAGGAAATCCGCTCTTTTGACTTCGTTCGTCAACGTATCCATGGTTGCCAGGCCTTCAAAGGCATCCTTGCAATAAAAAACCCCTGGCTCGTAGAAATCGCCGCTATCCGTCAGTAGGATACGCCGGCCAAAACGCCGGTTGATGGCTGCACCTCCGATCATGACCGGGAAACGGTAGCCGCGGCGCTGGAGTTCATTGACAATCAGCGGCATTTGCTTGCTGGTGGAAACCAGCAGCGCACTCAGACCGATGGCATCGGCCTTAAGTTCCACCGCTTTCGCAATTATCTGTTCCGCCGGCACCTGTTTGCCCAGATCGACCACGTTATAGCCGTTGTTTGAGAGAATCGTCTTGACCAGGTTCTTACCAATGTCATGAACATCGCCATATACGGTTGCCAACACCACCGTACCTTTAGAGGTGCCTTCCTTTCGTTCCAGGTAGGTTTCAAGGTGGGCAACGGCTTTCTTCATCACCTCGGCAGACTGCAGAACGAAGGGAAGGATCAACTCGCCGGAACCAAATTTATCGCCGACTTCTTTCATTGCCGGCAGCAGCACATTATTCAGCACGCCGACTGCCGTCTCATGACGGTTTTGACCGTCCCGCAGGATGATCGCGTCTATATCGGTTTCGATTTCCTCTTTGTTGCGGTGCAAGATGCGCCAGTGCAGGCGTTCCTGCGGTGTCATCGCCTGCAAGGCTGCCTGGGTCAGATCCACTTTTTGTGAAGGTCCCGTGCCGCTGCGGGAGAAATAGTCAATTAATCGTTGCAGTGCGTCCGGCCGGTTGTTGAAGATCAAATCTTCGGCCATCGAACGCTCTTCCTCTGCAATTTCGGCATAGGGAGTGATGTGGGCCGGGTTAACGATGGCCATATCCAATCCAGCCTGCACGGCGTGATAGAGCATTACACTGTTGAGGACAGCACGTGCGTTTACCGAAAGTCCAAAGGATACATTGCTCACGCCCAGCGAAGTAAGCACCCCGGGCAGTTCTCGTTTAATTAAGCGGATGCCGTTCAATGTCTCAACTGCGGATTGACTGAATTCCGGGTCCCCGGTCGCCAGGGTAAAGGTCAGCGCATCGAATACCAGATCGCCGGGCTTCAGGCTGTAATCGTTCACGGCGATATCGAAAATGCGCCTGGCAACTTCCAGTTTGCGCTCAGCGGTCTTGGCCATGCCCTGCTCGTCGATGGTCAGTGCTATGACCGCGGCATTATATTTGCGCGCCAATGCCAGAATTTTATCTGCCTTGGAGCGGCCGCCTTCAAGGTGAGTGGAATTAATCAGACAACGCCCAGGTGCGGTTTGCAACGCAGTTTCCAGAACGTCCAATTCAGTCGTGTCGATCACCAGCGGCAGCTTGATCAGCGACGATAATTTCTTGATCAGTTTGCGCATCAAGTCTATTTCGTCCGGGCGCTCCGTCAGTGCCACACACAAATCGAGGCCGTGTGCGCCGCTATCCACCTGCTGCTGCGCAACCGTAACCACGCCGTCCCAATCTTCAGCCAGGATCAGCTTCTTAAATCTTGCGCTCCCCTGTGTATTCAGCCGTTCGCCGATGAAAAATGGGCGCGGTTCCTGCTGCATGGGGGTCGCTTGAACCGATGAAGCCAGTTGCGGCACCTCAATCTTCGGACGGGCTGGCTGCGGTTCACCGCGTAATTCCTGTACCAGCCGCTGCAAATGCGCCGGCGTTGTCCCGCAGCAGCCGCCGACAACATTGATATGGTTCTTATGGACAAATTCAGCCAAAGTCAGCGCAAATGGTTCAGGTTCCAACGGATATACAGCCTGGCCATCGATGTTTAACGGAAGTCCGGCATTCGGGATGCAGGATACCGGCAAAGCCGAGAGTTCTCCCAACACACGGATCGGTTCGCGCATGTGTTCGGGACCGGTCGAGCAGTTCAAACCGATGACTTCAATCGGCATGCCTTCCAGAATTGCCAGTACGGCGCCAATTTCAGTTCCCAGCAGCATGCGCCCGCTGGTATCCAGGGTCACCTGCGCCTGCACCGGGACTGAAATGCCTGTTTGCTTATAGGCTTGTTGGATGCCAACGATGGCCGCTTTGACCTCGAGGATGTCCTGCGAAGTCTCGATCAGCAGCAGGTCCACCCCGCCTTCCAACAGCCCAACCGCCTGTTCACGGAAGACATCGGCCAGTTCGTCGAAACGGATATTTGAAAGCTCAGGATCATCCATTGAAATCAGCTTGCCCGATGGACCGATTGAACCCGCCACAAAGCGCGGCTGGCCTGTTTTTTGAGCGTATTCATCCGCCAGCCGGCGGGCCAGTTGGGCCGCGGTGCGGTTAATCTCCAATGTTCGCTCGCCCAGGCCGTATTCGCCCAATGTGATCCGGTTGGAACGGAAAGTGCAGGTTTCGATGACATCCACGCCAACATCCATAAAAGAACGGTGAACCTTCTCAACCACTGCGGGGTAGCTGATCACCAGGTAATCATTGCATCCATTGGTGCGCTCGCCGCCGAATTCTGCTGGACCCAGGTTTTGCTTCTGCAAACTGGTACCCATTGCACCATCAAAGATCAGCACTTTTTCTTTTAATGCATCCAGATAGCGGTGGTTGGTGTAAGTCTGGCTCATAGGTCACCTCCATCATTAAGAAAATGCCTCTCTGGAATGGAGAGGCATATGTCTATCTAGCCTGATCCTCATCTTCCAGAACGCCCGCTGTGAGCGGGTTCTGCCGGAATTGGCACCATCGTTTTTCTGCGCGGTTGCCGAGGTTTCACAGGGCCGGTCCCTCCACCTCTCTCGATGAGCGGCAGGGTATGCCCTGCCTGTTTCATTTGATTGGTCAAAATTCTACCACATTTGTTCATGAATTCAAGTCACCAAACAGAATTTCAAGCGGATTTGAACCGTCTTTTCTTTATGTTGGCGCCAGGTAAAAGCATCTCTTTGGCTGGAGATGTTTTCCCCAATATTTCAGGATGACAGACCTGGCTGCCAGAAAAATTCAGATCTGGCCGAAAGATTGCAACCCAGATCGGTACGCCTGTTTCAGCTGGATACGATATAATTTCACTGGGAATAAACCGTGGACTCAACCAAATCTTCATCCTTTGCTCCTTATCTCTTCACCGGTATCGGCATGGCCGCAGCCGGATGGGGAGGATTGTTTCTGTTGGTCAGCCTCAGTTTGCCTTTTTTGGGCTACCGTTGGCTTTTCTTTGTCTTGCTCACCCTGGGTCTGGCTGGATTAGCATTACCAGCGACTTACTTCTTAAATTTGAGATTTCCAAGCTCCCCGCAAGCAGGACCGAACGTCATTGTCCGGCAGGCTCTCTGGCTGGGCGTTCTGGGAGACTTGCTTGCCTGGTTTCAACTTGGCCGACTGCTCACCCCCATTTTGGCTGTTTTTATGGCAGTCGGACTGATTTTGATCGAGGTCTTGCTGCGACTCAACGAGCGCAGCCGGTTCAAGCCACAAGCAGATGGTGATGAGTGATTTCCGCGCTCTACCGTCTGTTGATCAACTTCTTCAATCCGAGCTCATTCCAACCTGGATTGACCGGTTTGGCCGCCCGCTGGTGGTTGATGCGCTGCGTGAAGCACTGGCTCTTGCGCGCGCGGGCATCCAGACTGGACAGCCTCTGCCATCCAATGAAATCCTGTTAGAGAACGCGCGCCATCTGCTCGAGACCTGGTTAACACCGAGCTTGCGTCCGGTGATAAATGCCAGTGGCGTGGTACTGCACACCAACCTGGGACGGGCGCCGCTCAGCCGTGCCTCTCTGGATGCTATTCAACAAACCGCCTCAACTTATAGCACTTTGGAATATGATCTCGCGCATGGTTCGCGCGGCTCTCGCAATATCCACGCTGAAGCATTACTCAAACGCCTGACCGGCGCAGACGCGGCTCTGGTGGTGAATAACAATGCCGCGGCGGTTTTGCTTGCTTTGACCGCGCTCGCAAAACGGAAACGCGTAATCATTTCGCGTACTCAACTGGTTGAAATTGGCGGCGGTTTTCGCATACCGGATGTAATGGCGCAATCCGGCGCACAGCTTGTCGAAGTCGGTACCACCAACCGGGTTCACTTGAGTGATTACGAAACAGCCCTTGAAACGCCCGCCGCCTTCATTTTGCATGCGCATACCTCCAATTTCCGCATTATCGGCTTTACCTCAGAACCCGCGCTGGCTGAGATCGGCAAACTCGCGCACCGGCAGGGACTACTATTCATGGACGACCTCGGCTCGGGTGCTTTGCTGGATACGGCCCGCTACGGCCTGGCGCATGAACCGACTGTCCAGGAATCGCTGGTTGCTGGCGCCGACCTGGTTTGTTTCTCGGGTGACAAATTGCTCGGCGGTCCCCAGGCTGGCATCCTGGTTGGCAAAGCCGAATTGATTGCCAAAATCAAAAAACATCCTCTGTCGCGTGCCGTCCGTGCCGACAAACTTTGTCTGGCTGCCCTTACTGCCACTCTGCAACATTATCTCAAGGGCGAGGCTGAACAGCAAATTCCCATCTGGCGCTTCATGGCGCAAACACAACCACAACTGGAAGCACGGGCGACCAGGTGGGCGAGCCAACTGGGACAGGGCGAGGTAATTGCAGGCTTTTCCACCATTGGCGGCGGCAGCCTGCCGGAAGAAAGCATGCCTACCTCATTATTGGCATTAAAAGTCCGTCACCCCAATCATTTCCTTTCCCGTTTGCGCCAGGCTGACCCGCCCGTGATTGCTTACGTAGGAAATGACCTGGTACTGCTCGATCCGCGCACCGTCCTTCCTGAGCAGGAGAATGACCTTCTAAATGCGTTGCGCACCATCATCCAGAAATAATGGCCTGAAATGCCCTTGCGGATTGCCGAGCACTTGGATTACACTAAAATCGAAAATCGGTTCATTACTACCTCACTTGGAAAGGGCTTCTTCCATGAAAAACGAACTGGATGCTTTGATGCAGGCCAACAATATCGATGTTCTGCTCGTTACGGGTGCAGCCTCGCATAACCCCGCCATGGTTTATCAGACCGGCATCGTGCACGTCTCGGCAGCTGATCTGATCAAGAAACGCGGAGAACCGGCTGTTTTGTTTTGCAACCCGATGGAACGTGAAGAAGCCGCCAGAACGGGTCTGGTGACGCGTTCTTATAATGATTATCCATTGATGGAATTACTCAGGGAAGCCAAAGGCGACCGTATTCAGGCAGCTGCGATCCGCTACCGACGCATGTTCAGCGATCTGGGCATCAGTTCCGGACGCGTAGCACTATACGGTGTCCAGGATATCGGTTTTCCCTTCATGGTCATGAAAGCGGTGGAGCAGATGGTGCCCGGCATTGCCTTTGTTGGCTATGCTCAAGATCCGATCATGATGCAGGCCATGCAGACCAAGGACGAGGTTGAAGTTGAACGCATCCGTCACATGGGTAAAGTGACAACGGATGTGGTCGGGCGCGTGGCCGATTTTCTTACCTCGCAGCGCGCAAAGGACGGAGTTTTAGTCGGCAGCGACGGCCAACCGGTAACCATCGCGGACGTAAAATCGCGCATCGACCTCTGGCTGGCTGAAGGCGGGGCTGAGAATCCGGAAGGCTGCATTTTTGCCATCGGCCGCGATGCTGGCATACCCCATTCAACCGGCACCCCCACCGATTGGTTGCGTCTTGGTCAAACAATTGTCTTCGATATTTATCCCTGCGAAGCCGGCGGCGGTTATTTCTACGATTTCACGCGCACCTGGTGTCTGGGTTACGCCCCCGATGACGCCCAAAAACTCTTCGACCAGGTGCTGTCGGTGTACAACACGCTCAGAGATGAATTTACAATTGGGCACCTTTTAACCGAATATCAGACTCGTACTTGCGAACTTTTCGAAGCAATGGGGCACGCGACGGTCAAAAACCAGCCTGATGTTGAAGAAGGCTATGTCCATTCACTCAGCCACGGCGTTGGCTTGCGCGTGCATGAAAAACCATTCAGCGGATACGGCTCAACGGATTTATTGGTTCCGGGATCTATTTTTACTTCTGAACCTGGCCTTTACTATCCCAGCCGCGGCATGGGCGTGCGGATTGAAGATACCTACTATGCCCGTCCAGATGGAACCTTTGAAATCCTGGCTGAGTTCCCCAAGGAACTGGTTCTCCCTGTACGGCAATAAGAAAGGTTATGTATGACCCAGGTTAACGGTCCAGATTCCTCCCAGGCACGCATCCTCGCCATCGAAAGCTCGTGCGATGAAACAGCCGCAGCGGTTATTGAAAATGGCCGCGTACTTCTTTCCAATGTGGTCGCCACCCAGATCGATCTTCACATTAAGTACGGCGGCGTCTTTCCTGAGGTGGCTTCGCGCCAACATATCAAGACCATTTACGCTGTTATCGATCAGGCGCTTCAGCAAGCTCACCTGGGACTTTCGGACCTGGATGCCGTTGCTGTCACCCGCGGACCAGGACTGGCCGGTTCATTGGTGGTAGGGATGAACGCTGCCAAAGGGCTGGTGTTGGGCCGAAACATGCCCATCATTGGCGTAAACCACCTGGAGGGGCACATTTATTCCGCCTGGGTTTACCGTGCCGGTGAACCCGCCACGCCTGAACCCAAATTTCCCCTTATGGCCCTGCTGGTTTCGGGCGGCCATACTGAATTAAACTTAATGACCGACCATGTGACCTACAAACACCTGGGCGGAACGCTGGATGACGCTGCCGGCGAGGCTTTTGACAAAGTTGCCCGTCTTCTGGGATTATCCTATCCAGGCGGACCTTCCATCGAGAAAGCCGCAGCAGGGGGCGATCCAAAAGCGTTTACCTTCCCGCGCGCCCGCCTGGAAGGCACGTGGAACTTCTCCTTCAGCGGCATTAAAACCGCGGTATTGCGAATGGTACGCCAGTTCGAAGAACACCACGATCCGCTGCCGGTGTCCGATTTGGCTGCCAGTTTCCAGGCAGCCGTGGTGGACGTGCTGGTGAGCAAGACTATTCATGCAGCCAGGGCTTTTAAAGCCAGCGAAATCCTCGTGGCAGGCGGCGTTTCGGCCAACCGGGCATTGCGAGAAGCATTTCTGGCTCAAAATGAATTTCCAGTGAACATTCCCGCACTTTACCTGTGCACAGACAATGCTGCCATGATTGGCGCAGCCGGATACTTCCGCTACCTTCGTGGGCAGCGCGACCCATTGGATCTTGATATTCTGCCGACCTGGCCGCTTTCTTGACCCGTCTTCTTGCTTTCTTGTTACTTTTTCCGGGTCTGAGCATCTAAGATGACAGAACCTGAAAAACTGCCCATATCTGTTGATGCTCTCAAACGCGGCGACCGAACCGAGTTTGCCCGATTGGTAGACGAATACTCATTACACATCTACCGCCTGGCCTTGCGCATGCTTGGAAACCCACAGGATGCAGAAGACGTGTTGCAGGATACCTTTCTCAATGCACTGCGTGCTTTGCCAAAGTTTGAAGGCCGGTCCAGCCTTTCCACCTGGCTCTACCGTATTGCCGTCAACGAAGCCCTGATTGTGATCCGCAAACGCAAACCTCAGGTTTCACTCACAGCGGAGAACGAGGATGGCGATGAGGGTGAAAATGGGGATGAGATGCAAATTGTGGATTGGGGCCACCTGCCCGAATCCGATCTGCTCTCAAATGAGGCCAAACAACACGTCAACCAGGCGATTCAACAGCTGCCTGAAACCCTTAGGGTAGTTTTTCTACTGCGCGATGTCGAAGGGCTTTCGATTGAAGAGACGGCCACAACTCTAAATATCTCTCAAGCAGCCGTCAAGACACGCCTGTTGCGCGCCCGCCTACGTCTGCGCGAAGACCTTTCAAATTATTACCATGAACGGATTCAGGCAAAATGACCATTAAATCCGATCCGCATAAATGCAGTCAATTGATCTCAACGATATCCGAGTACGTCGAAGGAACGCTCAGTCCGCAGCTTTGTGCCGACCTCGAAAAACACCTTTGTGACTGTGAAAATTGCACCATCGTCGTCGATACCCTGCGCAAGACAATCGATTTGGTACAAACCTGCACGGAAGATGATTGTCTGCCGAACGATGTGCGCAAGCGGCTATATCAACGGCTGAACCTTGATGATTATATTTTCAATCCCTGATACTTATCATCATTAATTGCATCCAAAGGGTTAATAAAAGATCACGGGAGCGTCTCTTTGGAAACCAACTGAAAATCCCAAACTGCAAAACTCCAGAAGAACATACTGGAGTTTTTGGTAAGAAGAATAAAAATATCCGGTATTTGAACCCTGCGTGGGCTGACCAGAAGGAAAAAAATGGAAAAATTACTTAATGTCGAAATCGAAAATCAACTGAAAGATTTATTCACGGATCTGCAATACCCGGTGAGCGTTATGCTCTTTACCAGCAAGGATTATTGCGATTATTGCGATCAAACCCGGCAACTGGCCGAAGAGGTCACTGCATTGAATGACAGGTTGGAATTGCAGGTCCTCGATATTGATGAGAACGATGAACTCGCCAGAAAATATGCCATCGACAAGACGCCTGCATTAACGCTGCTCGCCAGGGATGGCGATAATCTCATCGATTATGGCATCCGTTTTTTTGGCATCCCATCCGGACATGAATTTACCTCACTGATCCACGATCTGATCCTGGTTTCGAAAAGGGAATCCGGTTTGAGTCCAAAAACGCGCAGCTTCCTGGCCGGTTTGAGTAAACCGGTCCATTTGCAGGTATTTGTGACGCCAACCTGTCCCTATTGCCCCAGCGCGGTCGTTCTGGCTCACCGCATGGCACTGGAAAGCCCAATGATAAAGGCAGATATGGTGGAAGCGATGGAATTTCCCGAGTTGTCGGAACGGTTCGGGGTGAGCGGCGTACCGCACACAATCATTAATGATGGCGCAGGCGAATTGGTGGGGGCAAATCCAGAAGAAGCACTCATTGCCGAGATCGAGCTTGCGTTAAAATAACCATATACACTGATTCATGGAGGCTGGCATGGGCGACGCTAAAGTAATCTGGAAGAGCAATTTACAATTCGAAGGCAGCACTAAAAGCGGTTTCAACATTCCCCTGGACACCAGCCTGGCTGAAGGCGGCGGTAGCGGGTTTAGCCCGATGGAATTGTTGCTGGTCGGGCTGGCTGGCTGTACAGGGATGGATGTTATTTCGATTCTCAAGAAAAAACAGCAGGATGTGACGAGATTTGAAGTGGCCGTGCATGGAGACCGGGCCGCCGACCACCCACATATCTATACGCATATTACTGTGGAGTACAACCTGACTGGACGGAATATCAGCCCGGCTGCCGTGGACCGCGCCATTGAACTCTCTGAAACCAAATATTGCTCAGTGCATGCCATGCTTTCCAGGGCAGCAGTGATTGACCACCTAGTAACTATAAAAGAACCGCTGGAAGCGAATTAAGATTAATTGAATAAAACATAGATGCGAATAAAGGACAGGCCTTTTTGCCTGTCCTTTTATATTCCGCTTTTTTGTTCAATTCAGGTGATATTTAGGGATTCAACAGCCGCGTCGTGATCAGGGATCAAGAGTTCAACATTTCTAACCCGCCGCAGTAAATAACCAACTGTGCCAACCAATGCCATCAGAATGCCGCACACCGTAATCATCAGCGCCATTCCCGACCCTGCATGGTTGCCAAAGAATCCACCGAAGACAGCCATGAGCATACCACCATTTTGCATGCCTGGTTCAAAAATCTTATCCGCCAAAGGGCCAACCACCAGCATCGAAATCGGGGCGGTGATTTGCGCAATCATCAACCGGACTGAGAAAACCCGTCCTTGAATTGCGGGAGGTACCTTGGTTTGCCAGATGACCTGATTTGATCCGTTCAGAATCGGGACTATGAAATTCTCCAGGAATGATGCCACCAGCCACAAAGTCAAGCCGCCTGCCAGGCCGAATAGAGCATATCCCAGCAGTCCGCACAAAATCCAGCCCAATAGCACTCCATGAATGCGCTTTTTTGGACCGCCCCACGCGGTTAGTAAAAGGCTGCCAGCCACGCCCCCAATTGCACCAGCCGATTGTACGGTACCAAGCGTGGCAGCGTTGTTACCCGTCCAGGCTAACACCATCGGATTGACAAGCGTACCGGCAATGACCGCGATTAAATTTCCGGCAAAGAATACCAGTTGCAACCACAACAAGCTGGGGCGCTTGAAGATATACCGAAAGCCAAAACCGGCGTCTTCGAAAAGACTTGTCTGTTTTTCAAGAGGATCACGCACCGGTTGTGGTACCACGACCACCGCAAGTGTGCCAAGCGCGATGGCCAGCGTGACCAGATCAATCGTCAAAATTCCACCCAATCCTATCCTGCCAATGAACATGCCTGCCAGCACCGGCGCAAAGATGCCTGAACCCCACTGCGCCAGTGAAATCATCCCGCTCGCCCGGCCGTAATGCTTCTTTGGCATCATCAATGAAATTGCCGCCGAATAGGCCGGCCACTGGAAGGATTGGAAGATCCCGGCAAAAGCACCGGTCACAAACAGATGCCACAACTGCAATTTGCCAAGTAAAAACAGGACCAAAATGACAACGGTCGTCACACCCGTGGCCAGATCGCTCAAGGCCATCACAACCTTGCGGTTCCAACGATCCACCAATGCCCCCGCAATGGGGCTGAACAGGATCATTGGCGTGAAATTGAAGAATCCGACCAGCGCCAACGCTGTGGCTGTCCCTTGTGTTTCCCAGGCCCAGATGGTCAATGCAAAGGCGCTCATCGCCGATCCAATTAATGAAAAAACCTGACCAGCCCAGATTACGGTAAAGGCGCGCATCCCCTCGGGTCGTTGTGTCGGCATAATGAATCTCCGATGTAATCAGGCTGGAATTTGCAAACGAATTATGGCGTCGTTGGATTGGAAAAAATATGGCTGTTGGCGTCAGAGCAAGTACAGGCGGTGACAATTTTGCCGTTGCGGATCATTTTACCTTGATATTCCACACTACCAGATTGTACCAACCAGCCCTCCAGGTTGAAGGCCAGGGCTCCACCGGCCGGAATCCATTCGCCATTATACCGCCGGGCGATGTGCACGTGGGTACCCGTGGCATTGCCGCCTTCACAGGACGGCAATCCAATTGGATCGCCTGCCTTTATTTTACGCCCCACCGGCGGCAGGCTGGCGTTAGCCAGGTGCAAATAGAAAATTGTCCAGCCGGTACGTTCATCGCCATCCCCATCCAGGTCCAGCACCACCAGTGCGTCGCCGGTGCGTACAACCACCCCATCGGCCACTGCTGTGGCTGGTTCGTCAGTGGGGATGCAACCGCTGGCTACATTTCCAGGGGCAAAGTCAACCGCCGCCAGGGGTTCGCCTTCACCCCAACCAGTATGCGGACCGCCGGTGTATGCCCAGGTCTGCCCCACCTGGAAAGGAAAACGGAAGTACGGCTGTTCCAGGCTTCCTGGAATCAATGCCTGAACATTCCTCCAAGGATCGCCAAAAAGGCTGCTATAGGTTTTCAGCAACCCCTCGCCGGAAATCGCCAGTGAATACCTCTCTGCCGTGGCCACCTGGCTGAAATAGAGCTGCAGTGCAGCCGTAGCAGCGTTTTGCCATGGGTCGACGCGTTCCAGCCGCCCGTTTTGCAATTCGAAATGGTCCAGTTTTCCCGTCCGCCAGCCATAATAACCATTATTCAATTCATTTGCCACCCAGTTCAATTGGCGCGCCAATCCCTGATGATAGCCGTCAATATATCCCAGTGGATAAGTTGACACGTCGGACTGGATTTCTGCCTTGGTAAGCCCGCCTGCCTGATACTCGATCAGTGCCAACAACAAGCGCGGACTGAGGCTGTAGGTAGTGGCAATATAATCTATGATCTCGCCACCCTTGCGTTGCTCCCCGCCAACATATTCGCTGGCATTTTTTAACCAGCCTGGCTGCTCCTCGACATACGAAATCACATCGAACCCGATCTGAGCAGGGCCATTGACAAACAGCGAATCAGGCAGCACCTGGAAGGAACTGCCCCAGAATGGCTCGTAATAAATCGGGATTTTCATTGGCAGTCCGCCAGGCAGGGTGGTTACATGCTCAGGCAGGATGGAATTCGCCGCGCGGATTTCTTTTTCAGTAGTATTGAAGCGGGCTGCCAGTGCCGGGAGGGTATCGCCCATCTGCGCAGTGTAATCCACCAATGTGCCCGGGCCGTAGGCCGGGCGGGTAGGCAATGCGGTCGGTTGCGGGAGTTCGGTGCTTGCCGGCGTGCTGGCAGTGTTGCTCGTCAGGTTGTTCTGGCTCGAGATCGGCGAACACGCGCTTATAACAAAAAGCAAGAACACGATCGTTC
Source organism: Longilinea sp. (assembly GCA_035560795.1). Taxonomy (GTDB): domain Bacteria; phylum Chloroflexota; class Anaerolineae; order Anaerolineales; family Anaerolineaceae; genus Longilinea. The sequence goes on from DATMYV010000020.1 coordinate 97,394, forward strand.
GCGCAATCGTCCTGCTTCGATCCCTGATATTCTTTTTATTCCTTCTTAACAATAAATTTGCACTATTCAACCGGATGGCTGATGCGCGTTTCAAAAGAGCCATAGGGAGATGCGGTAACAATCTCATTATCTTTCGTCAATGTTCCATCGTATTCTTTACTACCTTCGTGTGCCCGCCAGCCGCTGAGAACAAATGGCAACGGACCATCGGCCGGGATCCACTCCCCATTATACTTGCGCACAATATGTGTGTGGGTACCGGTTGCCTCGCCGCCTTCACAGGATGGATGACCGATCGGATCGCCAGTTGTGAGTATCTTTCCCACTGGAACACGGTTTTTGGTGGCGATGTGCAGGTAAAGCAGCACCCAACCGGTCTGCTCGCGCCCATCTCCATCCAGGTCCAGAATCACCACGCCGTTCTTTGAACGCACGACCACCCCTGAAGCGGAGGCGGTCACCCATTCATCCGAATCGATGCAGCCGGATTGAGTGGTGGAAGGCGCAAAGTCCAGTGCAGCCCATGAACTATTCAATCCCCAGGCTGAATGCGGTCCGCCGGTAAAACTCCAAACACGGCCGGCCGGAAAAGGTAACTCCAACTCAGGTTGAGTCAGATCTGGCGGGAAAAGCGGTTCCACGGTCTGAGCCCGCAACCAGGGATTTCCATACATGCGCTCGTATAATTCCGAAAAGCTGCCTGGCCCATTCAAAGTGCCCATCCAGCGGGGCAAATCGTATAGAGCGGCAAATAACACTTGAACAGCAGCCGTGCCTGCATTCAGTGTCGGCGCCATGCGTAAAGTCTGTCCATCTGCTAACTGCACCGTTTGCAGACGACCTTCGCGCCAGGCATAATATCCATAGGAAATGTTATGAATTGCCCAGGTAAGTTGTTTATATAACCCCTGGCGGTCCAGACTTACATAACCCAATGGATAATCGGTTAATGCCAGGCTGCCTGGCTGCCCGTATACCCAACCAGCCTGGTATTCGACAAGTGCCAGCAGCAGGCGCGGGTTGATCGACGTTTCCGTTGCCACGCGTTGGATTACTTGCGCTCCGGTGTACCAGCCGTCGTCCAGGTACTGGCGGTAGGTGCTCATATAGCCGCCTGCCTGTTCGACAAAGCCATCAATATCAAAATCAAGCGCGGAGGGCGAATAAACAACCTCACTGTCGGGAATGATGTTTTCGCTGGGGCCGGTCTCGCCCACCCGGTTTGGAATGATCAGCAATTGACCCGGGCGGATCATTTCCCAGGCTGGCAACTCATGGTCTGAGGTAATTTCCGAAGACATCACGCCAAAACGGGCTGCCAAAGCTGGCAGCGTGTCCGCTGATTGACTGGTGTATAAAATCGGCGGTGCAGGTGTGGGGGTAACAGTCGGGGTTGGGGAGGGTTGAGTCGGTGTGGCCTTTTTGGTTGAGACAACCGTTTTCTCAATCACGCCATCGGTCGGCGGAAGGATGGTGGGGTCGGTATATCCGCCGATATTGCCCCGGGCTGCAGCTACGGTAGCAGTGAGATCCAGTGTGCTGGCATACTGCCGCGAGCAAGCCAGAATGGAAAGGCTCCACATCACCAGCGCGGCGGCAATTGCCATCCGCCTAGCGCGAGATCTGGTTTTCATCCACCCTTCGATCCCAGGCTTCCACCACCTGTCCATCCTTCGTTAATGTGCCATTGTATTCGACGCCGGTTCCCTGAGAAATCCAGCCTTCCAAATTATAGGGCAGCGCGCCGTCGGCTGGTATCCACTCCCCATTATACCGTCTGGCCATGTGTACGTGGGTGCCGTTGGAAACTCCGCCCTCACAGGAAGGATGCCCAATCCGGTCGCCAGCTTTTACCTGTGTTCCGGCGGGCACGCGGTCGCGTGTTTCAATGTGCAAATAAAGCACAGTCCATCCTGTTTGTTCCAGCCCATCGCCGTCCAGGTCAAGGACTACTGAACCGTTGCCCGAACGAATGATTAACCCATCAGCAACTGCCGTAACCCAGGCATTGCTCTGAACGCAGCCCAAACCTTCGCCCGGCGGAGCAAAATCGATGGCTGCCCAACCTGAACCATCGCCCCAACCAGCATGCGGGCCACCGGTGAAGGACCATGATTCGCCCGGTTCCAATGGCAGCTGCATGTCTGGCTGGACCAATCCTGGCGGAATCAAAGGTTCAACCGCCAGATCATACGGAAAGCCAAAGAATTTCTTATAGGTGGCATACAGGCCGTTCTCGCCCACCGCTTGATCCCAGCCGCCGCGGTTATAAAGTCTGCTCATGAAGTATTGCACGCCAGCCGTCCCGGCATTGATGTTGGCAGAAAGCGGTACCACACTGCCATCCGGCAAAACCACACTGGGCATGCTGTTGACGCGCCAGGAGTAATAGCCATGATTCAAATTATTCGCCGCCCAGGCCAGCTGGCGGTAAAGGCCTGGCCGGTTGCCATCGGGGTAGCCCATCGGGAAATCGTCCTGATTCGGATCGATATTGGGGTTGGTCACCCAGCCGCTCTGGTATTCCAGCGCAGCCAGCAGCAAACGCGGATTGACCGAGTATTCATACGAGATGCGCGCCACGATCGCTGCGCTGCCGGTAAGTTGGTCATCCACCTTTTCTTCATATTTTGCCAGGTAACCGCCCTGCGTCTGGATAAATACATCGATATCGAATAAGACGCTGGCCGGGCCGTAAACCAGTTCCGAATCCGGCAGAATCTTGAAGTCAGAGCCCACCGACTGCGGATCCGGTGCTGGAATAATCAGGCTTTGCCCCACCTCCAGCAGGTTGGCATTTGCGATCTGATTGGCCTCGATCAGTGTGTTTATATCCACACCATAGCGTTGGGCAATCGTGCCGAGCGTATCCAAGGGTTGCACGATGTAGGTTTCATCATTTGGCCGCAGCGTGGGCAATACCCGCGGCGGATCGGGGGTCGGGCTTTGTTCGGGGACGCCCGGTTCGCGCGTGGGCGGCAGAAAAGTCAGCACGGGTTGGAATGGCGTCGGTTGTTCTGTCAGCCCGGATTGCACCGGCGGAAGCATCCATGGTTCGCTGGTTGGACCAGGCCGCACACAGCCCGCCAACAGCCCCGCCAACGCTAGAACCAAGACCAACCCCAAAATTCGTTTCATTGAAAATTCCTGATGAGTGTAATGCTGGATCGGCGTCGATCCCTTCTATATTGCAAGTTTCTTGCCCGTTCAGCGGATTCCGGATGCGTCCTCAAAGCGGAACGGCATTTTCCGCCCGCCGATCACATGTAAATGCAGGTGATACACCGACTGACCCGAGTCCGGCCCGGTATTGATCACCAGCCGGTAACCGCTCTCCTGCACGCCTTTTTGCCTAGCAAGCCGCTTTGCCACCGTCACCAGGCGCCCCAGCAGGCCTTCATCCCCTGTCTCGACTTCATTAACCGATGCAATATGGCGGTTGGGGACCACCAGAAAATGCACTGGTGCAATCGGATGAAAATCCTCAAAGGCGGTCACCCATTCATCCTGGTATAACAACGCTGTGGGAATGGATCCTTCAGCAATCCGGCAAAAAATGCAGCCGTCCATCGCTCACCTTCTCAGTGAATCGCCGGGTAAGCGATGCAATTGGCTTTATACCAGGCTAGCTCAACCGGCTTTTGCGCCTCAGCGTTTTGACGCACCTCATCCGAAACGCGGATCGCGTCATACAGCGCGTTATAGGCATTGGTGCTCCAAAAGCGCGGCAGCGTCAACAATGGATCTCCCACTAGCTGCTCTTCATCCCCCTGCGGGATCCAGTTGAACAGGATTGGACCGCGCGCCCGCACGGTAAAACCAAGTTGATAGCCTGTGGCGCGCGCTTCCTTCACCGATTGCACCGTGTAATTGCCGCCTGGCCAGATGAAAGCGATTGGCGTCTGGCCCAGGTATTTCCGGATCTGTCCGATCGGCTTGACCAGTTCCTGGGTCACAATTTCTGGTTTGGTGAACTCGGTGATATACGATTCGCCATTATGCAAATAACCATGGGCCTGTACATCCACGAAACCGGTTTCATTCAGGCGTTTGAGCTCGGCCCATTCCGAGTCCGAAACGACCGGCCCGGTAATATAGGCCAGCGTAACCGTCCAATGGTAGGCCTGCAGGTAGGGCATGAAATTATTCCAAACCACGCCCTGACGGCGGTCGTCAACAATCAACAATAACGAACGGACCGGAATGCGTGCGTTTGTTTGCAAAAAATCAAGCAATTGCGCGCTGGTGATGGTCTCAAAGCCCAGCCGTTTCGCTTCTTCCATGAAGATTTTGAGGTCGGCTTCATGAATGCTCATATTGTCCGTCAACGCACGGCCGTCTTTGACCACCGAGTGAAACATGATTGGCACCACCATGGTGCCAATTTCAGCGCGCTGCGGGTCCCAGCGGTATTGCAACGCCAGGCAGGTAGCCGGCAGGTAGGTTACCGGCGCGATGCCGCGGATTAATGAAGGCGCGCGGAAAGTCGCCAGCGGCGCAGGTGTAGGCGTCGGGCTGGGGGTGGCTGTCGGCGGAGCGGGCGGAGCGGTCGGCGTTTCCGGGGTGAAAGGCGTCAGGCTGGCAGTACCTGTGGCAGTTGGTAATACCAGGGTGGCGCTGGCTTCGGGTAAGATAACCACCGCCGCAGGACTGGAACAGGCAGCCAGAATCAGCGCCAGCCCTGTTAGAGCCAGCAATCCCAACTGCCTGTGATGCATCGTCGCGACTCGCATTATGGTTGCTTTTCGCTACCAGTAACGACGAGGCTGAATTTCAACTTAAGCATTATCCCCGCGGATGTAAGCCTCGGTCATTTCCCGGCAAATTTCATCTTTGAACTGCTTGGGTGGCGTTTTCATAAAATATGAAGCCGGGGCAATCAACGGCCCGCCAATGCCGCGATCCAACCCAAGTTTGACGCAGCGCACGGCATCGATGACGACGCCGGCGGAATTGGGCGAATCCCACACTTCCAGCTTGGCTTCCAGATTCAACGGAACTTCACCAAAGGTGGTGCCTTCCATGCGCACGTAGCACCATTTGCGGTCGGTCAGCCAGGGTACATAGTCGCTCGGCCCGACGTGAATGTCGCCCTCGGGCAATTTATAAGGCAGCATGCTGGTGACGGCACCGGTCTTGGAAATCTTCTTGGATTCCAGCCGTTCGCGTTCGAGCATGTTCATAAAATCGGTGTTGCCGCCGAAATTGAGCTGATAGGTGTGATCAAGTCGCACGCCGCGGTCGACAAACAGGCTGGTCAGCACGCGGTGCAAAATGGTGGCACCGAGCTGGCTCTTGATGTCGTCGCCGATGATGGGCAGGTTGGCATCCTTGAAGCGCTGGCCCCAATACTGCGAACTGGCGATGAAAACTGGAATGGCATTGACCATGCCGCAGCCGGCTTCCAGAATCTGCTCGACGTACCACTTGGTGGCCATTTCAGACCCCACCGGCAGATAGTTGATGACTACGTCGGTACCGGTATCTTTGAGAATCTTGACAATATCGGCGGTCGGGCCTGGCGCTTTCTTGAGGATCTGGGATAAATATTTTCCCAGACCGTCGTGGGTCATGCCGCGCACCACCGGCACATTCAGCTTGGGCACATCGAAAAACTTAAAAGTATTATTCGGATAAGCGTAGATGGCCTCGGACAGGTCGAGCCCCACCTTGGTATCCACGACATCGATCGCGGCGCTGAATTCAATATCGCTGATGTGATAGCCGCCCAGGTTGACATGCATCAGGCCGGGGATGCGGTCGGTGTCGCTGGCGTTGCGGTAAAAGTGGACCCCCTGCACCAGGGACGATGCGCAATTTCCCACGCCAATAATGGCGACGCGCACTTTCTTATTGTCACTCATATGTTCTGACTCCTCCAGGTTTATCAATTAAAAAGCGGGTCCCATGATCGCGGCGTGTGGAAAGGTTGCTTTAGCGGCGGTTGATTGAAAAAGGAGCAGGCTGGTCATGGTCGCTGCTACCACTGATTATACTCGCCGAAAGGCACAACCCGAGGGGGAATTTCGTCACATTTCGCGCGGGCGGGCGTTCGAGGTAGAGCCTTGCCAAAACCAGCAAACACGGTATAATTTCAGTCGTTCGGGGCGTGGCTCAGTCCGGCTAGAGCGCACGGTTCGGGACCGTGAGGTCGGCGGTCCAAATCCGCCCGCCCCGACCAGATAAAAACCGCTTGAAAAAGCGGTTTTTTGTTTACAGTCGGCGGTCTACCATCGAGGTACGCGTAAAAACTCCGCGCACATCCGGCCGCCCCGGCACGCAGAAGCCGCTGATGAATCAGCGGCTTCCCGATTTAATATACCACTTATTCGTTCTAAACCAAATAGATCACCATTGCCACCACAAACGGCAACAATGCCAGCGCCGCCAGGTACTTGGGTCGCGCTTTTCCGGTCGGGCGGCTGTCCCAATCGAACAGGTACACCGACAACCCCAGCGCAATCAGCCCGCTGGCCAGCAGCGCCAGCACCGCCACCAGCGGATCGATCATCGTCGGCAGGCCCATCGCCGCCCCGCGAAAAGCCTCCATGCTATTCGTGGCCGGGAAGAGCAACGAAACCGGGATCAGTCCCTCGGGCAGCATGTCCAGCGGGATCATCATGCCGCTCAGCATGATCGAGGGTAAATAGAGCACCTGCCCATAAAGCACCGTGGCCCGTGAGCTAGACGAGATCACCCCGATCAGCATGCCCAGTGAGGCCAGGCAGAAGGCAGTCGCCAGATAGACTCCCACCCCGGCCAGCTCGCGTCCGGCCAGCGGTAGGGCCGCGCCGAACAGCGGTCCTGCGGTCAGCGCGATGATCGCGGCGGTAACGGTCATGTGCAGCATGGTGCCCAACATTGGGATCAAAACGATGTTGAGCGCCGGCACGCCGTTGATGCGGAAGCTGCGGTAGACGCCGTTTTCGCGCGCCGAAACCACCGGACCGGGCAGCGCCAGCAGCGTGGAACTCATACCGGCAAACACAATCATCGCCGGGATCATGGTGGTGAGAAAGCCGGGGTTCACCTTGCCCATCAACAAGCCCATCATGGCGTAGAAAAACAGCGGGAACAGGTAAAACATCAACATTTGGGTCTTGTCGCGCAGGCCGGTGCGAAAATCGTATGCCAGATGATGGAAAAATGCCGTCATAATTGCCTCCAGAGCATCCCATCCAGCGTCACCGCTGCGCCTGGGTTATTTCGAGGAACCGTTCCTCCAGCGAGGGGCGCTCCACGCGCAAATCCACCAGCGGATCCGTGTTGGCCTCCAGATAAGCCAGTATGGCTGATACCGTCTGGCCAGGATTGGAACTGAAAAACACGGCATATTCATCCTTAACAAGCCATTGGGCCACCGCCGGGAATGCAATTCCATCAGCATGCAGGCGGTTTGCTTCACTCAGAACAGAGATCTTCGTCAAACCGCCGCCGGCCGCGGTTAATTGCGCTGGCGTGCCTTCGGCGGCGATGCGGCCGCGCAACAGAATCGCCACGCGGTCAGCCATTTTTTCGGCTTCGGCCATATCGTGAGTCGCCAGCACGATGGTTGTGCCGTCGCTGCGGATTTCTGCCATCAGCGTATGCAGTTCGATGCGTGAAGGTACATCCAACCCGGCGGTGGGTTCATCCAGGAAGATCACCTGCGGGCGGTGGGCAATGGCCAATGCCAATGCAAGGCGGCGCTGCTGTCCAGCGGAAAGCAGGTTGAACTGGTCGCGGCGCTTGTCGATCAGCCCTAATCGTTCGATCAGGTCAAAGCGTGGCGACACTCCGTGATAGGCGCAGAAAAACTGCATGGCCTCTTCCACCGTCATCATCGCCGGCAGCCCGGAAGATTGCAACTGCACGCCGATCAGGTTGCGCAGACGCTCTGACTGCCTGGCCGGGTCGACCCCCAATATGTTCAATGAACCGCCGTCCGGTTTCCGCAACCCTTCAAGGCTTTCCAATGTGCTGGTCTTGCCGGCACCGTTCGGCCCCAGCAGACCGAATATTTCACCGCGCTTTACATCAAAATTCAAATCATCCACTGCAACTAAGCTGTCGTAGGTTTTGCGGAAATTCCGCACCGATATCACCATTTCAGGATTCATTTGACCACCTGCCATGATTTGCAAAAACTTGCACAAACAAACTATACCCACAACCTCGGCACATCTCCCCCCGCCAAAGGTAGAGTATTCGACCCACTAAGCGTCCGGTTTGAACGAATTATCCAGGGTAATAAGAATCAAAAACGGGAAATACAACGAATCCAACTTCCCATCCGTTGCCACCCCCTCCTATGCTGAAAATGACTTGTGGGAAGCACAAAAACCAGGCGCAGATCTGCCCGCTCCAATTCAGATCCTAAAAATTATTTGTTGTTTTCGAAGTCTCACACTGTAACTGCGGATTTTCTTCTTAAAGCGATACTTGCCGCCATCACTGTAATCATCAATGGCGGCACCCAAAAGGAAAGGTGATCGCTGTTTACGCCGGAGCGCAGCCAAACGAAGAGCAAAATGCAAACCGCGTAACCGCCGTAAAGCAGCCATGCATTTCGTTTCGTTTTCAGCTCGCCCATCAAATAAACAAACAATGGCAACAATAAAACAAAGTCCCAAGACCAGACAATCGGCGAGAATAACGGCGTCATTGCCAGGCTCCATAACAGTGCTTCTGTCCGGTTTCGGCGCATGGTAAGAAAAACGGCCAGGCAAATCCCAAGCAACAAATATAATCCGCCCAGGGGCACTGCATTCGCGCGGAAAGCTGTGCTATTCAACATTAACGCATACAGTGTCGGATATTGCCACCGGCTGTTCTCCATCAGGTTGGCAAGAAAATCCGGAATCCAACCGGGATAAAAAAGGAAAAGCGGCAGGCAAAACACAAGGATCCAAGCGATTGTTGCACCGATAACCCACATCAATTTGCGGAATCCAAATTCGCGGTAGTAAAGCACCAGGTAAGCTGGCAGGAAAAGAAAAGCCAGTTGCGGTTTTGTCAAAGAAAATGCCAGCAATGCCCCGATTAGCACTGGTTTTAGCCTGTCGAAATAGACAATCAGCAGTAAATAACCCAGGCAAATCAGCAGTGACACCTGACCCATGACAAATTGAGAGACCGTCGCCGGAAAGATGACCAGGATAAAAATGGCTGCTAGCCATCTCATCAAGGGTTTTACGGCAGTCCGTGTAAGCAGAAAAGCCATCCCAAAAAGCACGCTTAAATTCAGTAGTGAAAAAAGGTTGGATGCTGGTTGCAGGGGAATATAGCCGATTGGAAAAAACAACCCGATGATTACTGGCATCCAGACGGCGTTTACGGAAGCAAAAAGGAACTTAATGCCATATGGGCTCATGTGATGGACCAATAAATTGGCCGGCCCCCACAGGTTGTTCCGAAAATCACCCCCGACCGGTAACATATGGGTCGGTATAAATTCGACCAGCAGCACAAGGAGTGCAGCGGCCAATATCAGGATGGAAAAAACCATTTTCCGGGTAATCTGGGGCAAAATTCCGGTCATGCGTAGGTCCGATGCAGGTAACAAGCCAACGGTGGCAAAGCGAAGCTTCCCGGACCAAAATTGGTTAGGCAGATTGTATAGAAACTCATATATTTTATTGTATGGACAATCCTTTTTTTTGTGAAGTCGTGAAAGCAAGAAATGGAAAGAATTCTTAACCACAAAAGTTGCCCAATTTCCAGGCTGGGTAAATGGGTAGATGCTGTTGGGAGTGAATTAGTGGCAAAACCACTGCGGGTACAGCATGTCAAAACAATGAATTTCCACGACTCTCAAAAGAAAAGCCAAAAATAATTACAATGCTTTTTCAACATACCAACGATCGCTTTTGGCGGTTGAATAAAAATGGCAGTCATGGGGGAATTGGGTCGGGTATACTCAAATTCAGGGTAAGCGATGGATAATGCATTCTTTTCGTACCGGTTTTGGTACACCTGAAGTGCGGATTCCATTGCCTCTTACACCACAAAGTCGGTGGCCGGAAAAAACGTCGGTTGCATGGAACCCGCATTTACGCGACTCCTTTTGTAGGCCCATTCGTTATTACTCATATCAGCGGTGGAAAGGACCGCGAATCCAATCAAACATGCTTGAAATGGACCTGGCGGAACTCACCCTCCGCGCAAAAAACGGAGACACCGCAGCTGCAGGGGAACTTTATGAGCTATGTCACCAGGATATCTACTGGTACCTCTTCTACCGGGTGGGCGACCCCCAGACCGCTGAAGACCTTACCGCTGAAGTTTTCTTGCGCATGCTACGGGGATTGCCAAACTATCAACCTCAGGGGAAGCCGGTTGAAGCCTGGTTATTCCAAATCGCCCGAAACCTCGCCATTGATCAGTACCGCTCTGACCGCCATGATGTATCGATTGAGATAGAGGAGAACCAACCCGTGGAATCAGAAGAAATCCATAAAACAGTGGAAAAATCGCTGACTGGAGAAAACCTTCGCCGCGCGTTGGACAAATTGAGTGCAGATCAACGGGATGTCATCATTTTGAGATTTGTGCTCGGTATGCCGATCGCAGAAGCCGCCCTCACCATCAACCGCAGCCAGGATGCCGTCAAAGCATTACAAAGGCGCGGGCTGCTGGCGCTGCGCGATCTGCTAGCCACCTGGGAGGTTTCTTATGCGTGACCCCGATGAACTCTTGCAGCAATCCTTTGAAGCCATCGAGAGCGGAAAACCGCTCGAAGACGTACTCCACGAACTGCCTGAGGATTCAAAGGAATTAGTGGAATTGATTCGCCTGGCATCTGTTGTCCGGGCTTTGCCGCACCCACAAATGGCCGATGCGCTGGGGCAAAAAGAGCGTATTCTTTCCGCCGCCCGCCAGACGACCATCCCGGTCGCCAGAGCTGCCAAACCAGTGAAAATGCCCTGGTATCAGCGCATCTTTGCTGCGCCTGCCGGCCGTTGGGCGATTGGCGCCATCGCCGTGGCAATTGTCGCGTTAGCCGTAGTTCTACTGCTCGGCTCGCCAAAGAACGTCCAGGCGGCCACTGCCATGAATCTGAGCGGACAGGTTGAAATCCTGAGCGGCTCAAAATGGGTTCCGCTGGCAGAAGGTGACCTGGTTTACTCAGATGACCGTCTGCGCACCGGGCCGGATTCCTCCGCAACCCTGGTCTTCTATGAAGGCAGTCGCACAGTTATTAGCCCGGATGCCGATCTCACCCTTTCCGTGGTGAACGGTACAGCCGGCAACGCCATTCAGGTGGTCTTCGACCAAACAGCCGGCACCACCAACCACAGCGTGGTTCCACTGCGCGGCAAGGATAGCACCTTCCAGGTCCACACCAACACCGGCGATGCCAGCGTGCGCGGCACTTCCTTCGAAGTCAGCGTCTTCGACGGCACAAGCCGCTTCGAAGTGGATAAAGGCATGGTTCTGGTCTCCAACGACCAGAATGTCGTTCTGCTGACCGCCGGCCAGGCCTCCACCTCGGCCGAAGATTTGACCATTTCCGATCCGGCCTTCGAATTCCGCCTGGTTGGCAACGTGACCGCGGTTGGTGAAACTGAATGGGCTGTCTCTGGCGTCACCTTCAAGGTTACTCCGCAGACCGTCATTGCAGCCGGTGTTGAATTGGGCAGCTTCGTGGTCGTCAAAGGCCGTAACATCGATGGCGTCCGCACCGCGGACAGCATTTCCTATGTCAATGGCAACCAGAAACCGCGCCTGACCTTCACCGGCACTGTCGAGACCATCTCCGACTCGGTCTGGGTGATCAGCGGACAGACGGTTGTGATCATGCCTGAAACGACGATCCAGGCTGGTCTTGAAGTGGGCGATGTTGTTGAAGTTCGCTTCTACATCTCTAATAACGGCGATTGGGTTGCGGAGGAAATAGAACTCCTCGAAGAAGACGAAGTACAACCGACTAAAACTGTCACCGTCACCCCAACCATAACCGGTACCGTGACTGTTACCGCGACCGCAACCGCCACCGCCACCGTTACACCCACCGTCACCGGCACCATCGAGGTTACCCCGACGGATGAAACCGCGTGCGTCGGTGCTGACCCGCAGCCAACCGGCATGAAGCTTGCTCAGCTTTACGGTGTTCCGTATGAAGAAATCATGGGTTGGTTCTGCAAACACTACGGCTTTGGCGAGATCGACCTGGCGTATACGCTGGCACGAGCTTCGGATAAGACTGTGGCAGAAGTCTTTGCCATGCGCGAAGCAGGCATGGGCTGGGGAAACATCAAAAAGGAATTGGAGCCCATCCCCACCCCCAGGTTCAAACCTACTCACAAAGCGAAACCGACAAAGAAATCATGATCGAAGTGGTGGGTTCTTAGGGACCTGGCTCTTTCGCCTCCAGGCCCCACCAGGGGAGAACCTGCCGCTCCATCCCGACCGCCTCCGAAAGGGGGCGGTCATTTTTTGCCCCGCCCAATGCGGATGGTATAATCTTCCGCATGCCTTCTCTCGTCGCCATCGATATTGAAACCACCGGCCTGGATTCCCAGTCTGACGCAATCATTGAAGTTGCCGCCGTTCGCTTTAACGGTCACCGGGTGGAGGCTGAATGGTCTTCACTGATCAATCCCGGGCGGCCAATCCCGCCCATGATCACGCAATTGACCAACATCAGCAACGAAATGGTGCGCAACGCCCCGCCCATGCGCGCCATTCTCAACGAGCTGGCCGATTTTGTCGGCACTGCGCCTGTGGTGGGTCACAATGTCGGTTTTGACCTATCCTTCTTGCAGCGCTACGACATTCTCAAGCTCAACGAAGTCATCGATACTTACGAACTGGCTTCTGTTTTACTCCCCACTTCCAGCCGCTACAACCTGGGCACGCTTGGCCAGCTGATGGGCATTCTCATCCCCAATTCGCACCGCGCATTGGATGACTCACGCCTGGCACATGCTGTTTTTACCCGCCTGTATGATAAAACGCTGGAGATGCCAATTGAATTGTTGGCAGAATTCGTGCGCCTATCTGAACCCCTCAATTGGGGAGCTGGCTGGCTGTTTCAGCAAGTGCTGCGCGCGCGTGTGCGCCAGCCCATTCCCGCCCGCCGTGCCGTTTCAACCGATTATGGCGCGCTTTTTCATGAAGGCGATGAACTGCTCGGTCCGCCGCTCAATCCAGCGGCTGCTCCCACCCCGGTCGATCCGGACGAAGCCGCTGCTGTGCTGGAACACGGCGGCGTATTTGCCCACTATTTCAAATCCTTTGAATACCGTCCGCAACAGGTGGAAATGACCCGCGCCGTCGCGCAGGCACTTTCGGAGGGCTATCACTTAATGGTTGAAGCGGGTACAGGCACTGGTAAATCCTTCGCCTACCTCGTCCCAGCCGCCATGTGGGCCTACCAGAACAATACCCGCGTCGTGATCTCCACCAATACCATCACCCTGCAGGATCAACTGATCAAAAAAGATATTCCCGACCTGTGCGCCGCGCTCAAACTTGACCTGCGTGCGGCAGTGCTCAAGGGCCGCTCCAATTACCTTTGCCCGCGCCGCCTGGAGGGGTTGCGCCAGCGCGGACCGGAAAGCGCCGAAGAAATGCGGGTCCTGGCCAAGGTGCTGGTCTGGCTGAACGAGGGCGGCCAGGGTGACCGCAACGATATCAATCTCAACGGCCCGGTGGAACGCGACATCTGGTCGCGTCTTTCCGCCGAGGACGAAGGCTGCAAGGCTGAGGTCTGCATGAGCCGCAATGGCGGCGCCTGTCCATTTTATATGGCCCGCCAGGCTGCACAAAGCGCTCACCTGCTGGTCGTCAACCACGCCTTGCTGCTTTCGGATGTGGTGACTGGCAGCCGGGTTTTGCCTGATTATGATTACCTGATTGTCGACGAAGGCCACCATCTAGAATCGGCCACCACCAGCGCGCTCAGCTTCCGCGTCAGCCAGGGCGACCTGACCCGCTTGCTGCGCGAAATGGGCGGCAGCGCTTCGGGGTCGCTTGGCCGCCTGCTCATGCTGACCCGCAATTTACTGCGTCCTTCAGATTTCGCCGCGCTTAACCAGGCCGTGCAGCGCCTGACCGACCTGGCTTTCCGCCTGGAGCACGACCTTGGGCAGCTTTTCCACGCCATTGATCTGTTTCTCGAATCCATGCGCGACGGGCAACCGGTCAGCAATTACGGACAACAGGTGCGCGTGCAATCCTCCACCCGCACGCTGCCAGCCTGGAGCGAAGTCGAAATGGGCTGGGATACGGCTGGAGAGACCTTCAAACTGCTGCTTGCACTGCTCAACCAGGTGATCCAATCCTTCGCCGAATTGGATATCCACACCGAGGAGCTTGAAGATAATATCGGCGTTTTGGGTACGCTCACCCGCCGTTTGGGTGAAGCCAATGGTTACCTGAGCGGGATGATTGCCGCTCCGGATGCCGGTTCGATTTACTGGATCGAAGTGCCGCCAAACAACAGCCGCATCATTTTGCAGGTCGCACCGCTGCATGTTGGCCCCTTGATGGAAAAATATCTCTGGCACGAAAAATCCAGCGTCATTCTCACCTCGGCCACATTGACCACCAACAGCGAATTCGAGTACCTGCGCAGCCGTTTGAACGCCGATGAAGCCGACGAGTTGGTGGTGGGCTCGCCGTTCGATTATGAAAATGCCGCGCTGCTCTTCCTGGCGAACGATATTCCCGAACCGGCCGACGCCAGCGCTTACCAGCGCGCTGTCGAACAGTCGCTCTTGAAACTGGCCACCTCCACCGGCGGCAAATTGCTGGCGCTGTTCACATCTTATGCCCAACTCAAACGCACTGCCCAGGCCCTCGGTCCGGCGCTGGCCGAAAAAGATATTCAACTATACGAACAGGGCGAAGGTGCATCCACCAATACCCTGCTGGAAACCTTTCGGGAATCCGAACGCGCGGTTCTTTTGGGCACGCGCGCCTTCTGGGAAGGCGTAGACATCCCTGGCGAGGCGCTTTCGGTGCTGGTAATTGTCAAGCTGCCCTTCGACGTCCCTTCCGACCCGATCATCGCTGCCCGGTCAGAAACTTTCGAAGATCCTTTTAATGAATACAGCCTGCCGGAGGCCATCCTGCGTTTCCGCCAGGGTTTTGGCCGCCTCATCCGCACGCAGTCCGATCACGGCGTGGTTGCCATTCTCGACCGCCGTATCCTGACCAAGCGCTACGGCAAACTCTTCATTGAATCATTGCCGCAGTGCAAAGTGCAAATCGGCTCGCTGCGCGACCTGCCAGGATCAGCCGCACGCTGGCTCAACCTGTAATTTTTTACACTCCGGCTTCGTCCCAGTAAGGCATTGCCTCCGGTTTTTCGCGCGCCTGAAGCACTTCCACACTGCCCCCATCCAGCCATAACACCGCCGGGCGCTGCGCCAGATTATAGTTCGATGCCATGCTGATCTGGTAGGCGCCTGACACGGGGATGGCCACCAGGTCGTCGCGTTTCAGTTCAGGCAAGCCAATATTGTGGATCATGTAATCGCCAGACTCGCAGAATTTTCCCACCAGGCTGGTTTCCCACACCGGTTCCGCATCCGGCTGGTCAACCTTGACCGCCGAGTATCGGGACTGGTACAACGCCGGGCGCGGATTATCCGCCATGCCGCCGTCCAACGCCACAATTGATTCACCGTTCGTGCCTTTTTTTGACGTACCAACGCTGTAAATCGCCACTCCGGCACGCGCCGCGATGCAGCGCCCCGGTTCAAGGATTAATTTCGGCAGCGGCCAACTTCGCCGTTCGAACTCGGTCTTGACGGTGCCTGAAGCAGCCCTGACCCAGGTGTCCAGTGGTTGATTCTGGTCCGCCGGCGTATACGGCACGCCCCAACCCCCACCCGGGCTGATTTCCTGAGGAATATAATCCATTTCTTCAGCCAGATCGCACAACCGCGAAACCGCTTCACGGTACGGCTCCGCTTCAAATATTTGCGAACCGAGGTGCATGTGCAGCCCACTCAGCTTCAGCCAGCGGCTGGCCTTCGCCCGCTGTATACCCTCGGCTGCCTGACCGTCTTGCACCAGCAGCCCAAATTTACTGCCGGCATGGCCGGTCTGAATGGAAGGATGGGTGGAAACGTTGACGCCTGGTGTAATGCGCAGCCAGATGCGCGCTGGATTCTGCAACCGTCCGGCGATGCCCTCGAGAAAGGCTAATTCCTCCAGGCTGTCAACCACGATGGCATGCACGCCGTATTGCATTGCGCTGACCAACTCGTCTTCGGATTTGTTGTTGCCGTGAAGATGAATTCTTTCCGGTTGAAAGCCCGCCTTTTTGGCGGTAAACAGCTCCCCCAGACTGACTACATCCACACCCAGGCCCATTTTGGCCAGTTTGCGGGCAAAACCAAGCGAGAAGTAAGCTTTTGCCGCATAGGTGATCTCCCGGTCGCCGGGGTAATGTGCGTTCAGCAGGTCTTGCAACGAACCTGCTTCCTGCCTAACGGTGGCGGCGTCATAAAGGTAAAGTGGAGTGCCCCAGGCATGGGCGAGTTCTGCCAAATCAAGGCCAGCCAGGGTCAATCCACTATTGGCTGCGCGGCCCACCGAAACAGGAAACAATTGATCGATATCGGACATTTTTCCCGCCACCCACAGATGATTCAGGGTTTCAATCCTGGACTGTGGTCATCCGGCGCAATTGTAACCCTTTTCGGGTTCACTCGGAGCCCGATCCAGTTAATATTCCTGTTCAATTCAACCGGTTTACTAAATAAGAAAAGGGTGAGGTCACCCTCACCCTCACGGTTTCGTCAGACTGGCTCCTAGATGCTCTGATCCATCATACTTTCAACAGGTTTGGAAGCCAGGTGGAACTCTCCCGGACGCTCGCTTTCCTCAAAGCCTGAAATCAGGATGATGGCGTTGGCCACCGTCTGGCCCGGGTTGCGCCAGCGGTGCATCAGTTGCGCGGCAAAAATCAGGCTGTCGCCGGTCTCCAACAGGTAGCGTTCGTTTTCAATCTCATATTCCAGCGCGCCGCGCAGGCAAAAAACAAACTCGTGGCCGGAATGCAGCATACCGTGCGGACCGCTGCTGCCGCCGTTTTCCAAAGTCAGCATGAAGGCTTCCACGCGCCCGGTAAAGTATTCACCGCCCAGACCTTCCCATAGTCCGCGCGTGAAGGGCACCCGGTTTCGTTCGCTGGCCTTGCGAAAGACAATATTCTGGCGGTTCGGTTCCTGCCGGAAAAAAGCGGTAATCGGCACTTCCAAAGCACCGGCTAGCTTGGTCAACGTGCTGACGGAGGGCGAGGTCAGGTTGCGCTCGATCATGCTGAGCGCGTTCGCCGAAAGCCCGCTGCGCCGAGCCAGGGACCGCATCGACACGCCGCGCTCTTCGCGCAATCCGCGCAGCCGCAGTCCCACATCCACTGAAAGGGCTTCCCTGCCAACAATATCCATCGTTCCTCCTCTAACAATAAAGTAAATAGTACAATGAAAATTATACGCTATTTAAGAGGATATTTGTCAACATATTTTGACAGAATTTGGCCATTTATATAAAAGAAACGGGGCGAGTTTGTGGCTCGCCCCGTCTTGTACGAATGAATTTAGAACAACCCGACAACGCGGCCGGTTTCCATGTCAAGATCCACATCGTAAAATGCGGGCCGGGTGGGCAATCCGGGCATCGTGCTCATTTTTCCCAGCAGCGGATAAAGGAAACCCGCTCCGACGGAAGCACGGATATCGCGCACCGGGATACGGAAACCCGTGGGGACGCCTTTCAAATTGGGGTCGTGACTCAGACTCAAGTGCGTTTTGGCCATGCAGATGGGCAATTTATCAAAGCCCAGGCGGGTGTATTCAGCGATGCGTTCTTCAGCCTCGGGTGAATAATCCACGCCGTCGGCACCGTATACCTCGCGGGCAATCGTCTCAATTTTTTCCTTGATCGGCACATCCAGCGGATAAATAAAGTGGAAATCGCTCAACAGGTTGGACGCTTCGACAACTTTTTTTGCCAGGTCGATTGCGCCGCCGCTGCCCAGTTCCCAATGTTTGCAGATTTCGGCTGCATATGCGCCGCCTTCTTCAACAGCAGCCTTGCGGACCATTTCCAGTTCTGCATCTGTATCGGTGGCAAAGCAGTTCACCGCTACCACAACCGGTATGCCGTATTTTCGTGCGAGTTTAATGTGGTGGAGCATGTTCGGCAGGCCGGCACGCAGCAGTTCCAGGTTTTCCGCGGTATAGGCTTTATCCAAGGGTTTGCCAGCCACCACCTTCGGACCACCGCCGTGCATCTTCAACGCCCGCACGGTCGCCACGATCACCACCACGTTGGGGATCAGGCCAGAGGTGCGGCACTTGATGTCGAAGAATTTCTCCATACCCATATCCGCGCCGAAGCCGGATTCCGTCACAACGAAATCAGCCAGTTTCAGGGCAATCTGGTCAGCCAAAATGGAGCTGTTGCCGTGGGCAATATTGGCAAAGGGGCCAGCATGCACAAAAACCGGGGTGCCTTCCAGCGTTTGCATCAGATTCGGCTTGATGGCATCGCGCATCAACACCGTCATGGCGCCCGATACGCCCAAATCGCTGCAGGTAATCGCCTCGCCAGCCTTGCTCAATCCAATGACAGTTCGGCCAAAGCGCTCGCGCATGTCCTTGAGGCTGGTTGTCAGTGCCAAAATGGCCATGATTTCACTGGCAACAGTGATGTCGAAACCGGTCTTGCGTTCGAGACCTTTTTCTTCCTCACCCTGGCCGATGGTGATGCCCCGCAGGAATCGGTCGCTGGTGTCGATGGTGCGCCGCCAGGTGATCGCATCCGGATCGATATCCAGGCGGCAAAGCTTCTTGCGCTGTTCGGGAGTCAGTTCATCCGGATCGTCGGTGGCATAGCCCAGTTTGCGCACACGGTCGAGCATCAAGCGGGAGAAATGCCGTTTGCCGTCCTTGCCGGCCGGAATCAGGCGGTTGAAGAGCTGCTCATCAGTCGCGTCGGCTTCATGCAGGATGCGCGCATCTATGGCGGCCGCCACCAGGTTGTTGGCAGCAGTGATGGCATGAATATCACCGGTCAGATGCAGGTTGAACTCCTCCATCGGGATCACCTGGCTGTAACCGCCACCGGCGGCGCCGCCCTTGATGCCAAAGGTTGGCCCCTGGCTGGGTTGGCGGATGCAAGTCATCACGCGATAGTTCAACAGCGCACCCAGCGCCTGGCTGAGTCCGACCGTGGTGGTGGTCTTCCCCTCGCCCAGGGGTGTGGGGGTGATGGCGGTTACATCGATGTATTTCCCACTGGGAAGATCCTTCAGACGGTCCAATACTTCTAATTTCACCTTGGCCTTATGAGGCCCGTAATATTCAACTTCTTCCGGGAGAAGGCCAAGTTCCTCAGCAATCTGTGAAATGGGTTTAATATCCGATTCCTGCGCGATATCGATATCGGATGGAACAGGTTTGCGTAATTTGAGTTGAGTCGCCGTAAACGGGCGCCGACTTAAAGGACACATGTTTCTTCTCCTTTTTGGACCTGGGGTGGAAATAATAATCTAATTATCTGTCAGACAACTGATCTTGGCAAGGTGAAAGCGAAAGAGAAAAACGGTCTTAATGGCTGAAGACCGGTACGCGAGAGAACTTGTCCCCGGTTTAATGCAATTGAATTTTGATTCCTGTGGGGCGAGAGGGGGTCGAACCCTCACGATGTCACCATCGACGGATTTTAAGTCCGTTGCGTCTGCCGATTCCGCCATCGCCCCGATGGAATTATTTTACTCCCAACCTGAAAAGCTGTGAAGTGCCTGCTCAGCTTGACCTGCGTGTCAGGTTGATCTGCGTTGGAAACGTTTGAACAGTTTGGCGTAGGTCGAGGCCAGGTGCACCCAGGGCGGTGAGAGGCGCGCCTGCACCTGTCCCTGCCGGATCACCCGGCGCAGTTCGTCAGCATCGGAAAATGGCGGTAGCAACAGGGTTGCCTGCCCCAATTCGCCGAGCGTGTGGGCATCCGAGCCGGCGGTTCCGGCCAATTGATGCTGCCTGGCGAACTCCTCGGCCTGCCGGTTGATGCGCGGGTTCAGGCAGCGCGCATTGAATATTTCGATCGCATCCACCAGGGGGGCAATTTCCATCAGGTCCGCCAGTTGCCAGCCGTGGCGCTGCAAATCAAATGGGTGCGAGACGCTGATAAACGCGCCCTGGCTGCGTAAACGGGCAATTGTCTCGGAAGGAGTCAAATTCGGGGGAACGTTCTCCTTCACAAACGCGGCCAGCAGCTCACCGCGAGTGGTCATGATTTCTTCGCCCACCACCACCCGCCCGCCTGCTTCCTGTTGCGCCTGCAGCGCGCCGTCAATGCGGTTGTGATCCGTGATGATCAAACAATCGATACCCCGCCGGCTGGCTTCGGCGGCCAGATCCGCGGGTTTTACCAGGCAGTCTTTGGAAGCGCTCGTGTGACAGTGAAACTCAACCCTCCACAAGCGTTCCATGCGTCTCCCGTAAACCCATCAAATCCGGCGAAAAAATCCAGGTCAGAATTCCCAGCGC
>DATMYV010000021.1:0-20607 GCA_035560795.1 Longilinea sp.
TATACGAATATTATATCTTTGCTTTTAAATTTGTCCTATTTGTTCAGCCTGGGTCCCAATATTGCCTGACCGATCCTAACGAAAGTCGATCCTTCTTGAATGGCGATTTCAAAATCGGCACTGGTTCCCATGGAAAGTTCAGTCCAATCGGCTGCAGGATAACATTTAGCCAGGTAATCCCGAAAAATTGCCAGGCGCGAAAAAAATGGGCGCGCTTCCTGTGGGTTGTCAAAAAGTGGCGGCATCGTCATTAAACCGCGAATTTGCAAGTATTGACAGCTCAAAATGGATTCAATCTCGGGTCTTATCTCGTCCCAACTGTTTTTCTCCCAGACTGGCCAACCTCCCTTGCTTGCCTCGGAACTGACATTCATTTCCAAGAGCACTGGCAGGTAGGTCTCCTTTTCGGCGAGAATGCCGTTGAGTTTTTTTGCCAGATCGAGGCTATCCAGCGCGTGAACATAATCGAACTGATGAGCAACAAATCTTGCTTTTCGCGACTGTATATGCCCGATCATGTGCCATTGCAAACCTGGAAAGCTTGCCAAAGCTTGTTGTTTGGCGGCAACTTCCTCAGCATAATTCTCACCAAAAATTACCGCACCAGAACGCACTGCTTTTTCGATGGCATCAGCCGGTTGCCGCTTACTTACGACGACGAGTTTTACAGCATCAACGGATCGGTTCACCGATGCAGCGGCTGCCTGAATACGGCCCATAACTTCGGCTAGATTATTCCGTATTTCGGTTTCAGACAGGCTCATGAATTTTCCAAATCCCTAAGAGCAATTAAGGCGCCAAAACGCCCGGTATTGCCATGCTCGCCACGGTGAGAATACCAATCCTCCAGGTGACATGCGGTACAAATTCCGGCAACTTCTATATGTTTGACGCCAACTTGCTGAAGCAATAATTGATTTGTTTTCCATAGATCAAGTCTAAATTTATTCTGGTAGGGGCGCAAAACATCGCTAGCTTTTTCAGCAAGGGTTGCCTTTACCCGTTCTGCCACATCCATTCCAACCTCATAGTGGTCTGGACCAATCGATGGGCCGATGCCAGCATAGATATTGGCAGCCTTACAGCCATAAACATCGCACATCTTTTTGACGGTTTGTGCGGCGATATTTTTAACTGTCCCTTGCCAGCCTGCATGAGCTATGCCCACAACCCGTTTCTCTGGTTCATAAAAAAGGATTGGCACACAATCGGCAAAACGCATAAAGAGGGTAATCTCCGACCGGTTGGTAACAATCCCATCGGCCTTTTTATGCGGTGCATCCAAAGGCCGCGGTTGATCAGTACATATTATATCTGCGCTGTGCACCTGCCAAACATCATAGATTGACTCTACTGATCTTCCAATATTCTGAAAAATCCGCCGTCGGTTTTCAATTACGTTTACCCGAATATCTCCATTTAACCCGCCAAGATTCAACGAGGCCCAAGGGCTGGGGCTCACGCCACCATTGCGGGAATAGATCCCTTGAATAACCTCACCCTTAGGAAAATTATTGAATGTAAATAATCGCAGAGAATCGTTCTCAACCATTGCCATAGGTGATCATTCCTCTTTCAGGGTTAGTTGTTGAACATATTGCAGTTTGCCAAGCAACACTGCCCGGGTTTCATTCATGCTTTCTGAGATGTATGGGTAAAGGAACCACGCTGTTGAAATGCCGAATAATAAGCCCGTGATCGTTCGCAACAAAGGTGTGCTTTCTCGAACTGGCAGCCAGGCTGGTAAATTGGCTGCCAGACCCGGCAATTGTGAAAAACCATCCACCGCAATAGGAATGATACCGACTACAATCCAGATTACCCAATTTAAAGGTTTGCCTCGCATCCTGAAAAGAGAGAACAACAATCCGAATATCAAAAACCCAGAATATATGGCAATATCCCGTTCGCATAAAGCGACTTTATAACCAATTTGATCGTTACCAATAAATTTCCTGGCTTCAAAAATATTTACCTTATCCGCGCCGATCGCCTGCTCATAAGGAACAAGACCTGCTACATTCGCTCTTTCAAGGGGATATATTGCCTGATCGCCAAACAGGAAATAGGAACGAAAAGCTAACTGGTGGCACAACGGTGCATAAATTGCGTAAATTACTTTTGCCTGACCGATCCGGCCTGATTTTGCCAGCACTGGGGCCAAGAACGGTAGCCCGACATATAAGAACACAATGAGATTAAACACAATCATATAATGCCGGCTAAGCCATAAAACGGAACGATCCATTCCAGTTATTTTCTTTCCTCGTTCAATTCTGTCTTGATACTTCTTATCTCCAGTTTTTTCAAAATACTCCCGCCGTTGGCTGGCAGCACTTAACATCACAACCAGGTCTTGTTCATTAAATGGTGAGCGTAAATGATATGGACCGCTCTCCAACACTGGCAGAGGGTTACCCATTCGTTCTCTCAGCAGTTTGTTTTGACTAAGGTCAATTTCAACAACTTCATGCGGAAAAACTTCCTGGTGCTTTTGAAGCAATTCACGCGCTTCAGTCAGATCCGTTTCACCCTTAATGAAATATAACGATAGGTTAATCACTTTGGGCCGCCTGTTCCATAAATTCCATTAAATTTTCCTGAGTCAATTTACCGATGTGAATGGCCATGATTTTTCCATCTGTATCGACCACGATGGTGGTTGGAAATCCGTGAATAAAATACCGGTCTGCAACCTTGCTCCCTGCATCCAACAAGACCGGAAAATCAATTTGAAATTGTTTGGTGTAACTTGCCACCAAATCGCGCGGTTCATCCAAATCGATTCCCAACACAACTACGTCCTGAAAATTCTCCACTGAAAATTGTTGCAACAAAGGCATTTCCTCCCGGCATGGAATACACCAGGTCGCCCAGAAATTAACAACGACTACCTTTCCGTGGAAATCGTCAAGCCTAACCGTTTCGCCATTCAGGTCTTTGAGTGAAAAATCTGGTGCGTCCTTGCCAACTTCGGGGATCGAGCCGGCATTGCGCGTCACCCAGGCCAGTAATTCAACGCGATGGATGAAAGCTAGAATTATCAGGACACTCAATGCCAATACACCTAGAAGCAGAAGCAATCTCCTCCACTTCATAGGTATCCACCTACAATCCGAAATTCACCCACAAGCCGTACCTCGCAAGTTGCTCAAAGGTACCCAATAAAAGCATGACTCCAACGATGATTAATATAATTCCCATCGCGATTTCAATATAATGCATTGTCTTCCGGTAGCGCT
Organism: Longilinea sp.; assembly: GCA_035560795.1. Classification (GTDB taxonomy): domain Bacteria; phylum Chloroflexota; class Anaerolineae; order Anaerolineales; family Anaerolineaceae; genus Longilinea. The sequence goes on from DATMYV010000021.1 coordinate 3,243, forward strand.
TCAAAATCGTACTGACCCAACCAATGCCCAGCGCAGCCAATAGAAATGGGATCGCCAATCCAGCAGAATATGCCGAGAGCAATTTTGCTCCATCAGCAATCGATCCGCCATTGAGCGCCAGGGTTAAAATTGCACCAAGAACTGGACCTACGCATGGCGACCAACCAGCCGAGAAGAAGATGCCCATCAAAGCTGATGACAGGTAACTGCGGCGTACGTCAATGCGCGTTTGCGGCCGCAAATCGTATTCAAGAAACGGAATGCGGATAATGCCCGTCATATGCAAGCCGAAAATTATGACAACCACACCGCCAATTTTTGCAAGCCAATAACGGATATCATAGAGAAAACGCCCTAAAGCAGAAGCGGTTGCACCCAATAATATAAAAATAAGGGAAAATCCCAGCACAAAGGCGATCCCATGAGCAAAGGTTTGCAAACGGGAGCCCGGCAAATTCTCCCCAGATATGGCAACGGACCGACCGCTGAGATAACCAACATAGGCCGGTACAAGAGAAAAAACACATGGGGATAAAAATGAAGCCAAACCAGCCAAAAAAGCCAATCCAAGTGTCACTTCCAAGTGGCAAGTCCTCCAAAGAAATCACGATTAAGCTTCAATCACTTGAACCTTCGTTCCCAGATCATATCCAGAGACTTCGATCTTCCCAATGTCATATGGGACTGCAGGATTAGCCCAAAGATAAACAAATTTGGCATCGTCCGGCGCTGCATTGACACAGCCGTGCGACATGGGTTCGCCGTAATTATTGTGCCAGTAAGTTGAGTGAATGGCAACGCCGCCAATGGCGAAGATGGATGTCCACGAAACTGCCAGCAATTCATATCCGGAAGCACTTGATCCGCCTGCCATGTGCAAGGAAACGTATTTACGGTTGATCACGTGATTTAGTCCAATGGGAGTCGACCATTTATCAACCGGGTTTCCGTAAGCATCATATTTTGCCCCGGATGAGATGCGGCAGAAATGGACCTCGGTATTTCCCTCAAAACAGGATAGCGTTTGCCGTGAAAGATCAATAAGCACCCGTTTATCCGCCACATCCGGACGAATCGGTTTTAGTTCTTCTGGCGTTATCGGGCGGAATGCTGAGGCTGGAGTCCAAAATACATCGCCCGGACTGCCGTGTTTTTCAATGGCCCGGTAATAGACATTTCCATCGCTGCTGGTCCGCATGTCATCAATCCAATAGACCTGGCGATAATAGAACCTGTGCCGCGTTGATTCCTTCAGCAATTCGGATATGGGCTTGTCATTTTCAAGCACAAAATCGACATAGGGCACGGTTACTTCTGCCCAGGTTCCATTCCCTTCTTCAGAAACTGGCAGTTCTATCATCGGCGCATTCGGCGAAAAGCGCACTGGCTGTACCATCGGCGAAGGGAGATAGCCCCTTGGAGTTTTTATCCAACGCCGATTGGTCGGATACATGGGGAAGGGATCGCCGATTACTTCTTGTTCCCATTCCACAATGGTATCGTCATATACGGTTTCAAGGGTCTGACTGTCCTGAGATGGACGGGATTTAAAATCCAACCTGGCGATTGTCCTGCCAAGAGGTACATTTTCTGGCCAATCCTCTGTCTGTGCAATTACGCTTCGCCAGGGTTTTACGGCCAAACTCGCCACCCCCGCCAATCCAAGTTTTATAAAATCTCTTCGCGAGACCATGATTTTCGATTTTGACATTGGAATAAGATAACCGGGATTATTAGGAATGTCAACCTTGCTAAATGAGAGGAACATTAGACCAATTTTCGATTCAGAACAAGTTGTTTTACTTTTTCAATTTCCGGTCCCCACCATGCGTCGCCTGGCTGGTATGGCACTTCTTTTCGAACGGAATTATATATTTTTTGGGTTCCCTGACCAAGATGAGCCCTGGGATTGCCCCGCAAACGAAGATCAACTGCTCTAGCCGCTGTGTAAAGCTCAATAGCAAGAACGTGATTTGTGTTTTCAACCACCATCCGGGCGTGTCTCGCCGCGGTCATCGCATTTGCATTGTGATCTTCCTGCTCCCCGGAGGTCGGAAGCGAGTGAACAGAATCAGGATGCGCCAATGTTTGATTCTCTAACACCAGCGACGCAGCAGTATATTGCGGCATCATCAATCCAGAGTTCAAACCAGCATCTTCCAGGCTATCGACCAACATCGGGGGAAGGTTCTCATTCAATTTTGCGTCGGTCATGCGGAAAACGCGTCGCTCTGAAATTGCTGCAATTTCAGCCAGAGCAATTGTTAAGAAATCCATTGCCATGCCCACCGGTTCGCCATGAAAATTGCCGCCGGAAATCGCCTCGCCTGGATCAAAAAGCAGCGGGTTGTCAGTTGCCGCGTTGATTTCAGCCTCGATCACTCCGCGCACAAACCCAATTGCATCCAGTGAAGCTCCCTGAACTTGCGGTGCGCAACGCAAGGAGTAGGCATCCTGCACACGGTTTGTACTCCCGATCAGGGTACTGCCAAGGGTTAAGTCGCGTACTTTCTGAGCGACTCTAACCTGTCCATGTTGACCCCGTGCTGCATGCAAACGCGCATCAAATGCAGAGGTACATCCCAACATCGCTTCAAGGCTAAGTGATAATGCTTTTTCAGCAATTTCACAAATGTAACCGGCATCCCAAACCGCCAGGGCACCTATCGCGGCTGAAAAAGTCGCTCCGTTATTTACAGCCAAACCCTCTTTGGGTCCAAGAATAATTCTTTGAATTCCAGCCCGGCGCATGGCCTCTTTACCACTTATCCGTTCTCCATGATAGGTCGCCCAGCCGGATTCATCATCGCGATCAACTTTGTCAGTGGTAAAAACGAGCGCCATATGAGATAGGGGACCTAAATCACCAGACGAACCAAGTGATCCTTGAGAAGGTATAACGGGCGTCACCCCTTTATTGAGCATGTCGAGCAGCGTGGTCACCACTTCAAGGCACACGCCAGAATGACCTTTCGTCAAGGTATTTGCGCGCACTAACATGGCCGCGCGGACAACCTCTTCAGGCAGGGGCTCGCCTGTTCCGACCGCATGGCTTAAGATTAAGTTTCGACTTAACTGCGAACTATCCTGTGAGGGTATGCGGCGGTCTGAAAATATACCAAAGCCAGTATTGATTCCGTAAACCGGCCGGTCGGTCGCCAGAATGGCTTCCAACCAACGCCTTGATTGCGCGATATTCTGTTTTCCAACCTCAGAAATCTCTGTGGTTTCATAGTCCCTGGCAACTCTGACAAGCTGTTCAAGCGTCAAATGATGACCATCGATTTCAATCATAGAGACCTTCCTAAAAAAGTAGATGCCCAAGAATAATTGCGATTGCCGGCACAGTTAGATTATCTATGTCCTTGAGTGGCAGTGACTCGACCAAAGCGGCGCAGATCGAAATAACCGTAATTCCAGGTAGATAAATCGATAGAGGGCCAACGAAAGCGCCAGCTAAAACAAAGATCCAAACCATGATGACAGAAAAGTCCCAACCGCCTGTTAGCATCGCAATCGTTCCCAGCCATGTTTTTCCGGCTGACCAAGGCAACGTAGCGCTCTTTATTCGGCGGCCCAATATATCCGCCAAGCCATCTCCGCCACAAAGCAACATTAACGCTACAATCCCAATAAGGGATGTCTTCCAGTACACCAGCGTCAGACTTATGAAAACGATTCCGTAAAACAACGGTCCGCGCAATATTTCAGCCCGGTTTCCAGAACGCGACATTGCTGACACCGCGGCTTCATCTTTCCATAGCCCTATTCCCACTAAAAAGAATTGAAGAGTGATCGCCAAAGGAATCAACGCAGCCAGATATTTTGATTCAGGCCGATCCGGAAAGAGCAGCCAACACGCCACAAAAATGGGGCCAGTGCCCATGTGGATGATTTTCCGGCTGAGGGCTGAACTGATCCAACCCCGCTGAGCAGAGAAATCATTAAGTCTCAGCCATGCCAGAGCTAGGACAAACGTTATTGCCAGTGCCACCCAGGGACTGTTGACCACGATTGCCTCTGTGAGAGTAGGGTTCTTCCGGAATTAATCACGAGCTCTTTGTTCACGATCGAGCTCGCGCAGTTGATCGCGTTTGGCAATTTCATCACGCTTATCGTAGAGCTTTTTGCCTTTGGCGATGGCAATATCCAATTTTACACGGCCTTCTTTAAAATACATTTGAACTGGAACAATGGTTACGCCTTTTTGCCTGACGGCATCCCAAAGTTCGCGGATTTGTTTTTTGTGTAACAATAATCGCCGCGGCCGCTTGGGATCGTGATTATACCGGCTGGCTGGATCGTATGGAGCAATATGCGAATTGACCAGCCATGCTTCCCGGCCGTCAACCTCCACATAAGCTTCCACCAGGCTGACCTTGCCTTCACGAATGGATTTTATCTCAGATCCCTGAAGTGAAATTCCAGCCTCAAAGTGCTCAAGCAAGAAATATTCAAAATGAGCTTTTCGATTCGATGCGACAATCTTGTTCTGGCTCATGAGCAGGATTTTATCACGCTTATCCCCATCGGAGTATGGCGGTACCCGCGGCAGCTCGAAAAACCGCAAAAAGCACCAAAGCAGGTACGATACCGATCCAGTTTCCGACAACTGGGCCTAATAAAGATCCTGAAAGAACGCCAAAATTCGCCAGCAGGCTAAACCAGGCCAAATAGGCTGGCCGGCTTTCTGCAGGAATATTCTCAAGCAAATAATTAAATAAAGCGGTGCCGCTTAATGACCAGGCGAATCCGCTTATAACATTCGCAGCCAGATAAAACCCGGCATTGGTAGCCTGACTCAGAATCGCAGGGTAAGCCGCCAACAGAATCATCCCAGCTCCAACCGCCCAACGGTTTCCAAACCGCGACACGATGCGGGAATGTTGCATGGACCCGATAAACATGGTCACGTAAAAAATAGCAGTTCCAAGGCTGATGATTTGATCGGAGAGTTTCAACTCATTGACATAAAACACTGGAAACAGTGGAAGTGCCAGGAATTGTGTAAAGTGAAAAAGAGTTAATACCAGCAATATTCTGAGAAAAGGTCCTTTGAGCACGTCAATGCGTAAACTGTTCTTTATGCGAGCTGCCATACTAATTCGAATTTCATTTATCCCGTCTTTGATTTGTTGATTGGCTTCATCAGGCGGCACGCGCAAGCGAGCAATGTGATATTGACTCATCAATGCGCCAACAAACCCCATGCCAAAGACAATTTGGTATCCAAGTGGAAAGGTCAACGTTTCCAGCAAAAAGCCGCTCAAAAGAGAAACAATAATCGTGACGATGGCAAATAATGCATTCCTCGCACCTGCATAATACCCGCGCCATTCTATTGGTACCGTTGCGCCAAATAAGGCATTAAATGCCATCGAAAAAGCGGAATATGGAATGAACATGATGACCGTAATCAACAAGATTATGCTGACTTGCTTTTGCTGGTTTGCGATAAACGGCAATAAAACCAACAGAAAGTAGAAAGATCTGTGCACTATTCCCAGCCGGATCGCGGATTTCGATAGAGATCTTTTTTTCAGGTAAGCGCCAGCAGGCAGAGCGAAAAGCATGGTCATTAACGCAGGAATGGCGCTGATCAGGCCAATCTGATCAGCGCGCGCATGGATACGGGTCGCATAAATTGTGAGGAAAGTCATGGTAGTGGCATTGAGAACGCCATACCAACCGATATCCAAGAGCAGATGGATAAAGTTATGCCGTAAGTCCTCCGGCAATTGCCGCCCAGGGCGCAAGCTTTGACGAATTCTTGTGAAAATCAAGTTGTGTAAATGCCCTTTGATCGTATAATTTACCCTTATGACACGGACATCAGCGAACGATTACCGTAAATTATTTATGCTCGACCCTGATATCATATTTCTAAATCATGGATCCTTCGGTGCAACTCCCCGTCCAGTTTTCGCCGCCTATCAGGAATGGCAGCGGAAACTTGAATGGCAACCGGTGGAATTTCTGGGACGCAGGGCGAACGATTTGTTACAAGGCGCCCGCGGCAGATTGGCAGCATATCTGAACACTGCTGCCGACAACCTGGTCTTTGTAACCAATGCCACTCATGGCATCAATATCATTGCCCGTAGTCTGCGGCTCGGTCCTGACGATGAAGTGCTTGCCAGCGATCATGAATATGGCGCATTGGACCGTGCCTGGCGCTTCCTGGCGGGGAAAAGCGGGTTCAAGTATATCAATATCCCAATTTCTCTGCCAGTCGGCTCCGCCGCGGATTTTGTCGAGAGCTTCTTTACCAAGGTCACCCCGAACACGCGGGTGATCTTCTTAAGCCATATTACATCCCCGACTGCGCTCATATTTCCCATTCAGGCAATTTGCGCCCGAGCAAGGGCCACAGGAATCATCACGGTGATCGACGGTGCGCATGCACCCGGTCAAATACCGTTGACTCTTGATACTTTGGGTGCAGATTTCTACTCAGGCAACTGTCATAAATGGCTATGCGCACCAAAGGGATCGGCATTTTTATATGCTGCTCCGCATGTCCAACACATGGTTGAACCGCTGATCGTCTCATGGGGATGGGAGAGCGATCACCCGGGCGACTCCAGGTTTATTGACATTCTGGAGTGGACAGGAACCCGCGATATATCCGCCTTTCTTGCGGTGCCAGACGCAATCGATTTCCAGGAAAGCCATTCCTGGCCAGATATTCGGACTCGGTGCCATCAGCTGGTCGTAGAGACCCAGGTAAATATTCAAAAACTCACAGGGCTCACACCGCTGGGTGGTGAAAACCCGAATGTGTTTGCCCAAATGGGCGCGTCACCCCTGCCAGCAACCACGGATCTGGATATCGTGAAAAGCCGATTATATGAGGAATACCATATTGAGGTACCCATGATCGATTGGAATGGAACAAAATTGATCCGGTATTCTTTCCAGGCATATAACGATGAGAGTGATCAGGAAGCGTTGCTCACCGCCCTATCTGATTTACTATAGATATCTAATTGGCTGCGTTGATTGATCCGCTCGGCAATCAAAGCCATTTGGTCTCCAGTTAACCGTCCCTTGGGATGTACATTTGAGAGGCTGCAAAAATGTTGGAGTGGTTTCTTCCAATCAAGCAGGGCTAGTGTGTCGGCTGGGTAATGTGACCCGCGCGCGCCTGCGTTTATCCACTGCCAGCCAGCCAAAGCATTTGTCCATTCATCCCAATTGACCATATCGGGCGTATTCGAAAAAGTAGATAACGCTGAAAAAAACACAGGTAAATTGACCGGCACCTGTGTAAGCATCCTATTCAGAAACTCCAGGCTGTCACGTGTGTTGAAGATCAACCAGATCGGAAGAAGTCCAGCCAGATGGACTATGCTTGGGTCAAATTGCGAAAACATTTCCACCACCACGCCAGACGGTTGAATCCCTTGATCCACCAAAAATTGCTGGTAGGCTAGGAAAGCCAGTAATGAGAATTGATTTGGGCTTTCAAAACATATTCGACAAAATCGGTAGCCTTCTTGGAGGCAAAACTCTTCAAGCGATTCTGCCAGTCCATCTTCGCTTCCCCACTCGGATTCTGGACCAGACTCAATATCAAAATCCGGCAAACGCCAGCTTGATGCAGTCAATTTCTCATGCGCCGAGTATTGCTCGAGCCGCTGGCTGCCGTAATAAAATTCTTGCGCTGAAATTGCGCCCCAGCCGCCGGCCTGATAATAATTGCGTAAACCGACTTTCTGCCGCAACCAGGTTGCACCGCCGTCCAGGTAGACCACATCCCCACCTGGCACAACATGCGACCGGATAAAGGATCGGTAGGCATCCGGCATTTCGATCAATTTCAAACGGAGATGATTAAGCGATCTCGTTAACCAACCATCATGGACTGGATCAAAATGTTGAATGGAAATGAATTCCGGGTTGCGGTTTGTAATGTGGGCGGCCAGATCCTTCGAGAGTTGAAAATATTCTTGTGCATCGCCGTGAGGCGAACCGCCTCGAAGGGTTAAAACGAATGCTTGCGGTAAAAAAGGGGCACATAAAAGACGCGCCAAATGGGCAGTCGCGCCGCCCTGCGCAACCCCAATAACTGCAGCCGGAAACATTCGGTGCAATTGCCGATAATCGCCTAATCGATTAGCAATTAGTTCTGCTGATGTAATGGAAGATGCAATTTTATAATTCAATCCACTTGAACGTTGGACTCGCGGTACGATCGCTTGAGCAAATCTGGAAGGAAAACGTCCAAGGATCCGCAATCCAAGTTGTTCAAATCTTGAAAACATATAATTCGATATTATTTCATTATCTAGTGCAGCTGCAACCGCTCGAGTAACGATCGGTGATGAACTTTCCCGACTCTCCAAGCCTTCCTCCCTGGCGTTTCTGTGTTTATTCCCTGCTCAGATTATAATTGCTGCATGCAATAATATATTATTGATCAGGCGAGAGGATGGAAGAATGACAGATATTGCCCTGGCGTTGGGTGGCGGCGGAATCAAAGGAATAGCTCATATTGGCGTTATTCGTGTCCTTGAAGAGGCGGGGTTTACCATAAAAGCGGTAGCCGGGACAAGCGCAGGCGGGTTGATTGGTTCGATTTACTCCTTTGGAAAAACGGTGGATGAAATCGAAGAAATCGTCCTAAACCTCGATCAATCCAAACTTTTTTTTCGCAGCCATGATGACGGCCCATCGATAATGGGCCTTGGGGGAATTGTTCAGGCGTTATCCGATCATCTCGGAAACGCGACCTTCGCTGATTTAAAGATTCCATTTGCCTGTACCGCTGTCGACACAATTACCATGCAGGAGTTCATTCTCGACCACGGGCGCGTTTCTGACGCCGTTTTGGCAACAATTGCAGTACCAGGCGTGTTTTCACCGCGGGAAATAAACGGAACCGTATTGGTGGATGGCGGGATATTGGATCCGGTACCGGTTGCGCTCGCCCGCTGGTTAGCACCCACCCTCCCGGTGGTTGCAGTATGTCTGTCTCCCGCTCCAGAAGGTTGGTCTCATCTACCTGACATCACCATGCCTGTGACAAATCCGCTGGCTCAACCAATCCTGAATCAAATCACAAAAACAAGGGTAGCCAGGGCTTTTCAAACCTATATCCGCTCCATGGATATTACCTCTCACATGTTGGCCGAGTTAAGGTTGCAGGCTGACCGTCCGGAAGTAATTATCCGGCCTGATGTTGTCCGGTTTGGTATTCTGGATAGCGTAAATCCGAAGGTTTTGATTTACGAAGGTGAAATAGCTGCTTCAAACTCCTTGCTCGAAATTCAAAAAAGCCTGGGGTGGACAAATAAAATCACCCGCCGATTTCGTAAAGTCCAGCAGCCAGGGAAAAAAATCAGCGAATATGATGAATTCACCGATGAAGATTGATGGATTGAATTATCTTGAAACCTGAACGTGATTTACGCAGATTTGCGTCGGGCACCACCTTTCGCCTGGTCGGAGGCGGGTTGGCTATCCTGTTTATCGTGGGGTTAACCCTGATTGCAATTATTTACGGAAAAAATGCAGCACTTTTAGGTTTTGTATGTTTACTAGCAGGTCTTGGACCGATTATTTTGATTTATTTCTTTCTTAGGATCCTGGACTGGATATCGAAGCGTGACTAAACGTCCGGTAGCATTTACCTTTTATGAACGAGGTTGGATTGTTCGCGTCCAGCCGCCCGCCGATCCAAAAAGCCAGCATGCGATGCTGATGTTGCATGGGTGGACCGGCGATGAAAATGTGATGTCCATTTTTGGTCAAAGCGTTCCCGAATTCTACTGGCTCATTTCACCTCGGGGACCAGTAAACGCAGAACCCTCGGGTTTTGGTTGGTTGGGAGGGGATTCCCTCAAGAATGCACGGTATTCTGATTATGCCGTCGTAACAGACGAACTGGATCTCCAAGTCGACCATTGGATAGATTACTTAAGAATTTCAACGGAGTCGCTTGATATCATGGGGTTCAGTCAGGGCGGCGCGTTGGCATTATGTTATTTACTTCGGCACCCTGACCGGATTCGACGGGCTGCCTGTCTGGCAGGTTTCCTGCCCCCCAACGCTGAAAAAGTTCTACACCCGCAATCGCTTTCTGGAAAAACTGTGCTGATAGCGCATGGTTCATTGGATAAAACCGTACCGATAGAACAAGCAAATTTAGCCGCAACGGCTTTAAGATCGGCTGGCGCGGAGGTTGTTTTTTGCCAGGATGAGGTTGGCCACAAATTGGGGTCAGGGTGTTATAAAGGCCTGGAAACATTCTTTAACATGTAAAGGTAGACCCTATTGCCACATCCCAGTCGAGGTAATTAACGGCCTTGGAAAATTGAAAACACGCCAATCATGAGACCTGCCACAAGGATGATCGAAATCACCAAACCCATGGGCACGCCCCTGGCAATTTGATTCGATGTAACAACTTCATAAGTGGGGATCTGTAGTGGCGGTGGTTCGGTAAATGTTGGCAACCGAGTTGGCTGGATTGTTACGATGAACTGAGCAGCCAGTGTTGGATCAAAGGTGGAAGTGATAGCAGGTGTAACAGTAGCAGGCGGTTCGACAACCGGTGGTATTCCCCCGACTACATCCACATATGTGGCGCTGATCCAGCCCACACCTCCAGGTACACCGGGATATTCCACCAGGTAATACTCGCCTTTCGGCGACACCCCTACAACAGGCACTGATTGACCTGGCAGAAGAACGCCAATTTTCTCATATAGCGCTCCTGGTCCCGAACGTACATTGAGAAAAGGTTCGCCCATATCCGTCCGAACAGTTGCCGTTACACCTTTCGGCGTTCCCGTAACAGTCGCCAAGGATCCCGTTGGGATCTGATAGTCCGGTAAAGCATAGACATTATTTGGAACGCTTAGTAGTAAACCAATGATTATGAGGATTAGCAGCGCGCCAATCCGCGAGTATTTTTTTGCCATTACGTCTCCAGGAGGATCAAGCCATTAATGTCTGGTAATTATAATCTATCCAGAAACGATATTTTCCGCCACAAAAAGCAAACACGAAGAATAACAAGAAAATATCAAAACAAAATCCTTAGGGTAGAGGCAATAATCCTTACAATCGGACAAGGTATAATGGCTTCATTCACCCATTCGGAGAAATATTGTGCAAAACTCGATTACGGATGTTCCCGGAATTCTGGTTGGCCATGCCACTGACCTGGATGCGATGACTGGTTGCACGGTGATCCTAACGGAGGACGGTGCAATTGCTGGCGTCGATCAAAGCGGCGGTGCTCCGGGCACCCGGGAAACCGATGCCTTACGGCCAATGCATCTAGTCACCAAAGCGCATGCTGTTCTGCTAGCTGGCGGGTCAGCTTTTGGCTTGAACGCGGCAACCGGAGTTATGCGGTACCTGGAAGAAAAAGGCATTGGCTTTGACACTGGATATGCACGAGTCCCGATTGTTCCTGCAGCTGTGCTTTATGACCTGGGAATAGGTAAATCCGATATCCGTCCGGATGCCGAAATGGGTTACCTGGCCTGTAAAAATGCCAATGCACAGGAAACTGCCGAAGGAAATATCGGCGCGGGCACTGGTGCAACCGTCGGTAAAATTTTTGGCATGCGGCAGGCGATGAAATCAGGCATCGGAACCTCTTCGATGGATCTGGGCGGGGGTCTTGTGGTTGGAGCAATTGTTGCCGTTAATGCCTATGGGGATGTCATTAATCCTGAAAATGGAAAAATTATCGCTGGTGCGCGCGCCATTTCCATTGACAAAGCATCCCAACCGAAATTTAGCGACACGCTTGCGACCATGCGGTCTTTTCTTGGAAAAACCGTCCTTCAATTTTCCTCCACACACAACACTGTCATTGGCGTTGTGGCAACGAATGCAAGACTGACCAAAGAAGAAGCCAACAAGGTCGCTCAAATGGCACAGGACGGCCTTGCAAGGACTGTACGCCCGGCACACACCATGTTTGATGGGGATACCCTGTTTACGCTCGCTACAGGACGAAAGAAGGCAGATGTGAATGTCATCGGCGCCTTTGCGGCGGAATGCGTCGCGGGAGCCATTGTTCGAGCTGCACAAAAGGCGACCTCGGTTGCTGGATTGCCAGCATCCTGTGATTTTTACCTTTCATAAGGATAATCATGTCCATTCATCCAATGAAAATATTTTCGGGCTCTGCCCATCCGGATCTCGCGAATGAAATCGCTGATATCCTGCAAATACCGCTTGGGCGATCCACCACCCAAAAATTTCCTGACTCCGAGATTCACGTCAGCATCGATGAGGTCGTCCGCGAGGTGGATGTCTTTCTGGTTCAGCCCTGCTCAGCACCCGTCAACGACAATTTGATGGAATTGTTACTGCTAATGGATGCCTTCCGGCGGGCAAGTGCCCATACCATCAACATCGTTATTCCTTATTTCCCCTACGCCCGTCAGGATCGTATATCACACGGCCGCGAGTCAATCAGTGCGCGCGTGGTTGCAAATTTTCTTGAAAATCAAGGGGCAAGCCGAGTCATCTTTGTGGATATTCACAACCTTGCCATCCAGGGTTTCTTTAATATCCCAGTTGACCCGGTCAGTGCATTACCGGTTCTGGCTGATTACTTCCGTAAAGATGAATTTGCCAACTCCGCCATCGTAAGTCCGGACGTCGGTCGCGCCTCGCTGGCGGGAATCTATTCGGAAACCCTTAACCTGCCATTGGTGGTTATGCATAAACGCCGCCTAAGTGCTTCCGATACCAAAACCACCCATATCGTCGGCGATATTGCCGGACGACGCCCAATTATCATTGATGATTTGATCGCGGGTGGGAGCGTGTTGAAACAAGTCGACAGTTTATACGATAACGGAGCAATTGGAAAAGCTTATCTTGCCATTACCCACCCCGTCCTTCTTCCTTCGGCACTTGACCTGTTGGATCGAAATGAACATATCGAGAAATTGGTTGTTTCAAATACGATCCCGGTACCGCCAGAAAAACGCCATCCGAAAATTGAAGTCATCAGTATCGCACCGTTGATGGCAGAAATTATTTTACGAATCCATGAAGGCAGCAGCATTACCGATAAACTTATCCTGCGATAATCTCCGGATGGATTAAGGATAATTGACTGATTATTGCCCAGTCATTGGTATAATTCTATTGGTTAAGTTATTGTTATCCTCATCTTTTCCTTTTCTTCATCGACAACCAGAAAGGTTTCCTCATGGTTCGCATTATTGCAGATACCACTTCCAGCATTTTGCCCGAAACGGCAGCCCAACTCGGAATTGATTTCCTTCCTCAAATCATCATTTTTGGAGATGAAAGCTTCCGGGATGATAGCGAGATCGACACGGCAACATTCCTGACAAAGCTCAAATCATCATCAACGTTGCCAAAAACTGCCGCGCCGCCGCCAGCTTTATATACGCCGATTTATCAAAGGATCAAAGATACCGGAGACAGCGCAGTCGTTATTTGCCCTTCTGCTGAACTCAGTGGAACGGTTCGCAGCGCAACGGTGGCAGCACAGGATTTCCCAGAAACCGACATTCGCGTTATTGACTCCAGGACATTGGGCTCGGGTCTGGGCTCAGTCGTCCGTCAGGCTGTCAAATGGGCCGCAGCAGGCATGACCACTGATGAAGTTGTCGCCAAAATCGAAGATATGGTTAAGCGGGAACATGTTTACTTCCTCGTTGATACATTGGAATATTTATTCAAAGGCGGCCGCATTGGCGGTGCTCAAATGTTCCTGGGCAGCCTGCTTCAGGTCAAACCCATCCTGACAATCAAGAATGGCCGCGCTGAACCGGTCGATCAGCAGCGCACAAAACGGCGCGCCCTGGCACGTATTAAAGAACTCGTCCTTACGGAGTGCCCGCGTAATGACGAAGCGTTCATAACGGTTATGTATGGCGATGCGAAGGATGAGGCAGTTGCTTTTGCTGAGGACCTTAAATCTGAACTGGGATTTTCAGAAATCCTGGTGATGTGGCTTCCGTCGGCCATCCTGGTTCATGCTGGACCTGGAACTATGGCTGTGAGTTTCTTTGTGGAGAAGTAGCCAAAAACCGGGTGGGGATTCCACCCGGTTTTTTATAATGGAGATCGATGAATTTGAAATTTCTTAATTGGAGGAAATAACAAGAGATAGCATTTCCTCCTGCGAAGAGTCTCTGTTTTTTCTCTAATACCTATCACAATTGGAGAGATGACTTAGGATTATCTCTATCACTTCAGCCCGCCGAATCATTCAGAAATATAATTTATAAATATGAGCGACCAGCTTATTGAAATTTTATATCTTGATGATCATATATTGGCCATCAACAAACCAGCTGGTTTACGCACTATTCAGGATGGCTTTGAGCCAAAATTGGCCCATGTTCGTTCGGCGCTCGAACCACAATTTGGTCGTCTCTGGGTAGTTCACCGCCTGGATAAAGAAACGAGCGGCGTTCTCTTATTAGCCCGAAGCGCAGCCGTTCATCAGTCATTGAATAATCAATTTACCAACCGGGAAATCAAAAAAGAATACCGCGCGCTTTGTTCGGGCAATCCGGATCGGAATGACTGGGATATCGAACTGCCCTTACGTATCAATGGCGATCGCAGTCACAGGACAATTGTTGACATTGAATATGGAAAACCCGCCAAGACAGGAATTACCGTGATTAAACGATTTCCAGGCGGCTATTGTCTTCTTTCAGCCGTGCCAGGGACTGGCTATACGCATCAAATCCGCGCTCACTTGGCAGCTTGCAGCCTTCCCATTATCGGAGATCCGTTGTATCAGGCAAAACCGTATTCCGCCATAATGACCAAATTGGAAGTTGTCAGTTCCAATCGGCCAATCCAGGCAAATCGATTAGGGTTACACGCGTACGAAATCACATTTTTTCACCCGGTCAAACAACAGACATGTCATATTCAAGCGCCTTATCCGGATGATTTTGTAAATCTTCTGGATCAAGTTTCTTAATTATAAAAGGAGCTGGAAAAATCCAGCTCCTTTTATATGTAAACAGATTACTCAAGCTCAGGGGGCGCTTTCTTACTGGTAAAGATCGCCCATACCAAGGCTGCCGCAAGAACAACAACGACAATCCAACCGCCAATACCCAAATGGGTTGATTTTACGATGACCGGGGCAGCCAGCAAGCTGACCAGGTTAACCACCTTAATCATCGGATTCAAGGCGGGTCCAGCGGTATCCTTCAATGGGTCGCCGACCGTATCGCCCACTACGCCGGCTTTATGCCGTTCAGACCCCTTGCCAGTATTCGCAGCCAGATCACGCGGTTCGTCCTCAATGGACTTTTTCGCGTTATCCCATGCGCCGCCAGCATTTGCCATATAAACTGCCAGCAACTGTCCACTCAAAATAACGCCAGCTAGAAACCCTCCCAAAGCTTCAACTTGCAAAACCAGTCCAACCAGCAACGGCATGCTGATGGCGATGATTGCAAGCGGGACGAGTTCTTTCTGGGCAGAGCGGGTAGAAATATTTACCACGCGTGCGTAATCCGGTTTGACAGTTCCTTCCATGATGCCGGGCATTCGGAATTGCTTCCGAACTTCTTCAACAATCAATCCAGCTGCGCGGGTCACTGCCCGGATGGATAGCGAACTGAATAACCAAGGCAGTGCGCCGCCCAATAGTAACCCAATGAACACATTCGTATTATTGACACGGATTCCTGTGAAGGAGATCCGCAATTGTTCGGCTATGCCAAGTCCTTCCTGCACACGGGCGACATCGGTCGTGTAGGAGGCAAATAGACTGACCGCAGCGATCACCGCGGAGGCAATTGCCACACCTTTCGTAATGGCCTTGGTGGTATTTCCTACAGCGTCCAGATCTGCCATGATTTGGCGGGCTTTAAGCGTCTCAGGATCTGTCTGATCGTGCCAGGCCATTTCAGCAATGCCATTTGCGTTATCCGAAATGGGACCATAAGAATCCATGGCCACGTTATTGCCGGTGTGGCTCAGCATGCCAATGCCAATCATTGCGACCGCATAAAGCACATAGATCGGACCATCAGCGGTATAAAGCAACAATGCGAAAACAAAGGCAATGGCAATGACGACCAGCGCCCATACTGAGGATTCCATGCCGACCGAGAGACCCGAAAGGATCGTAGTCGCTGGTCCAGTTTTTGTTGACCGCACGATTTCCTTCACCGGTTCGCGTTTTGTCGAGGTGAAGTAAGATGTCAACGGGTTGAACGCCACCGCCAGACCAACGCCAATGGCAGTTAACATGCCCATGCGCCAATCATGCGCATACATTATTGCCAATAAGAATGCCCAAAAAATGGTATTGACACTCGAGACCTCATAAGAGCGGAACATCGATTCTTCCGCATCATGAGATCGCAGGAATTTGATCGGGAATTTTTCCCATATTGGTACAGTAAAGGTACCAAGAATGGAGCTGATTACGCCGATCGCACGAATAATCAACGGGTAAACAATCCACTTTATGTTATCGGTGACAGCGTAGAGCGATAACCCGAGGATCAAAGCGGATACAATGGTGACCTCATAGCTTTCAAAGATATCGGCTGCCATACCGGCACAATCTCCGACATTATCGCCGACCAGATCTGCCACCACCGCGGCGTTTCTTGGATCATCCTCAGGAATATCTTTTTCAACCTTACCAACAAGGTCAGCGCCTACATCAGCTGCTTTGGTGTATATTCCACCGCCGACGCGCATGAAAAGCGCTACGAGGGTGCCGCCAAAGCCAAAACCGAGCAAGGCATCTGGAGCGGCACGGCCAAAAATGATAAAAATTACTGTCCCACCGAGCAACCCTAACCCATCGGTCAGCATGCCCGTGATAGTACCGGCATAGTATGCAATGGATAGAGACTCGTTAAAACTTCGCCGGGAAGCCGAAGCAGACCGTACGCTGGCTTGAATTGCCATACGCATACCCAGCTGGCCGACGATCATGCTGAATGATGCACCCACAACAAAGGCGATCGCGCGTCCAAAAGCCACAACATTTCGGGCACTGTCGCCAAATTCAACCGTCGCCTCCACGGATGGCTCAGCCACATAAACGGAGAGAAATAAGGCTGCTACCAGTAAAAGAATGGCTGGTAGGATGGTTTTCAATTGCGTGGAAAGGTAGCTATTCGCACCCACGCGAATTGCATCCCAAACTTCCTGCATGACTTTTGTGCCAGTGTCATGTTTAAGGACTGTTCCCCGCAACAACCAGGCATACAACAGACTGACGAATGCCGTTATCAAGACCCCGACGATCGCCCATTGCTCAAAGGCCGTCGTAAGGCCGTGCCTCGAAAGGCCCAATATATCCATGTCACCTCCTAAATTGGAAACAAGGAAAAAATAAAATTAATGTCAACCTCATAATAAT
>DATMYV010000022.1:0-111322 GCA_035560795.1 Longilinea sp.
AATTTATTGTTAATAAATGCGGTGCTCCTGGCTGATTGGCTGGAGCACCATCTATTTATTAACATTTGTCTTACAATTGAATTTATCGTATCGGCGGAATTGGCCGGGTTTTTTCAGGTTCGTCCACATCCAGACGGTACCCCACGCCGCGCACGGTCTTAATATAACGGGGGTGACGCGGATCATCTTCGACCGCCTGGCGCAGCCAGGATACATGCACGTCCAGCGTGCGGGTATCGCCAGTGTAGTTTGTTTCCCACACCAGGCTGAACAGCTTCTCGCGCTCAATGACGATGCCCCGTTGCTCCATCAAGGTTTTCAACAGGTTAACCAGACGCGGGGTCAGGCTGGCCTGACGGCCATTGCAGCGCACCCAACGTTGTTCAACATCCAGGCTTATGGGTCCAGTGCGGATGACTGCCTTTTGTTCCGTGGGCAGCAACGGTTTCATGCGGTTAAGCAATTTTTGCAGGGTAAAAGGCAGATTCAAGACCACATTTGCATCAATTTTATCGATCGGATCGGCGTTTTCATCCAAAATGAGCACGATCGGAACATTAGGAGCTTCCTGCCGCAGCGACATGCAAATCCGTTTGCCGCTTGTACGCATGGTTGCCGCGTTGACCACCACTACATCGGGGCGCTGTTCCTGGAGACGCGTCAGGGCGGCACTGCCGCTCGCAACTGTTTCAACCTGGAAGCCTTTCTTGGTGAGTCCGGCTACAAAGGATGGACCGTCGTTGCGTTTTCCTTCAATGAGTAGAATTTTAGCAATCATGGGCATTACCACCGGTCTTCCATTTTGGTTTATTTCTGACTTCAAAGTCGAAGAAATTATTGGTTCCAATTGCCGGAAAAAAGTCGATCTCCGGTAAACCAGATCCAGTTGCCAAAATCGTCTGTTGAGCGTTCCCGGAACGAGTCCAGCTCCGCTGGCTTCTTATGGTTCCCCTGAGGTGAGTGCAATCATCTTGCTGCGGAGCCTGAGAGTAACCTGGTGCACGAGTGTCCGTATTATACCTTAAAACTTAACAAATGATTCGCCATTGGATGCCTTACAATATGTTAATAATTCTAACTGCCATATTTAAGGTTGGATATTCGGCAATCGTGCTGCCAGTTCGTTTTGGTTGCATCCCATCCATCGCCGTGTTAGAATATTGATACGATTTACCTGTAGCCCGCCAAGGGAGGTTCTTTTCTATGCCCAGGATGGTAGAAGTTGTGATCGACTCGGTGCGCGTAAGCCTGACCAATCAGCAGCGCATCGTAGTGCTTCGCGAGATTAACACTGAACGCTACCTGCCCATCTGGATCGGTCCATATGAGGCCGAGGCGATTACCATCGCCCTGCAGGAAATTGAAGTGGCGCGCCCGCAAACGCACGATCTTTTAAGGAATATCCTTAAGAACCTGAATGCTCAACTGGTGCGTGTTGAAGTATTGGCTTTGCGCGAGGATGTATTCTACGGAAATCTGGTGGTTGAGGCCGAGAACCAGACCATTAACATCGATTCACGGCCATCCGATGCACTCGCCCTGGCTGTCCGGACCCATGTACCCATCCTGATCGCGAGCGAAGTAATGGATGCTGCCGGGGTCATTCCCGAACAGGATATTGAATCTTCCGACTCGGACACCCAACGCGCCGCCGCCACCGACCTCGCCTCGGAAGAAGGTGGGGAAGATCGACTATCGATCTTTGAAGATTTCCTCTCCAATATCAACATGGATGATCTTTCACAATCTTCTGACGACGATGATGAGGAACCGGATGAGGGGGGCACCGAACCCGAAAAATAAACTCTCGCCGGGGCTGAAAGTGAAGCCCCGGTGGTTTTTCAACAATCTAGAATCATTTTTCGATTGATCAATTTCTAAAGCTGGAACAATCAATGACCGATTTTACCCCTCCGCCCATAGACGAAACTCCTACCCCCAATTATCAGACACAGCCGAACAACCGCGAAGCGGAGGAGGCAGTCCTTGGCGCGGTGCTGATCAATCCGGAAGTCTACTACGATGTGGCCCAGCTGCTGCAGTCGGATGATTTTTACATTGTCCGCAACCGCTGGATCTGGGAAGCCTTCGCACACCTGCATGACCAACGCTTACCCATCGATTATCTAACTGTTTGCCACGAACTCGAAGAACGTACCCAGCTTACCGAAGTTGGCGGACCAGCCTATGTCACCACACTGCTGAACCAGACCCCCACCTCGATGCACGCGGAAGCCTATGCAAAAATCGTGGCTGAACAGGCCGTGCGCCGCCGCATGCTGGCGGCAGCCAATGAACTGGCCCGCCAGGCATACAATCAACAACAGACAGTCGATACCATTATTAATGAAGCGGAAAAATCGATTTTCGGGCTAAGCGAACGCCGCGCCCGCCGGGACGTGCAGCCCATCCAACAGGTGCTTAGCGAATATTACGACCGCGTCGATCAACTCTCGCAGCGCGATGAAGAAATATTTGGCGTGCCAACCGGTCTGAAAGATCTGGATAATTTGCTGGGCGGCCTGCAAAAATCCGATTTGTTAATCATTGCCGGCCGTCCTGGCATGGGTAAAACAGGTTTCATGCTTTCAGTTGCCAAAAATGCCGCCCAGAAGCACAAGAAACACGTCGCCATGTTTTCAATGGAAATGTCCGCCGAACAGCTTGTGGCGCGCCTCATCTCGCAGGAAACTGGACTGGATTCCATGAAACTGCGTACAGGGAAGCTGAGCGACAGTGAATGGCCGGTTTTTATCCATGCCATCGAAGTTCTCTCCGACACGCACATCTGGCTCGACGACACGCCCGGTCTGACCCCCATGCAGCTGCGCACAAAAGCCCGCCGCCTTCACCTGGAATACAATCTGGATTTAATCCTGGTGGATTACCTTCAGTTGATGTCGGGCGATACACGCAACGATAACCGCGTCCAGGAAGTCTCCTATATTTCGCGCAATCTGAAAACCCTCGCGCGCGAATTGAATGTGCCTGTATTGGCGGCTGCACAGCTTTCGCGTGCGGTTGAGCAGCGCACGGACAAACGCCCGATGCTTTCAGATTTGCGCGAATCGGGCTCTTTGGAACAGGACGCCGATATCGTCATGTTCATTCACCGGCCAGACGCCATGGAAAAAGACAGTCCGCGTGTCAACATGGCCGAGATCATCGTGGCAAAACACCGCAACGGGCCTACCCATCCTGGCATCGAATTATTCTTCCGGGCAAACCTGGCTCGCTTCGAAAACGCCGCCCTGGTACCGGGACCCAACGGACCCGGGCGTTAGGACGGCTGATCATGCCCTTTGGCGGTTTCCCCGATGGAAAAACACGGCTGACGCGCATCCCTGCGGCGTTCTTCACTGAGATCTTGCCTCAAATCGATCACCTTGGCGAATTGAAGGTGACCCTATACGTCTTCTGGTTTCTTGAACGCCAGGAAAGCAATCCACGCTACGCCAGCCTGGAAGAAATCGCTGCGGATAAGCGTTTGCTATCCGCACTGGGGAACACGCCGGATGGGTCCAGAACGGCTTTGCTGGATGCATTGGAACGGGCCGTCCAGCGCGGAACCCTGTTGTGCGTAAAAACGCAAAGCAGCGCGGCAGCCGACACTTTGTACTTCCTAAATTCGCCGCGTGGCCGGGCAGCCGTTCGAACTTTGCAATCCGGCGAATGGACGCCGCCTTCGGGCGCCCGGGCCTTAGCCAGCCTGACGGATGAACGCCCGAATATATTCCGCCTGTATGAAGAAAACCTCGGCCCGCTCACCCCGCTTATCGCGGAGGAACTGCAGGCCGCCGAGCGGGAATTCCCCGCAGCCTGGATCGAAGATGCCATCCGGATCGCGGTCAAACGCAACGCGCGCAACTGGCGTTATGTTGAAGCCATTTTAAAATCCTGGCAGGAAAAGGGACGCGATGAAGAAGATCGGAGAGAGTCTGAAAAAGATAGCCGGCGCTACATCGAAGGGGAATTCGGTGACTTCATCAAGCATTGAAGATGCCATGCGCCAAAGCCAGCCTGGCGACCCCAATTGCAAAATCTGCGGCGGCCTGGGTTACGTACGCCACGACCTGCCGGTGGGCCATCCTGATTTCGGCAAGATGCAGATCTGCGTCTGCCGCCAGCAATACGTGGAACTTGCCGCGCGCGAGCGTCTTTATCGCTTGAGCAACCTTGAAGCATTCGAACGGATGACCTTCGATACCTTCAAACCGCAGGGCCGCATGGGATTGGCTGACCAGCATATCCGCTCGCTGGAATATGCGCTCAGCCAGGCTGCCACCTTTGCCCAGACGCTTTCAGGCTGGCTGTTCCTCAGTGGAAGCTACGGCTGCGGAAAAACTCACCTGGCAGCTGCCATCGCCAACTATGTCGTCGGTCAGGGTGTGCCTACCCTTTTCCTCACCGTCCCCGACCTGCTGGATTGGCTGCGGTTTTCCTATGATTCCACCGATGCCAATTTCGAGCAGCGATTTGATGAAATCCGCAATATCCGTTTGCTGGTGCTGGATGACCTGGGCACCCAAAATGCCACTGCCTGGGCGCAGGAAAAACTTTACCAAATCATCAATTACCGCTACAACAACAAATTGCCAATGGTTGTCACCAGCAATCAAAACCTCGATGAAATCGATGGACGCATCCGTTCACGTTTGAAGGATGCCGACCTGGTAATCACGGTGCACATTTACGCGCCGGATTACCGCACTGCTCTGCAAGACTCGTCCGAACCGCAAATCTCATCGCTGCCTCTACTCAACGACCGCACCTTCGGCAATTTCAGCCTGCGTGAATACGAACGGAACGATCCTGAAGGCCAACGCAGCCTGGAAGGTGCTTTCCATGCCGCCCAGCAGTTTGCCGAGAACCCGCGCGGCTGGTTGGTGTTGATGGGCGATTACGGCTGCGGTAAAACCCATCTGGCGGCGGCCATTGGCAACTACCGCAAGGCGCTTGGCGAGGAACCCATTTTTGTGGTCGTACCTGACCTGCTGGATCATTTGCGCGCCGCCTTCAGTCCCACCAGCACGGTTTCTTATGACCGCCGCTTTGAGGAGGTCAAGAACGCGCAGCTGCTCATCCTGGACGACCTGGGGACGCAAAGCGCCAGCCCCTGGGCGCGCGAAAAGCTCTACCAGTTATTTAATTACCGCTATATGGCCCGCCTGCCCAGCGTCATCACCACCTCCTCCAAGATGGAAGATCTCGATCCGCGCATTCGCAGCCGCATGCTCGACAGCCGCCTGTGCGATATTTATGCCATACTGCTGCCGGCTTACCGCATCGGTTCCATGGAAAAACCGCGCCGAACCACCCGCCGAAACACCTCAACGCGCTAAAACCTTCAGCCAAACTGGTATGCAGCC
The DNA here is from genome assembly GCA_035560795.1 of Longilinea sp. Classification (GTDB taxonomy): domain Bacteria; phylum Chloroflexota; class Anaerolineae; order Anaerolineales; family Anaerolineaceae; genus Longilinea. The sequence continues at coordinate 5,370 of DATMYV010000022.1, forward strand.
TGGAGATTTTGACAAGGACTGTAATCTATGTTACAATTCCAGCCTGTAAGGTTAATAAACCGGGTGACCGGTCGCAGGTTGAAGTTGTACAGAATCAGGCGGTCAAGCCCGCCTTTGGATTGTCCTAAAACCCCGGCTGGTTTCCTCAGCGGGGTTTTTTCATTCCGCACCTTACCAAATTCAGAACCGTTACACAGCCTGACTGTGTTGTATTGAACTGATTAGATTGAATATTGTAAAAGGTTAAAGAACATTATTATGAAACAACGCAAACTTCGCGTGATTCCCCTGGGGGGTTTGGGGGAAGTGGGCCGCAATATGATGGCCTATGAATATGACGACAAGATTCTTGTTGTCGATGCAGGGATCATGTTCCCTGAAAACGACATGCTTGGCATTGATTACATCATTCCGGATATCACCTATCTAAAGCAGAACCGCGCTAAAGTAGTCGGTCTGGTGATCACCCACGGTCATGAGGATCACCTTGGTGCCGTCCACCACGTGTTGGAGGAAATTCAGGCACCCATCTATGGCACCCCGCTGACCATGGGGCTGCTGGAAGCAAAACTGGCCCGCCATGGCATGTCCGGCAAAGCCGACCTGCACATCGTGCACGCTGGCGACACTGTGGAAATCGGTCCCTTCAAAGTCGAATTCTTCCATGTCTGCCACTCGATTCCCGATGGCGTCGGTCTCGGCATCGAAACGCCGGCCGGTTTGATTGTCCATTCGGGCGATTACAAGTTCGACCATACGCCGGTGGATAACTGGCCGAGCGATTATGCCAAACTGGCTGAATTCAGCCAACGCGGTGTGCTGGCGCTATTCGCCGACTCTACCAACGCCGACCACCCCGGCTGGACGCCATCCGAACGCGTCATCGATGACGCTTTCAACCAGGTTTTCAACCAGGCTGAAGGGCGCATCATCATCGCCAGCTTTGCGTCGCTCGTTTCGCGCATGCAGCAGGTAGCCAACGCCGCCCAACGCTACAACCGCAAGGTGGCATTTGTGGGAACCAGCATGCAGGATAACATGCGCATCAGCCGCAAATTGGGTTACCTGGACATCCCGGACGATTTGCTTGTCACCATCGAACAGACGCGCAACATGCCAGCCCGGGATGTTGTGATCATGTGCACCGGCACTCAAGGCGAACCCTCATCCATTGTCGGCCGTCTTTCAACCGGTACCAACCGGCTTTTCGACATCGTTTCTGGCGATACGGTCGTGCTTTCCTCCCACCCCATCCCGGGCAACGAAGAAAGCGTTTACCGTACCATCAACCGCCTGTTCCAACGCGGCGCCAATGTGATCTACAATAACATCGCCCCTGTGCACGTCTCCGGGCACGCCAGCCAGGAAGAAATGAAACTGCTGCTGCATCTGACGCGCCCGCGCTATTTCGTCCCGATCCACGGTGAAATTCGCCACCTCAAACAGCATGCCGCCATTGCTCAAACGGTTGGCATCCCGGCTGAGAATATTGCCACACTGGAAAATGGCCAGGTACTGGAATTCGTCGACGGCGAAATGCGCATGGGCGAACGCGTACCTACCTCCTACATATTTGTGGATGGCTCAGGCGTGGGCGACGTGACTGCCGAGGTCATGCACGAACGCGAAGCGCTTTCGCGCGACGGGATCGTGCTGGTCAACCTGCGCCTGGCGCATGACAGCAACCGCCTTCTCAGCGAACCTGAAATCCTCAGCAAGGGCTTTGTGATTGCCCAGGATTCGGATGAGATTTTTACAGCTGCGCGCCGCAAGGTGACTGAAACAATTTCCCGCGCCAACGGCAGCCTGCAGAAGGATGTGGAACAGGCCGTCGGCGATTATCTCTTCAGCGAAACGCACCGCCGTCCGATGGTTTTTGTGAATGTATCGCGTTTCTAACGTAAACCATTAACAACAAGGGTTGTTCCGGGATCTCATCCAGAACAACCCTTTTTAGTTAAGGTAACTTGATCATCTATAAATGATATTCATTTCATTCATTGGAACTTTCGCCGCCCGGGTATCGTCGTAAGTCATGTGAAAGCTATTTCAATTCTAATAACGATCTTATTGCCATGTTTTGGACTATCCGGTTGCAAAACAACAATCCCCGCTGGGGATTTGCAGACTGTTTTGGATATGTCCGTTTCTGCGACCTTCAGTGCACTTACTGCTGCACCAACTGCCACGGCAGTCTTTATCGATACGCCCACTCCTACCCTTACTGCCACCGTCACGCCCTTACCCACCGAAACGCCTTCTCCCACCTTGCTACCCACCGATATCCCAAGCCCCACTGAAACCATGGATGCAGGTCCACAGTCGACCCGCACGTTGGCACCGCTCCCGGGTACCGGATGGTTAATCGACCTTCACATGCACACCACCTGTTCCGACGGCGACCATACCTACGAAGAAATGGTTCAGGGCGCAATCGATTTAGGTCTGGATCTAATTGCGGTCACCGACCATATCATCTGTCCAGATGTCATACAAGCCTGTCTGAATGAGAACCGTTTGGTTTGCATCCCCGGGCAGGAAGTTTCGCCAGCCTGGCATATTGTGGGGCTGGGCATCACCCAACCCGTTTCGCCTGATCAACCTTATGCCGATATCGTAGCAGCCATCCATAATCAAGGCGGCCTCGCCATGGCTGCCCACCCTTACACACGTCCCTGGCGTTTCGATGAAAGCACTTTGATCGGCATTGGGCTGGATCTTATGGAATGCTGGTTATCCAACCCGGAGGAGAATCAACACCAGATTGACCTTGGCGAACAATACGGCATTGCTTGTACCTATGATAGCGATGCCCATGAAGTCCTTGACTTGGGACTGCGGTACATGGATTGTTCTGTCGAAATCCGCAATCTGGATGAACTGAACAGCGCGTTACACAACCATCAATGCCAGCCGAGCCTGTAATAATCAGGCAAGAATGGCGTCATTGGAATTAAATTACTCCCTTTTGATGGCAACTGTCGTGAAATCATCCTGGTTCAGGTTCTCGCCGCTGTGGGCCTTGACCGCATTCCACAACCCCATGCAGATGTCATTCCCTTTTTCCTGCCGGCACGATTTCAAATTTTTCTTCACGGCCGCCAGGCCGAATTCACGGCCGCCCGGGTTAATTGCCTCCGTAAGCCCGTCGCTGTAAAGAAGAGCCAGACCGCCGTGAGGAATTTGCACCTGCTGCTGATCGATGACGATATCCGAAAAAATCCCCAACGACTGACCTTTCTGTAAAGGGATATCGACAAATTGATTATCTGCATCCAGGAGTATGGGCTGGAAATGGCCGGCCCGGGAATATTCCAGAATTCCGCTTTGAAAATCAAGCACGCAATAGAGCAGCGTTACAAACATGCCCGCCGAATTCATCGTTCGCAGATAACGGTTTACATTTTGCAGGATTATGCGTTGATCATGGATTTTGCCCGTTTCAGCCCGCACCAGGCTGAAGGTAAGCGCCATGAACAGCGCTGCCGGCAGCCCTTTGCCCGACACATCGCCAATGACAATGCACAAACGGTTTTTATCCAGCGGTATAAAATCGTAAAAATCGCCGCACACCGTACGCGCCGGTATCATCAACGCGCCAAAATCATAACCGCGCGCTGCAGGCAATTTTGCCGGCAGGATGCTGCGCTGCGTCTTGCGGGCGATTTCCATTTCTTCTTCCAGTAATTTCAATAGACGCTGCGATTCATTGAACAAACGGGCATTTTCGAGCGAGAGGCTCATGCTGTTGGTCAAGGCATTCAATAATTCAATATCGGAAGCAGAAAATGCATTTTCAATATCCAGGTTTTGCAGGCTGACAATCCCGCGAACTTCATCACCAACCAGCATCGGCACTCCCAGCCAGGTTTTGGGCATTTCAGTCCCGGGCACGACCCGCATCCGGGCTGCATTTACCAGATCCAACAAAGCGGCATGATTTAGCATATACGGTTTGTGCGTACGTACAATCGCCGCCCTTGAACTGTCAATCGGCTGCCAGCCTTGAATTTGAAGGTGCACGCCGCGTTCTATGGCATAATGATGGTAGATCCGGTCGGTCTGCGGATCGTATTGCGAAATCATCACCACTTGTGCATTGAAGGTATCCCGCAGCCGGTCGCCCACCATATCGTAAATTGTTTGCATATCGCATTCGCAGGATAGTCCTTCCTGGACACTGTTAATCAATGCCAATTCTGCCGAGCGGCGCTTGACCACCTCAGCATACATGTGCACAGCCATTTTCCAATCATCCAGGCTCTCTGCTTCCATGAACTGGGTGACTGTTTCTTGAATTGATTTATTTCCGGGTGGAGCAGCCAATACAGGATGGGATCGGGATTTATTAGGCGGCAATTGGCATCTCCTTTCACGCAATTTCTCAATGCCAATATGCGTTATTTTACATTTTTCCTGTTCTTTCTACATCCGCCTTTTGACCAGACCCGGTCATGCAAAAGTAAACTTGATGGTTCCAAATTGCCGGCTAGCGATCAAAAGTCACCTCGGCCGACATGCCCCAACGAATTTCCGGCGGCGGATTGCTAATGCGCACGTGCACAGTATATTGAATATCGCCCGATTTTTCGATAAACACCCGCTCGATGGAGATCACCTCGCCGCTTAATTCCAGTGCAGGCAAAGCATCCAGGTGAAGGGTGGCCGCCTGCCCCACCTTGATATCGACCACCTTTAATTCGGTCAAGTCGGTTGTTTCAATTTCCCAACTGCTGGTATCTGCCAGCGTAAGCACTGGCTGTCCGGCTGCCAGCCACACACCGGGCAGCATGCCGTCCACCCAATTCATTACAGTTCCAGCAAAAGGCGCTTTTAAATCCTGGTCGGCCAGAACGCTTTGGGCGGCTCTAAGTTGCGCTTGGGCAGCCGCCAGTCGTTTTTCAGCCTGCGCCAGCAAATTCACATCCGGCCCGTTGTCCTTGTAATTTTCCAAGGTGCGCTTTGCCTTGGCCAGGACCTGACCAGCCAGCGTCAAACCGCTTTCCGCAGCCTGTTGCGGGTTGAGCAAACTGTCGCGTTCATATAATGCCTGCTGATAATCCTCTTTGGCGTCATCATAGCGGGTCTGAGCCGATTTTCGAGTGGAATTATTGACATCCAGATCCTGGTACTTATCCAGATTCTTCTGCGCATCATCCAGGTCATCTTTAGCCTTTTGATAAGCCTCCTCCTTATCATCCAGGACGTCACGGTATTTGCGCGTGTGGGTGTCATCGAAGGCTTTCTGAGCCTCTGTTAAATGAGTCTGAGCCTGATCCACGGCTTGTACGGCTTGAGCGCGTGCCAGGGCTGCATCTGCATCAAGATCATTTTTCTGCCGCTGGGCTACTTCCAATTCCAACTCTGCGTTATTGAGCGCAGCTTCGGCGTTATCACGGCTGGTCAGGCTCGCCAAAACATCCCCGGCCGAGACGGTGCCGCCCTCCTGTACCGGCCTTTCACCCAGCATACCCCCCACCGGGAAAGCCAGCACAGCTGATTGATGCGGCACGACTCGCCCTTCAGCCAGTACGCCGCTATTTTCCTCCACTATGGGTACTGCAGTTGGCTCAGCATTCTTTGTACCCATTGAGAGGGCCGAGCAGGCGGACAAGCCTGCAAGAACAGCCAATGCCGGCAACAGGATTAAGGATTGTTTGTTCAGGTATTTTTTCATCATTCACCTACCAGGACAGTCATTTGTTTTTATTCGTAGGCCAGAATCTGGCGGATGGTCAAACGGGAAGCCGTACGGGCCGGCAACAAGGATGCTACGATCGTGAAGATCACCATTAATCCAAGCCAGATGCCAACGCCGGTAAAGGTAAAACTGACAGGAATCGGCCTGCCAAAGATCGCCCCGCCAATTGCGGCAGCCAGTGCATTGCTGACGGGCATCGCCGCCACCACGCCTGTGATCCAGCTGATCAAACCCACCACCAATCCCTCCACAATGATCATACGCTCAATCTCAAAATCCGAAGCGCCAATTGCGCGCATGACGCCAATTTCACGGGTCCGTTCCATCACGTTCAGACTCATGGTTCCAGAAAGGCCGATCGTACCCACCACGGCCATCAACACCGAGAGAAAGAGTAAAAAGCCGGTCAGCGCGTTTAATCCCTTGGCGGAGTTGGTCAGCACGGATTGACCGGCGCTGGCTTCAGCTACCTGGTATCCGCGCTCGGTAAACACTTGCTCCAGCTTTTCTGCCAACGCAGTTTGCTCCCCCAGGGTCAGGTTTTTCTTCCGTGCCACAATGCGGAAATCGGTTGAATGATTAAAGCTATGCGTGGCTTTTGCCAATGGGGAATAATGGGTAAAGGCAACCAAACCGGTATTTTTTCCGGCGAACTGGAAGAAACCAACCACCGCCCAGCGGACTTCCGAACCGGCGATTTTTATGGTTACTGTGTCGCCAACCTGGACCTGCGGATACAGTTCCATAAATACTTCATTGAGCACAATTGCATTTTCATCCTGCGGGTCCAACCAGCGGCCGCGAATCAAAATCGGTTCCAACAACACGGAATTCTCCGGCGGCCCTTCCATCAGAATGGCTTCGCCGGGGTGGCCGTCGGCGGTGATGATTTGCCCAACCGCCGCAGCCCAACCTTCAATGGATTCCACTTCTGGCACCGCACGGGCAATTTGTTCCACCTCATGGATGCTGTAGGCCCGGTTGAAAGAAAGATTTACGTCCGCCATGAAATAATTGCCCAGGCGGGCAATGTAGTCTGCAATGCTCGCCCGCATGTTGAAAGTTGCCACAAACATCCCGCCGCCCAATGTCAACGTGACCAGGGTTAAGATCAGACGCAGGCGCTTGCGAAACACATTGCGGAGAGAGATCGCAATTGGCCGCGATAAGTGCAACCACGCCAGGTGGGTCTGGCGGCCGGCAGGATTTTTGACTTCGGCGTTTTCACTGCCGCTGAGCGCTTGCTGCACCGTGAGGTTTGAACCGTGTAGGATTGGAATTAAGGCTGCAGCCTGCGGCACAATCAGCGCAATGAGTGCCTGCCCCAAAACAGCCGGTAGAAACCAACGAAAACCGCTGGATGAATAATTCAATTGCGGCGCGAGTAGATTCTGTTCCCAGTAAGCCACCAAATGGGCCAACGGGGCAGCAATGACGAAACCGATCACGCTAAACAACAAAACCAGACTCAAGTACAAGAAAATGATCTGCTGGCGCGTCCCGCCAAAACTCTTTAACACGCCAATTTGCTCAATTTGTTGATTGAGGAGTGCCGATAGAGTATTTATGATCAGGAAGGCACTGAGAAAAAGAACCAGAAAACCCAGCAGCACCAGAATTGCCGTCATGGCATTGACATACAATAAATTGGGGTGTTCCGTCGATAGCCGGACTGCCTTACTGATGGTTGTATAACCATTTTTCCTGCATTCTTCGAGGATTGAACTGGCTGCAGCCTCAATCGCGGCTCGATCTGAGCCTCCCGCCGTGGTAAATTGCAGCGTGGTAAAAAGATCGGGAATCTTTAACCACGGCAATGTTTCCAGGGTGATGTAGCCCTGAATGGGTGCCAGGAAAAAACCCGCTCCGCCCCGATCCGATCCCAGGGTCTGATCCTGAACAATTCCCACCAACTTTAATCCGCGAATTTCACCACTGGTCAGTTTAATGAGAACAGTATCGCCGATTTTATAAGGAGTCTCATCCGCCCGGTTGACCTCCAAAACAATCTCGCGATCCAGTGGAGGCCAGTCTCCTTCCACCAATTTCACCTGTCCAATTTCCCGTTTTGCATAATCCCGGGATGCCAGTAATTTGATCGGCTTTAGTTGGGACGAGCCGGTTTTCACTCGCAGGGTCTTGATGGCAACGCCCTCTGCCTGGCGAATTTCTGGCATTCTTGCCAGATGGTTAATAAAATCCTGATCAAAGAAGACGCCTTGGATTTGAATATTGGCCGGGTTGACCGCTGCATAACCCTGCATCATATCGGTGACCATGGCCTGCCGCAAAACCAGGATCATGCCGATGGCAACCAGCCCGACGGTAATGGACGCGATTACCATCACGGTCCGGGTGGGATTGCCAAAAAAGTCGCTCAACACTTTTCGCGTTCGAGGTCTCATGGCTGCGCGCCTTCCGCAATCAGTCGCGGCACAATCACGCCGTCCGACATGTGGATGATACGGTCCGTTCGCTGTGCCAGGTCCAAATCGTGCGTCACCATGAGGATGGTTTTCCCCTGAGCAACCAGTTCTTGAAAAAGCTGGATGATCTCTTCAGCCGAACGTGAATCCAGATTGCCGGTGGGCTCATCCGCTACCAGGATGGGCACGTCATTGGCCAAGGCTCGCGCAACAGCTGCACTTTGCTGCTGCCCGCTGGAAACAGCTCCGGGGAATTTATTTGCCTCTTTTTCCAACCCGACCCGCGCCAGTAGTTGGCGTGCCCGTTCCTCCCGTTCGGCCGGCGGGAACATACGGCAAAAATCCATCGGCAGCATTACATTTTCGATCAAAGTCAGGGTGGGCAATAGTTGAAAGAACTGAAAAACGATGCCCAGCGTGCGACCGCGCCACTCGGAAAGTTTCCCTTCGTTCAAAGCCTGCAAAGGCTGGCCGGCCACTGTCACCTCGCCGCTGGACGGGTGGTCTATCCCGGTGATCATGTTCACCAGGGTCGATTTTCCACACCCCGAGCGGCCGACAATGCCAACGAACTCTCCTTTTTCCATTTCCAGGTTTACATGTTTGAGTACCTGGACATCTCCGGAAGCCAGCGTAAAAACTTTGTTCAGATCGCGGACCGTTATGATCGGAGTGCGTTCATCCCAGGTAAAATCAGGCGTCCGGTACGGGAATTTAGGCACCATCGGCCAGCTCCCCATCCCGCAACACGATCAAACGATGCGCCACTTTGACAATTCCGGGATCGTGCGTTACCAAAACAACTGTCTTGCCCTGACGGACCAATCCAAAAAAGATTTCAAAAATGATTCCAGCTGTAATCGAATCCAAACGGCCAGTTGGCTCATCCGCAACAATCAGGTCAGGATCGTTCGCTAACGCGCGGGCGATGGCCACCCGCTGTTGCTGTCCGCCTGATATTTGCGAGGGTAGTTTGTGGGCATGGTCTGCCAGTTCAACCGCGCGCAGCAAGTCCTCAGCGCGCTTTCTGCTTTGTCCGGCCTGATAGGTACCGCACAAATCCAGCGGCAGCATCACATTTTCGACTAACGACAACATGGGCAGCAGGTGAAATGACTGGTAAATGACCCCGACATTCTTCCCGCGCCAGCGCGAACGCCGGTCATCGGGCATGTCATGCACCAATACGCCATTCACCTTAACTTCGCCTTCGGTAAGGCGATCGATGCCGGTGATCATATTGACCAGTGTGGTTTTGCCAGCGCCGGACTTACCTTGAATGGCAAGAAATTCACCAGGTTTGACCTGCAATGAGACGTGGTTCAACGCCCGAAAAGGCCCGGCGGCAGTCGGATAATCCTTGCAGACGTCCTTTAGTTGAATAATGGTGGTTGTCGGAAGGTCTGGAAGCATTAGGGTTAGGCAATTGACGCTGGCTGGATTGGGAGGAATTATTCTTATGGAGGCGGATGTTACCCCTTATGATCTCGACTATCCATTCAAAAGGTCCGATAAACTAGTTTTTCTTGGTAACATTTCCTCTTGGAGGAATTATACAACGCTACCAAGCAACTGGCATGGGTCGAAACCAAAACAGTAATGGCAGGAATGGTACTCAAAACGACTGCCTGCACACGGAAAACGCCGTAAATAACTGTTGACGGCGGGAGATTTATTGAATATAGTTTAGCTATAAACGTTTTTGCTCAAATTGAGGATGCCATGACGCTTTATGAAGAGATCAATACGACCCTGATGACTTCCCAGGTGCTAATAAATGACAGCGATGAGCGTTTTTTTGAGAAATTCAAACTGGGAACCACGCGCTATTACACCCTGATCCACCTGGATCAATCGCCCGGCCTGACCTTGAGCGAACTCAGTCAACGCTTGCTTTGCACCAAGGGCAACATGACCCGCATCCTCAGGAGCATGGAACAGGCTGGCTGGCTGCTGCGGCGCACTGATACGCAAGATGGCCGTGTCGTTCACCTGTCCCTGACCCAACAAGGCAGGGATTTACTCGCGGGTGTCCAGGCAGCCTACCAGGACTTCCTTCAGCAACGTTATTCGGGTCTTGAACTCTACGAGATCGACTCTCTCCAACGCATCTGTTCCCGCCTTAACCGCCAGCTTGAAAGCTATTTACGGCCAACCGATTGAAAATTATCCATCAGTACAGAGGCGAAGGAGAATTATAGTTGACATATAAACAAACTTATTGTATATTTATTCAATAATAGTTTACTTATCAACTATATACAGTATTACCCTTACTAACTCAACCTGAAGGTGCCACATGAACTTATCCGCAGTTTACCATGAACCCAAATCCCGCTTTGCCTACGCTTACGATGCCAGCACCGTGCACCTGCGCTTACGCACTGCACATGCAGATGTGCAAAAGGTAACGTTGATTGGTGGCGATCCATTCAGTTGGATACCCAGCAAGAAGGACCCATCTGTTTGGGAATGGGACTCCAGCGCAGTCTTGCATTACCCAATGCAGCTCGAATACAGCACCCGCTTGCACGATTACTGGTTCATCGCTCTTCGGCCGGATACCTTGCGGATGCGGTATGCGTTCATCCTTCAATCCGGTGAAATGAACATCCTGTATGGCAGCCGCGATTTTTACGACCTGCGACTCCATCCTGATTTTCAGCATAATTCGCAAATATTCTTTAATTTCCCCTACCTGAATGCAGAGGATGTATTGAGCATCCCGGATTGGGTGAAGGACACCGTCTGGTACCAGATATTCCCCGAACGTTACGCCCGCGGTGGCAGCCCGGATTGGACGACAGAAAACGACGGCGGGGTTGAGAGTTTTGCTGGCGGCAACTTGCAGGGCATTATTGATCACCTAGACGATATTCAAGAACTGGGTGTCACCGGTCTTTACCTGACTCCCATTTTTACTTCGCCTTCCTCCCACAAATACGATACAACCGACTATTACCACATCGACCCGGCCTTTGGCAGCAATGAGCAATTCGGCGAACTGGTGCGTCAGGCGCATCAGCGCGGGATGCGCGTGATGCTGGATGCGGTTTTCAATCATTGCGGCTGGTTGCACCCCTTCTGGCAGGATGTACTGCTGCGCGGTAAGCAATCGCCCTATTTTGACTGCTTCTACATCGATCGTGAACCGGTTGTCAATTTCGAATTACGCCAAGGCGAACTCCCACATTTCGATCCTGCGATGTCTGGCAAGCTCAATTTTCGCACCTTTGCTTTCACGCCACGCATGCCCAAATGGAATACCAGCCACCCATTGGTACGCGAGCACCTGTTCGGTGCGGCACGCTACTGGATGGAGACCTACGGCGTGGACGGTTGGCGTCTGGATGTTTCCAATGAGGTTACCCATGATTTTTGGCGCGAATTCCGCAAGATGGTCAAAGGCATCAACCCAGAGGCGTACATCATGGGCGAGAACTGGGATAATTCCTATCCCTGGTTGATGGGCGACCAGTTCGATGCAGTCATGAATTATGAATTAAGTTATCCCATTTGGAATTTGCTGGGATCAAAAGATACTACCGTAGAGCATTTTGATGTTTTACAGTATCAGCAGGCGGTTAATCAGCTATTGGTCAGCTATCCGAAAAACAACCTGGAGGCGATGTATAACCTGATCGACAGCCATGACACCCCTCGCATTGCCCACGTCTACGGCGGAAATATGGATAAAGTGAAGTTGGCCTACCTGCTTCTGATGACATTTACCGGCGCGCCAAGCGTCTATTATGGCTCAGAGGTGGGCCTGACCGGGGATGGCCACCATAACCGCGCACCATATCCGTGGGGCAAAGCCCAGGATTTGGATCTTCGCGAGCTGGTACGCAGGCTCATCCAACTGCGTCGCAACCATTCTTCATTCAAATCGGTTGATATCCAATGGCTGGATGTGAACCCGCAGGAAAACACTATGGCCTTCAAGAAGATGGCCAGGACGGAAAACCTGTTTGTATTGGTCAATGCCAGCGGGTTGAACCGCAATATGGATATACCGGTCGGGCTGGCTGGTAAACGGGTTTTTGACTTGCTGAAAAGTGAAACGGTTACTTTGGACAACCCCGTTAACCTCCCGCCCTATAGATTTTCTCTATTGCTGACACAGGATTAATTTTAGCAAAACGGTGGCGGCAAAAAGAGTAAAAACAACCGCTCTTTTTTGCCGCTTTTCTTTTCTATTTGCTACAATCGAATCAATTCCCAAAGGAGGCGGCAGAATGATTCCAATCAGTGACCAGAACCCAACCCGCCATACACCTGTTGTCAATTACCTGTTGATTGCAGCAAATGTGGCCGTATTTTTATTATTTCTCACCGCCGGGTCGAAACAGGAAGCATTGGTTTACCAATTCGCTTTGATACCAGCGAACTTCACCACCCTCAATCTGGGTAATATCACCGATATTTTCACCAGCATGTTCATGCACGGCGGCTGGGCACACATTCTCGGGAATATGCTCTATTTGTGGATCTTTGGCGATAACGTTGAAGATCGCATGGGGTCAATTCCGTATCTGATCTTTTACCTGGCAGGCGGCGTGGTTGCTTCGTTGGCTCACATCTTCACCAACCCTGGCTCGCAAATTCCCACCGTCGGCGCCAGCGGAGCCATCGCTGCCGTGCTGGGTGCTTACCTGGTTCTGTACCCGCGCAGCCGCGTGTTGACCTTCATCCCGCTTGGTTTTTTCATGCGCCTCACCTTGGTACCGGCCAGCATCGTGCTCGGGTTATGGTTCATCCTGCAACTCTTCAGTGGCGTGCTCTCGTTGGGCGGCCCAGACGTTGGCGGTGTGGCCTTCTGGGCACACATCGGCGGTTTCGCCTTTGGTGCTTTAATCGCCCTTTTATTCCTCCGGCGCCAGGAACCGAGCAACACTGTCACCTGGTAATTTAGTCTCGAAAAATTTACCAGAAGGACAAATCAACCATGATGAGCGATTGGAATGACGGAGATACGCCATAAATAAAGGGATGCCACCGATCCGTACGGCGAATATTGCTGGCGGTGGTTTTCGAATTGTGCTCTATCCAATTTCTCGTAACCGTATAGAATCTGCATTCCGCGCCGGATGGCCAGATCACTCCAACTGACCACGTCCGGCCGCTCCATCGAAAAGATCATCAACATCTCGGCGGTCCAAATGCCAATGCCTGGCAATGAAGAAAGGCGTGCCACCACCTCGTCATCGCTCAATTCGGCCAGCCCTTCCAGATTCAACTCCCCGCGGTCAATAATCCCGGCGGCATTTTGAATATAGCGGGCTTTCCGCATGGACATGCCGCATTGTTGAATATCTTCAACTGGTGTGCCCGCCAATTTGTGAGGTTGAATTGGCGAAAATCGCTCCATTACCCGTCCCCACACTGTGGCCGCAGCTTTGCTGGAAATCTGCTGTGCAACAATGGCATTCACCAATGCTTCAAATAGGTTTGGATTAACGGCACGTTGGATCATTCCAATCTGGTCAATCGCCAGAGACAGTATTTCATCTCTTTTTTGAAGATACCTGATTTCATTTACACCGTATTGAAGATATTTCATATGAACCTTAGTATTTCTGGATGCTTGGATGAGCCTGCTTCCTAGAAATTTCATTCAGCCAGAATATTTGAATTATCAATGTAAACGAATGATTATTGATTTGCCTGATGTTGAATATATTATCTAATTTTGTGTCAATTGGCAAAAATCGTTCCAAAAAAGAGGGCTTTACAATCTGCGGGACATGCCAATGTTGCTGCAAAACCCGGGGTCGATTGTAAATCGACCAGATGCCAGTTTTCCGGGCGGCCATACTGCGGAGGGCAATTTAACAATGTTGAATCCCCTGGATCGAGCGGAACAATGAAATCCGTCAAAGGCATGCTCAACCCACAACCTACGGCCTTAAGCCAGGCTTCTTTGCGGGTCCAGATTCGGAAAAATGCATTTTTCCTATCCTGTGGAGCCATTAATTTTAGTGCTGATCTTTCGGCAGGCGCAAAAAAATGGTTGGCTAATTCGAGCGGATCCAGATCATCCCGCTCTTTTTCAAGGTCCACCCCTATTTCGCCGTCCCTACCGAAGGCAATAAGTGCTGACGCGGCACTGTGGGAAATTGAAAATGTCAAGCCGTTTGTGCCTGGATTCGCCAGGTAAGGTTTTCCATTTTGAGCAATATCGAATGCAATGTAGTTAGGGTCAATGTCCAGATATGCCGCCAGCAAACTGCGTAACAAACCCCGCCTGGCAAGAAAAAGCCGGGTATCTTGTTCGAACCGAAATCCACTGGCACGGCCTAATTCTTCAGCCGAAAAAATGCCAGCCTGAAAGGATTCATGGAAGGTTTCAAGATCGGCATACCAGACCTGGATTTCGCCCGGTGATAATCCCCAACTTCCATGACTGAACGGCCAGTAAATATCCCGGCGCAAATTGAGCATGGCGCAACAAGCTTAATCTAGAAATTCACTTAGTGCGCGCGAGAATTCGCTCGCGTGCGGGTCGGTGGTTAAGGTAGTATTTGACCCCGGAACGCTTCTGATTTCCAAACCTCCTCCGGCTAATGGCGCCCAACAAAGACTATCATCAAAAGAGCAAATCAGCGGTTGGCGCGGAGTTCGAAACAGTGTGATTTTGCCAGGGTAGGATTGGGGATAGTATTTATCCAAGGCATTATTAAAATTCAATTCGTAATTTGTAATCGTTTCTCGCTGGTATTCAGGAATCCTGGCTGTTCTAGTCCGGATTGCCCTGGCTGAAACGCCAGCTGGCGGCGTTTTTATGGTCTTTGGTGTTCGCATCTTAAATCCTAACCATGTTCTTAGAGCTGCACCGGTTATACTAATCCGCAGCCACATTTCCTCCCAGCGTAATTGGAAAAAGTCCCGTGACCATTCCGGTAAATTGTCGAAAAAGGCCGACAGGCTCTTCCTTGAAAGCTTAAAACTATAATAATCCGAATTCGGAGGGGGCTGATTAACAATTGCCAGCAGGTCTATCTTTTCGCCTTGCCGCAGAAGCTGTTGTGCCATCTCAAAAGCGACCACGCCCCCGATGCAAAAACCACCGATTTTGTAGGGTCCATGTGGTTGGATTTTGCGGATCTCGGCATTATATAATGTTGCCATTTCCTCAATCGACCCAAGCGGCTCTTGAATGCCGTCCAATCCGCGAGCACGCAAACCGTAAAAAGGCTGATCAAGGCCGAGGTGCTCCGACCATCGTTTGAAACCAATCACATCACCGCCAAACGGGTGAACAAAAAACAATGGCGGTTTTCGTCCCTTCGGTTGCATCGGCACCAACACTGGCCAATTACTTCCATCTTTCTGTGAAATGATGACACTGGCCAGATGGCGGATGGTCGGTTCTTCGAAAATGGTTGTCAGAGGCAATACTTTTCCGAAGCGATTGTGGATTTCTGCAAAAAGCCGCGCTGCCAACAAAGAATGCCCGCCCAGATCGAAGAAACTTTGGGTGACGCCTATCGGCTGTACGTTCAGGAGCCTTTCCCAAATTTGTACGAGGGTAATCTCAATATCATTTTCCGGCGGTACATACCCGCCCGCATCGATGGAGGTGGCTTCCGGCTCTGGAAGTGACCGCCGGTCGATTTTTCCATTTGGAGTCAAGGGAAGTTGGTCCAGAATGACGAATGCTGCCGGAATCATGTAAGCAGGCAGTTTTTGTTTCAGTTTGTCCCGCAGGGCCGGCAAGTCAATTTCTGAGTTAGGCTGCCGTACCAGATAGCCCACCAGATGCTCATCGCTACTGCCATTCGAACGGGGAATTACTACCACATCCTTCACAAGGCTGCTTTCTTGAATGACTTGTTCGATTTCACCCAGTTCAATACGATAGCCGCGCAGCTTAACCTGGTTGTCAATCCGCCCCAGGAATTCGATCTGTCCGCCCGGCAGGAAGCGCCCCAGATCGCCCGTCCGGTAAAGCCGCGAATTCCCAGAAAAATCGAATGGGTTTGGTACAAATTTTTCAGCAGTAAGTGCGGGCAAGTTCAGGTAGCCTCTTGCAAGTCCGTCACCGCCAATGTAAATTTCACCGGTCCGGCCAATCGGCACGGGATTGCGACCCGTATCCAGAATGAAGACCTGTGTATTTGCAATAGGCCGGCCAATGGTGATTAATTGCGTTGGCGATGTGATCTGCAACAGAGTTGACCAGATGGTCGTTTCGGTCGGCCCGTACATATTCCAGAGCGAGCCACAACGGGATAACAAACCTGCGGCAAGGTCGGGTGGCAGTGCTTCGCCGCCGCATAAGATCTTCAACCGCCGGTCGCCGTTCCAGCCGGATGAAATGAGCAGTTTCCAGGTGGCAGGCGTGGCTTGCATGATCGTTGCACCAGATTCCTGCATAGCTTTCATCAGGCGGAAACCATCGGCGGCAGTTTCGCTACTGACCAGTTTTACTTGCGCCCCGCTAATGAGTGGAAGGTATAACTCCATGCCGGCGATGTCGAAAGATAAGGAGGTGACCGAGAGTAGAATATCCTCTTCCGTCAAACCGGGCTCATGCTGCATGGATGACAGGAAATTTACCAATCCACGCTGCAAAACCTGGACGCCTTTAGGCCTGCCGGTCGAGCCTGAGGTATAGATGACATACGCCAGGTTTTCGGCGTGACTCACCGGCAATAACGGCTGCGCGCTGAGGGAATCGATTGATGAAGCTTCCTTGTCAAGGCAAACCAATTTTAAGTTGTTGGAAGAGAAGAGATGTAATTGCGCGCTTTGTGTCAGTAAAATAGGAGCGCCTGAATTCTCCAACATATAAGACAAACGCTCAGATGGAAAGGATGGATCCAACGGAACATAAGCACCGCCGGCCTTAAGAATGGCAAGCAGGCTGACAAGCATATCAATCCCGCGTGGCAGGCAAAGTCCGACAAGTGTTTCAACGCCAACGCCCTGGTCGCGAAGGTATTGCGCCAGTTGGTTTGTCCGTCGGTCAAGCTCCAGGTAGGTGATTTGCCTTTCCTCATCGCTGGCTGCGACCCGTTCAGGGCTGCGCTTCACCTGCATCTCGAACAAGGATTGGACTGTTGCGCTGCGCGGATAATCCTGCGCTGTATTATTCCAGTCGACCAGCACCAGTTGGCGATCGGTATCGGTCAACATGGGCAATTCTAATAACCGTTGTTCAAGCCTTGCTGCAACGGTTCCCAACAAGGCCATATATTGATTTAACATGCGCACAACAGTGGAGCGTTCAAACAAATCGGTATTGTAATTAAGGATAACCCGGCGCAATATCGGTGTATCAACCAAAGTTAATGTCAGATCAAATTGAGCGCCGCTGGTATCTACTTCGACGTATGAGTCTTTGAATTCTTCACGGTCCACGTTCACGGTCGGAACGTTAATGACATTAAACATAACCTGGAAAATGGGCGAACGGCTGATATCGCGGGGTAGACGGAGTTCAGCCACCAGCGATTCAAACGGCATATCCTGATGGGCATATGCGCCAAGACTTACATCGCGAACACGGGACAAAAGTTCTCCCAGTGTCGGATTGCCATCCAGGGACGTGCGCAGTACCAGCGTGTTTACCAACGTGCCAAGCAGATTTTCCACAGCCAGCCACTTACGGTTGGCAATGGGCACTCCAACCGAAAGATCCACCTGCCCAGAATACTGGTAAAGCAGCACATAAAAAGCGGACAGTGCTGCCATGAAAACCGAGGTACCACTCTTTGAACTTAATTGGATGAGCGCATCATACAAATCAGCCGGCAAATCGGCCATTACCTGCGAACCACGAAAGGTTTGCACGATCGGCCGTTTAAAATCGGTGAATAGTTCAAGGGCAGGCACCCCGGCCAATTGTTCTCTCCAGTAGGCCGACTCGTTCACCAATACCTGCCCGGTTAACCATTTGCGCTGCCAAACTGCGAAATCAGCATATTGGATCTCAGGTGGGGGGATTTGCGGTTCACGCCCTTGAGAGAATAACTCATAAGCTGATTGGAATTCTTGCAGGAATAAACCTGTTGCCCATGCATCGGTTATGATGTGATGCATTGTGATACACAGGACATTCTCATCGTTGCCCAGGTCGAGTACGGCTGCTCGTATTAATGGTAAAACGCTCAAATCAAAGGGGCGGGCCGATTCGCGGTTGACCCATTCCGTTAGGTTCGCCTTAGCGTCCCCTGCTGCTAGATCTATTTTTTCAAAATTTACCGATAAGGACGGTACGATAATCTGAAGTGGTTGCTCATCCTTAAATACAAAATACGTGCGTAGAATCTCGTGGCGGGCGATCATCCAATCAAGCGTTTTCTGTAGAACCGCCTGATCAGCTTTGCCATTGAAGCGGTAGGCTAATGGGATGTTGTAGGCGGAATTGTTGGGATCCAACTGCTGCACAAACCACATACGTTCTTGGGAAAATGAAAGTTCAAGCGGTTGAGCGCGGTCAACAACCTGGATCGGCGGCAGCAGGTTCGCATCTGAATTGCGAATGACCGATTCCAAATGGGCGGCAAATTCAACTGGCGTCGGGAATTCAAACAGCAGCTGCGGCTGCAGGCTGACCTTAAACCGCTCACAGATCCGCGAGACGGCTTGTGTTCCGAGCAGCGAATTTCCACCCATTGAAAAGAAATTGTCATTCGGTTGAATCTTATCCAGGTGCAGTACTTCCGCGAAAACAAAACAGATTTCTTGCTCAATGGGGTTCAGTGGTTCAGCAATGGATTTTGCCTTTGCTGTTTCGGAGGATTGGCTCAAATGACTGATACCCACGTTGGGCATTTGGCCTGAAAGATAAGCATCCCGGCATTTAAATCTTTGCACCTTCCCAATGCCCGTGCGCGGAATACTGCCAGGTGCAGCGATGACAACTGCTTCAACCGGAAGATGCATCTCCCTGGCAATGCTTAAGCGTACGGCCCGCGCAATTTCCTCTACATCGGGATCGGGAATGTCTTTACGATGTTCCAGAATAACAACTACTTTTTCCTCACCATTGATTGATATGCTGAAAGCAGCACTGGTTCCTTGTTGAATGGCAGGGTGAGCTTTTTCAGAAATGACTTCGATGTCAGTGGGGTAATAATTTCGACCGTACAGGATGATCATATCCTTATACCGGCCGGTGATAAATAAATTGCCACCGTGGATAAAACCCAGGTCGCCAGTCCGCAAAAAAGGCCCATCACCAGTATCTGATAGCCTGGCCCTAAAAATGTTTTCCGTTTCAACCGGTTTTTTCCAATAACCGTGCGATACAATCGGGCCAGACACCCAGATTTCACCAATCTGATCTTCACTGCAACGCAACAGCTTGATGGGGTCTACAATGGCGATCTTGGTGGCGGGAACAGAAACTCCGCAAGAAACCACATCCAAACCGTCAGGATCACCTGTAGTTAAAACCGTGACCCGATTATCCTGAGAAGCATTGCGTGAAATTGTGATCTTGCTCTTGCCGGACTTACGGTCAAAAAAACTCACCATGGGAGCTTCCGTCAGGCCATAGACAGCTGTCATTGCCGCCGGATTGAACCCGCACCCTGAGAATGCCGCGGTAAATTTCTCAAGGGTGCTGGCTCTCACCGGTTCAGCCCCATTCGCAACGATCCGCCAACTGGAAAGGTCCAGGTTGGCTTTATCCTCGGCGGTAGCCAATGAAGCGCACAAATCCAGAGCAAAATTCGGAGCTCCACTGGTTGAAACCCGATGCCGGCTGATTGCCCTCAACCAACTCATTGGATTGGAGGAAAAAAACTCAGGAGTAAGGATAATTTCCGGTATTTCCAAATAGATCGGGCAAAGAACTGAGCTAAACAAACCGGAAATGTGACTAAAAGGCGCCCAGGAAAGTCCCCGATCTTGCGAATGGAGGTGAAATCCATTCTGCATGTCCAACAAGGCCTGTCGCAGGTTGCCGTGGCTCAATTCCACGCCAGCCGGAGCGCGAGTTGAACCGGATGTATACATGATGAATGCCAGTGAATCGGCCGAAATGGCAGGTGGTTGCCAGGTCAGGCTTAGATCTTCGTCAGAAAGGTCATCCGTTGTTAACCAACGGATCGAAGCGAGCTGATCAGGCAAAGCGGCCAATTTGTGGATTCGGTCGGCATCGACCGATTTACTCAAAATCAGGCTGGCATCTGCATCGACCGCCACACGCGCCAGGTTTTGAATCCCGGCTGCGTCACGCGGTGTGTAAACTGGCACAACAACCGCGCCAGCATACAGGCAGCCAAGAATGGTAATCAAATAATCCGGGCTGGTCGGATAGATTAGTAGGATCCGGTCGCCAGGATTGATCTTTTGCTGCAACCAGGCAGCGACTTTACGAGCACTTTGATCCACCTGGCTGTAGCTGAGTGTTATCTCTGTCTTCTCGTCTTCAGCTAGAAAGATGCAAAATGGCTTATCCGGTTTTTCAATCGCCAGTTTTGTTAAGAAATCCGATAATATGGAGGCTCTGGTTTCGGTAGATGAATTGGCCATTAACCTAATCAATACCTCATTCGTTAACAGGATAGAAACCGTGAATAACGGTAAATCTGAGTCTGGATAACAGTCGAAAATTTCTTGACCACCCTCAGGTTAATTTCTTACCCCCTTGATTTGAGACCAGTCAAATTCTTTCAAAAACTTCCATCAAGGCCTATGATGCAGGCTATCTTCATCCCAGTCGAAAAAAACAGCATCCCGATCAATTAGGTGAACGGGGTAATGATTGCAGAAATATTTCACCCAATAACTATCATTATATGGGAAATTGTATTATTTTTGCAAGTAATTATTTATGGAGTCAATCTCAAAGCTGAAAGGCGTTTACCATACCATTAAGCTCGGTAGTAATTCCTGTTTCCAAGCCCTGAAAGATGGCAGTTTTTCAAAAAAAACCTAAACACACTATTAAAAGGGCTATTGCATTTTTTGATTTCTCACAATGCTGCAACGAATATTACATTTGATTCTCTCGCCAGGCGAGGATGGCTGCTGTGTGGATGGGATAATGCTTAAAGGAATCATAGCCCAGGCGCCGGCGGAAACGCGTTTCGCTGGTAAATTGCTCATCAGGAATACTCGACAGGTACTCAATGAGTTTCTGGTGCGTAGCGGCTGCTTCTTTCAGAACTTCAGAAAGTGAGGTGTTCCGCTTTAACTCCGTCATTTGCGCGTTGAAGGCATCGATGCCGCCATAGAGAACTGAATAACGCGGGGTGGGTAAGCCTTTTAGGATCAGGGGAAGGTGTTTCAAAGATTCCTCCTCCCACCAACTCACATGCGCAATGAGATCCTTGACCGACCAATCACCAGTAACGCCTGGCTGTGTTAATTGAGTATCACTCAGGTCGGCATAAGCCATTACAAATTCATTCCAGCTTGTGTCAATTTTTTCCAGTACCTGCTGTCGTTTCATCGCAACCTTTGACCGCTAATATTTTGTGGGATTAATCCATTTCACTCAAAAACGTGGATTCCAAAAGGTATGCCCATTATACACAATCCAATCCGGCAGGTTTTTTTATTGAAGTGAGCTGCTTCGTTCATCAAGCCGAATTGTGAAGTATGCCCTGTAACGTTTTGGGAAGAATTAATGAACTTTGATTATTTACCGCCTATCCATAGCCAGATGCTGGCAATGGTACTGGCCAGCAACAACGGCGGTGCCGCCTGATGGACGCGCAGCACAAAAATTGGAGCTGATTTTGGCTGGCTCAGCAGTGCGCCGCTGATGAACAAACCCAGTGTACAAAGAACTGCCAATATCAACAGCACAATCGAAAACGTTGGAACATTGAGTTTGAGCAATCGTGCAATCTGCGCCACAGCTGTCACAACCGATCCCAACGCAATCAACTTATGCACAGTGACCACAACCGTGCTGAATGGCCGGGCAATGCGGCTAAGCCAGAATCCGGTAACCAGCGCAAATACAAATGCGAGGCCAGGCATTACAAAGCGCGTGAAAGTTTCCATTCTAAATAATCCAATTCAATCCAAAATTTAGACTATACGCAATGGTTTTTTACCCTAAGGTCATATAACGCGCATCTTCATAACATTACAAAGAGCTTTGTTTGCCAATCACCGTTAATGTATTCAAACGCAGGGTTTTCTTATGACATTCAGATTATGTTTGGTTGACATGCCTTAATGGTTTCATAAGACAGGCATCCCAACCGGCACAAAGGTCCATAAAGAGAAATAACAGACAGCAGAGGATCGATTCCTCTGCTGTCTGCACTTCTACCCGGCCTTATTTACTTTCCGAGATCTTCCAGCATTTCCTTGTATTGTTCTCGTGTGATTTCGCCGCTGGCGTAGCGTGCCTGCAGGATCTCCTTTGGCGTGGGTTGCCCCGGCGCCAGCGGAACCTGGTTCGCGAAATTTGTACCGCCACTCATTCGGCGCACTCCCCAGACAATCAATAAAAGCAAGCCCACCAACACCACCAGGCCTAGAATGCCGCAAAACAGCATTCCCAACCCACCTAAACCGCCATGATAGCCATACATCATTTGTCACCTCTTTAATTTTCTCAATCCATTTTATGTTAAGAATGCCTAAAGATCAGTGTAGCAGGAAATTATGAAGAGAGTATGAACGCGGTTTTCCTTTTGCCCTGATTTCGAAACGAACTTTCCAGTATAAATAAATTGAACCATGAATGGAATCTTTTTTTCGCCCAAATCCTAATTGCCGGAGAAATTAATATCGATCATTTGTCTTTATGAAAACCGAATTCGAAATCGCGGTGGTTATTTCCCTGAATAGGCCGCCAGCGCGCGCTGCCGCGCAAAATTATGTTCAACGATTGGAGCAGGATAATCCCGGCCAATCAGCATTCCATAATTGCGCTGCTCGATGGCAGACAATTCCCAGGGGGTGTGAATGAATTTTGCAGGGATATTGGCCAGTTCAGGCAGCCAACGGCGGACATACGCGCCATCTGGATCGAATTTTTTTCCCTGCAAAATGGGATTGAAGATACGGAAATAAGGGGTGGCATCCGTACCTGTTCCTGCAATCCATTGCCAGCCGCCATTGTTGGCGGCAGGATCGCCATCGATCAAACTGCGCATGAACCAGCGTTCCCCCTCCTGCCAGTTGATCAAAAGATGCTTAACCAGGAAAGAACCCGTGATCATGCGGGCCCGGTTGTGCATCCAGCCGGTGGCTGCCATCTGGCGCATGCCCGCATCGACCACCGGGTAGCCGGTCAGGCCAGCTTGCCAGGCCAGCAAATCCTGGGGAGCATTTCGCCATGGGATTGCATGCATGTTAGATCGGAACGGTCCCTTTAGGACATGCGGAAAATGATACAGGATGGATTGGTAAAACTCGCGCCAGATGATTTCGTTCAACCAGGTCTCACAACCTGCCCGGGATTGAACATCCATTGCCAAACCGGCAGTCTGGCGTGCAGCTGAAGCGACATGCTGTACCGACAGCATGCCAAACCGCAAGTAAGGCGATAAAGCCGATGTACCTGCCAGGTCAAGCAGGTCACGTCCGGAGCCATAGGCAAAAATGGGACCATCCAGAAAGGCATCAAGCCGGCGGTTTGCCTCGTGCTCGCCAGCGAGGAAATCCTCCAGTGCTGGCAGATCCGGCAATTCTACCGATGGCAGTTCAGGAACCGGCGGCATAACAGCGGGCACGGGCATTATATGCGCATTGAACGGCAGCGCCTTCCAGGCACGGCTGTACGGGGTGAAAACGGTGAAAGGTTTTCCATCAAGTCGCGTGATTGCCGTGACTGGGTGCACGCTCAAGCTGTGCACAAGGTGTAAATTCAACCGCTCCGCCACCTCGGCATCCCGCCGCAAAGCATAAGGTGAAATATCCTGCTCGGCGAATACCTCCTCCGCCCCGCTTTCCTCCGCCAGTCTACACAACTCGTGAACAGGTTCACCGCGTCTGAGGATCAGTTTTGACCCCCGCTGGCGCAGGTCGGCATCCAAAGCCCGCAGGCTGGCGAAAAGAAAGGCGTGCCGCTTCTCGGCCGGTTTTGCCAGCAAACGGTCATCCAGGATGAAAACCGGCACCACCCCTGTACCAGCATTCAATGCCGAGGAGAGGGCTGCATTATCGCTCAATCGCAGGTCGCGGCGGATCCACCAGATATTCATAACAATAGCCTAATGACGACCCCCGCCGACCAGCTCCATGATTTCCTCGCGGGTGGTATAAATGCGTACCAGTTTTCCATCACGCATCATGAAAACCCGGTCCACAAATTCACACATGCGCAGATCGTGGGTAACCATGATGCCAGCCCGGCCCTGTTCGTGGATTAAGCCGGCAAAGGTTTCAACCACCTGATAGGCGCGTTCTGTATCCAGGCTGGCGGTCGGCTCATCGGCCAACACCAGGCTGGGGTTGTGAATCAGGGCTCGGGCAATGGCCACCCGTTGCTGCTGGCCGCCAGACATCTGGCCTGGCAGATTGTGCAAGCGGTCGCCCAAACCAAGGCGGGCCAGCAGTTCGCGGGACCGCAATTTGCCAGTCTTGTCCAGTTTATTATTGAGCCGCAGCATCAACTCCACATTTTCAACAGCACTCAGGTAAGGCACCAGGTTGTTTGCCTGGAAGGTAAACCCGATCTTCTCGCAGCGCATTGCCACGCGTTCCACGTCGCCCATCGACGACAGGTCTTGCCCGTCCAACAGGATCTGCCCAGAGGTGGGTTGAAGCAAGGCAGCCAGGATGGAAAGCATGGTTGTTTTTCCTGACCCGCTTGGGCCGACCAGAGCAACAAATTCTCCAGCCATTACCTGTAACGAGACATCATCGACCGCCTGAATGGTGCCCGAATCGCTGTTATAGGTTTTGATGACTGATTTGGTTTCAAGTGCATAAGCTGACATGGTATTTTCCATCATGACGATAATCCCAGCGCCTTAAGCGGCTCGATGCGGACGGCGTAACGGATTGAAACCAGTCCGCCGAGCGGTCCGATCAGCAGCAGGGCGACAATCGCCAGTGCTGAAGTGGTGCCGTTGAAGACAATCGGAACCGTGGGCGGGAAGGAAAGCGAAAACAGGAAGGTCAGCAGGCCGCCGATGATGACTCCAATCACCGTCACGATTGTGATCTGAATCACCGACGATGCAGCTACCACCGGATTGGAGGTGCCAATGGCTTTCAGCACGCCAATCTGCGCGACCTTTTGCAATATTTGAATCTGGAAGAATCCACCAATGACCAGGATGCCAATGAACAGGGTAAAACCGCCCTGGGTATTGAGCGTGCTTTGCTGGGCTGAATAGCCTGGCAATGCCTGAATCGCTTCCTTAAGTGTAGCGGTTTCGATATTATCCACCTGTGCAACCAGACGGGCACTGACTTCATCCACCTGGGATGGATCGGTCAATTTCACCAGGATCACATTGGCCACCGGGTTTGACCTGTTCACCTCGGCTTCGGATTTGGGGCGGATACGGTCCCAGGTAAAGAAAGGCACAAATACGGAAGGCTGCAGGGAATACTGCTGGCCGTCGGTTATGCCAACGATCCGTAAATCATAAAATTCATCCTGCGTTCCCTGGGTTACGCGTACGGTCAAGGTATCACCCACCGCAAGCTTGCTGCGGTATGCAGTGTTGCGGTCAATGATGACTTCCTGCGCAAGATCGGTGCTGAGTTGTTGGCCGTTTACCACTTTCGGTTCGCCGGTCCGACCAGGCTCCACGCCCAGAAGTGCGATTTTTATCGGTGCAGCATTATCCGGCAGGATCAAACTGGCATTGGACGTTCCCAGCATGCCAGCATCTGCTACGCCTTCCACGCGCCTCACAGCAGCCAGCCGGTCGCGGCTGAGACGGCTGACCTGAATCAGGAAGTCCGATTTCGCCTGGTAAACAATGACCTGTGCATCCAGCTTTGATATGTATTCCCGGTTTCCATTGCCCAGTCCCTCGCCCAGTGCCGCTATGAACAGCACCAGCAGCGTGATCAAGGCAATCACCAGGCTGACCAGCAGGAAGCGGGCGCGGTTGCGCCAGACTTCCTTAACCGCCAGAAAAGTTGCTAAAGATAACGTTTGTCGCATAATGGCAATCCTGAATGGCCTAGCGGAGAAAATGAACCGCGGCAGTCATGCCCCAGCGCATCTGATCATCGGTCTGGTTGAGTTGGATGGTGACCGTAAAGGTGATATCGCCGCGTTTTTCTTCATAACGGGAGGCAATTTGGGTCACTTCGCCCTGGAACGTTTTATCAGGCAGCGCATCCAAAACCACTTCCACTTTTTGTCCCACTGAGATGGCTATGACGTCCGTTTCAGTCAGGTTATCCGTCTTTACGATCCAGCTTGAAAAATCTGCCAGCGCCATCTGCGAAGTTCCTACAGCAACCTGCTGGCCAGGTGATAATGATAAATCAACCACGGTTCCGTCCATGGTAGCCTTTACCACGCGGCCATCGATCGTGGATTGGGCGCTTTTCAATGCCGCGTTAGCCGAAGCCAACCGGGCTTGCGCCAATGCCTGTTGGTCAGGATCCACGCCCTTGCCGCTTTCCAATTTCGCCAGGCTGTCTTCAGCCAGCTTCAAACTTGCCGTAGCCACATCCAGTTGTGCTTTATTCAAATCCGAGTCATTTGCATCAAAGCGGTCGTTCGCCTGGTCAAAGGCAGCTTTAGCGCTCTGAACAGCCAGCTTTCCCTGCGCCAAGTTTACCTCCGCAGCCAACAATAAAGCATCCAACGCTTGCCGGGCTGCCAGTTCTTCCTGTTGGGCACGGAGTAATGCAGCATTCGCCTCCTGCGAATCCGTTAAACGGGCAAGCACCTGCCCAGCCGTGACTGCATCGCCTTCTTTGACCAAAACCTCTGTAATCTGTCCGGAAAGGGTGAAATATAGATCTTGCGAATTCAACGGAAGCAAACGGCCTTCTGAGATCAGGTTTTGCGGTTGCGTTGATTGTGGAACAGCGGTCGCATCTGCGGTTTTCGAGCCGCAGGCCGATAAAATCATGGCTGCCGCGGTGACAATAACAATCCATAAAGACATTTTTTTCATGTTCATAGCTCCAATCAATAGTTCCATCAGTCTTCGGTTGGTCCAACCGGACCTTCAAACGATTTACCCCAACGGGTTGAAAGCACACCGCTCAGCAGCAAATCCAACGGCGGATGGTCTGCGATGTGGTCGTAGTAATAAGGCAGTTCGACCTTGCCGTTGGTGCCGATGATGAAAGTACCCGACATCTGCATGGAGTCCTGTCCGGCGGGTGGCGGCTCCACCTCATAACCCTTCTGACGCGATTTGGCAATCGCCGACCAGACACTCGGATTTAGGAAGGTCTGAAACAGATTGCCGCGAACCAAGCCGTAAGCCTTGTAGGCTTTCCGTTCCGGATCCGCCAGGCAATACAGACCAGGCGCGAACTTTTTTGCGAACGCCTCGGTTGCTTCAGGCGTACCCTGCATAATCACGGCGATATTCAATCCGGCTTGAGCGATGCGCTCCTTGCCAGCCACGAGCTCATCCAGCATTTCTTTGCACTGCGTGCAGCCAAAATGGCGGGTGAACGCAAGCAGCAGCGGCCGGTCTGCCCACAGGCTGGAAAGCTGGACCGGTTGTCCGGATGTATCCGACAGTACCAGGTCAGGGGCGTTACGGTTGAAATCAATGGGTCTTTTTTTAGGCATGGTTACTCCATCATTGAATTTATTGTGTTACTCGTTCTTGCCAGATACGAGCTGATCCATTCGGTAATGCGCGATCCTGCGGCGCCCATTTCCATTTCGACAGCCTGTTGATAAGCCTGCAGGTATGGAACCAGGCTATCCACGGGGATTTTTCGATCTGCCAGTAGTTTTTTCAACCAATCAAAATCAGTTTCAATCAAACCAGGATTTCCCAACTCAAGCGCAGCCGATAATTCCTGGGCAAAATACGCATTCACAGCCGCCATGTACTCATCGGGTAACCCAACTTTCTTCAGCAGTACAATCAAGCGTGCTTCGATAAACGGACATCTGGCGCGGTAAGTTGCTGCAATTTCAAGCCAGCTTTCATCCACTTTCATTCCTTCCAATACTGGCATTGGAACGGCGATCAACTGTTCGATTCTCTCCACCGCTCCCGCCAGCGCCTCTCCAAGAAAAACCGCCGGGATATGCCCGCGCAATTCTGTTATGCGATTGAATATGAGTCCGCCATAACCCAACGGTATCCCGGAATGTTTGAGAAGAACCGCAGCAGACCGTAAGGCTGCGACCGTGCTGAGTTGTTGGGCTGCCAGAACAATCAAATCAGGACGAATGCCAGCGGCGGTTTGATCCAAATGCTCCAGGGGAATATTGGCCCCGAGATTAATCACATTCAACCCCCTTCGGCGCAGCATCAGGGTCAACAAAACCACTGGAAAAGTATGCCACTCGCTTGCAGGGCAGCCCACCAGGATTGTCTTGGACCGGACAGGCTGCGGGGCAGCGCTGATCAACGTTTCAAGCCGGCGTAAAGCCAGGGCAGTTGCAAAGTGTTCCTGCTGGACGGTTGCGGTATCCTGATGCCACAAATTCCCAATTTCCTGGAGGCCGTTCTGCAGGATTTCGAAACAGACGGATTCGACCGACGCCTGAGCGAAGGCCTGGTTGACAATATCATCGGCTTTGAAGGCATCAAAATTCAGGCAGGCTTTCACCCACTGGCTGCGCAACCCCTCGAGTCGGCCCTCCACGAGTGAAATGACTCTATTTTCTATAGTAGACGGCGTAGACGGGCGATCCAGCGGATCCTGCCCGGAGGTTATGAGTTCTTTCCACAAATCCGCCGCCCGGCTGATGGAGAGACCTTCGGATTGGCGTGCGTGCAGCCATTTAACCGTTGCTATGTCATAATCGGAATAAAGGCGGTGTCCGCCCGCCGACCGCTGAGGTTTAGGCAATTCATAGCGGCGCTCCCAGGCTCTTAAAACGTCAGCCCGCAGACCTGTTTCTTTTAAAACAACGCGTAGATTATAGATCGGTAAATGGCTGATCGAGGTCATAAGGCTCCTTGAAAATTCACACGCTGCTTTGCCAGCATCGAGCTGGACGGTTCTTGTACAAATGAATTTGGCAAAAAGCAGCTACATAAATCTAGACAGATAATACCCCATTGTCAATATATTGTCAAGTTTTATTTAGACAATATATTGACAAATTAGATAGTATCGATTATGATCTATATAAGATTGAAGAAAGCCAAATCATAGAAGTCAGAACTGCAGGATTTTTCCTGCAACCAAAGGATCCTATGCCAAAAGTCGCCTTAAACACCCCCGCCCCGGATTTCACTTTGACGGATTTCCAGGGAAAAACAGTCCAACTGTCCAGTTTCAAAGGACAGGCGAATGTCCTGCTGGTATTCAACCGCGGCTTCGTCTGACCATTTTGCCAACGGCATATGGCGCAGTTGCGTCATGACTTTCAGGATTTCATAAACCGGCAAACTCAGATTCTGGTGATCGGACCAGAAGATTCGAAGGCATTTGAGACCTATTGGCGTGAAAACGATTTGCCCTTTATTGGCCTGCCGGATCCAAAGGCCAGCGTGCTCAGACTTTACGGTCAGGAAATCAACTTGTTCAAATTTGGCCGCATGCCAGCCCAGGTAATTGTTGATCAAAATAGCATTGCCCGCTTCGTCCATTACGGCCACTCGATGTCCGACATACCCGAAAACGAGGAATTATTCGGATTATTGGATCAATTAAGAATACCAACTGGAGACATGATATGAGCTTTTTGGGTATACTAAAAATAATTGTCGCCCTGGCGACCGCAGCAACAGGTTTACTGGCTCTGGTCAAGCCAACCGCTGTTTACGGATTTACCGGTTTAATTGCCGAGGGACCGCGCGGCATTTCCGAGATCCGCGCGATTTTCGGCGGCCTGTTCATTGCCTTAGGCATTGCGCCCTTCATTTTCGGTGCGTCGGCTTACCAGGTTCTTGGCATCGGATACCTGGCGATTGCATTGGTCCGTTTGGTTTCGATTTTCCTGGATAAATCGACCGCTTCCTCAAACCTGATCAGCCTGGGTATCGAAATCGTGTTCGGAATTATCCTCATTCTGCGGGGTTAAGATGACCGTTCGCATCGTTACGGATAGCACCTGTGATTTACCGCTGGATCTGGTTGCCCGCTTGCAAATTTATGTTTTGCCGGTCTATATCCACATCGGCAACCGTGATTTCCTGGACGGCGTCGACATCAGTCGGGATGAGTTTTATACAAATCTGCCTGATTATGAGACCCAACCAACCACCGCTGTGCCCTCTCCGGCAAAATTTCATGCCGTCTATGACGCCCTGGCGGATGAGGGCGCCACTGAAGTGCTATCCATCCATATTTCGGAGTCCCTGAGCGCCGTGGTCAACGTTGCCCGCACTGCCGCTTCGGAAACAGAATCCATCCGGGTCACTGTTTTTGATTCAGGCCAGCTCAGCCTCGGAACCGGGTTCCTGGTACAGACAGCCGCGGAGCTGGCTTTGCAGGGACATCCGGTGGCAGATATTTTGCCCATCCTGGAAAGGCAAATCAAACGAACTTTTGTGGCAGCCGGATTGGATACCCTGCAATACCTTCGCAGGAGCGGCCGGATGAACGCAGCCATCTCTACCATTGGCGATTTGATTCAACTCAAGCCGATCTTAAAAATGTACAACGGCAAATCCGGGGCGGAACGCGTACGCACCCGCCGTAAAGTCATCGCCCGCCTGGCGGAAATGATCAAGTCGCACAGCCCGCTCGAGCGAATTGCTTTTTTGCATTCAGGCGCGTTGGAATCTGTGCAGGCTTTGCAGGATGAGGTGCGCCAGTTTCTTCCCAACCGCGAAATCTGGTTGGAGATGATCAATCCCGTGCTGGGAGCCCATATCGGTCCCGGCGTGGTTGGTTTCGCTTGCGTGACAAACGAGTAAATTGGACAGCCCAATGACTTTCTTAACGGTATTTTTTCTTGGCCTGGCGCTGATCCTGGCGATGATCCTGGCGCTTTACCCGCCACCCCAATTACTTCGGCGACTCAGCCCAATGGGGGGGCTATTACCTGATAGCGGCAGCAGCCGGAGGTTGGTGGACCATTTTCAGTACCATCCTTATGACGCTATTCTTGCTGCGCGTTTCCGGCGTTGTTCTGTTGGAGAAAACCATGCAATCACGGCTGGGATATCAAGAGTACATTGAGAATACCAGCGCGTTTATCCCCTGGTTCCCAAAGAAGCGTTAGCCAGTTTGCAATTGCTTCAAAGCGCGGGTTAAATACCCTTCGCCAGGAGGTAATACAATTCGTTCCAGCGAAGTTTTTCCTTGAATTCCTCGACGCGGGTGTTTTCATCGATCAATAAGAACTCAATGCCTGCCATGCTGGTAAAATCACGCAGATGTTCAGCGGAGATTGAATAGCTGAAACTGGTATGGTGCGCACCGCCGGCATAGATCCAGGCAGCTGCAGCAGTCTTCAGGTTGGGACGCGGCAGCCACAGAGCACGGGCGACCGGCAGTTTAGGCAGGGGCGCATCGGTGGGTACCACATCCACCACGTTGGCCACCATGCGAAAACGCTGTCCCATATCCATCAAGGATGCTCCAATGGCAGGTCCGGTATTGGCATCAAAGATCAGCCGCACTGGATCGGCTTTTCCGCCAATCGACAACGGCAGAATCTCTAGGCGCGGTTTGGTGGCCGCAATCGATTCGCACACTTCCAGCATGTGAGCGCCTAAAATTTTTTCGGTTC
The DNA here is from genome assembly GCA_035560795.1 of Longilinea sp. Lineage (GTDB taxonomy): Bacteria > Chloroflexota > Anaerolineae > Anaerolineales > Anaerolineaceae > Longilinea. The sequence goes on from DATMYV010000022.1 coordinate 37,225, forward strand.
CCGGAATCAGGTGGTAAGTATAATCTTCCATAAAACTTGCGCCGCCTTGCAAACCGGCTCCCATCACCTTCATTGCACGCAGGAGAGCGGCCGTCTTCCAGTCACCTTCTGCCCCAAAACCGAAGCCATCCCGCATCAGCCGCTGCACAGCTAACCCGGGCAATTGACTTAAACCATGCAGGTCCTCAAAATTGGTGGTGAAGGCTTTGAAGTTGCCGTCCCGCAGGAAATTGCGCAATCCGACTTCAATGCGCGCGCCGTCACGCAGGGATGAATACCGCGCTCCTCCCGGTTGTAATTCCGAAGCAACCGCATACTCATCCAGATAACTTTGCAAGATCAGGTCGATGTCTTTGTCAGCGGCTTCATCCACGGCCTTGACCAAATCACCCAGCCCGTAACCGGAAACCGAATAGCCGAACTGGATGTGCGCAGCCACCTTATCGCCCTCGGTCACCGCCACATCGCGCATATTGTCGCCAAATCGGGCCACTCTGGCACCCTGCCAATCCGCCCAGGCAGCCGCGGCACGCGACCACACACCCAGGCTGATGCGCACATCTTCATCCTGCCAATGACCCACGATTACCTTACGGTCAAGCCGCATGCGGCTGCCAATAAAACCAAATTCGCGGTCGCCATGCGCCGACTGGTTGAGATTCATGAAATCCATATCGATCTCAGCCCAGGGAATCTCCCGGTTGAATTGGGTATGCAGATGAACCCAGGGTTTCTTCAACAGTCCCAGCCCGCCAATCCACATTTGCGCTGGAGAGAACGTGTGCATCCAGGTGATTAAACCCGCACAATTTGGGGAGGAATTGGCCTCCAGGCACAGCTCACGGATGGCTTCCGGGGTGGTCAGGGTCGGCTTATACACTACACGGACAGGTATCTGAGGAGAGTCATTCAACGCAGCACTGATCTGCTGCGAATCAAGCGCAACCTGCTGTAAAGTTTTCAGACCGTACATATGCTGGCTGCCGGTCACAAACCAAATTTCGTATTGTTTCAGGTCAATCATCGCGACCCCTCCTCCAACGATTTTTTCGTCTGTCCGTAATATGCGTCCGCGCCGTGCTTTCGCAAATAGTGCCTGTCCAATAATTCCTGCTGCATGGGCAAAAGGTCTGGTTCAAGCATCAAGGTATGAAAGGCCATGAAGGCGACCTCCTCCAACACCACGGCATTGTGAACTGCATCCTGCGGATCGACACCCCAAGCAAACGGACCGTGACTGTGGACGAGAACGGCTGGGATGGCGCCAGGATCTTTCTGTTGGAAGGTTTCCTTGATCACGGAGCCTGTTTCCTTCTCGTATTCGCCCTGGATCTCGGTTTTCGTCATCTTTCGGGTGCAGGGGATTTCGCCATAATAATAATCGCCGTGGGTCGTACCAAGCGCCATGATCCCGCGCCCTGCCTGTGCAAAGCTGGTTGCCCAGCGGCTGTGGGTGTGGACGATGCCGCCGATATTTGAAAACGCCTTATAGAGCTCGAGATGAGTCGGTGTATCGGAAGAGGGCTGGTATCTGCCCTCCACAACCTTACCCGTTTCCAATTCCACCACCACCATATCCGCCACCTGCATGGCCTCATAGGCAATGCCGGAGGGCTTAATCACCATCAGCTTCTGGTCGCGGTCGATTCCCGATACATTGCCCCAGGTGAAGGTGACAAGTCCATGCCTGGGAAGCAATAAATTCGCCTGAAAAACCTGTTCTTTTAACTGCTCTAACATGGGGTTTGCCTCAACGCATCCACCGCGGCTCTTTCGATAACCAGACCCTTCTTGTAACGTTCCATGAATGCCGCAAAGCCCTCGATGTCCCCTGCATCAGGAATGATTGTCGTCCCTTTTTCTCCGGTAAAAACTTTATTGGAAAGATAAGCTTCCAGTGGCTGATTCTCCTGCCGATGGAGAAGATAGGCAGCCAGCAACGCAATTCCCCATGCACCGCCCTCGCCTGCAGTCTCCATTACGGTAACCGGGACGTTCATCGCAGCAGCCATGATCTTTTGTCCGACTTCTTTTGTTTTGAAAAAACCGCCGTGGCCAAGTACCTGGTCGATTCTTACCTGCTCTTGTTCAAAAAGAATATCCAAGCCGATTTTCAATGTACCCAGGGCAGAGAACAGATGCGCCCGCATGAAATTTGCCAGCGAGAAAGGATTCTCGGGCGTGCGGACAAACAACGGACAACCTTCCTCAAAATGCGTGATGGGTTCGCCGGAAAAATAGTTGTAAGCAAGCAGTCCGCCGCAGTCCGCATCGCCTTCAAGCGCCTTTTGGTATAACATTTCAAATAACCTGGACGGATCAACTTCCACCCCAAGGGCGGTGGCGAACTCCCGGAACAACCCGATCCAGGCATTCAGGTCGGAGGTGCATGTGTTGCAATGTACCATGGCGACCGGCTTGCCGGTGGGCGTCGTCACCATATCGATCTCGGGGTGGACCTTCGACAATGCTTTTTCCAAAACGATCATGGCAAAGACGGACGTTCCGGCGGAGACATTGCCAGTCCGCTCCGCGACGCTGTTGGTGGCGACCATGCCCGTGCCGGCGTCGCCCTCCGGCGGGCAAAGCGGGATACCCGCCCTTAGCTGTCCGGTAGGGTCGAGCAACCTGGCACCAGCCTCGGTAAGAACGCCGGCAGCCTCACCGGCAACCAGAACCGCCGGCAGGATATCCTGAAGTTTCCAGGGCAGGTTTTCAACTTCGATGCGCTGGTTGAAGAGCCCCATCATACGCACACCATAGTCGTTTACCTGGCTGTCGATGGGGAACATGCCAGATGCATCGCCAATGCCCAACACCTTTTTCCCCGTAAGCCTCCAATGGACATAGCCCGCCAGCGTGGTCAGGTAACGAATTTCCTTGACATGGGGTTCCTGATTCAGAATTGCCTGATAGAGGTGGGCAATGCTCCAACGCTGGGGAATGTTGAATTGAAAGATTTCGGCCAGCTCTTGGGTGGCCTGTTCGGTCATGGTATTGCGCCAGGTTCGAAACGGGACTAGTAAGTTTTCGGACTGATCAAAGGCCAGGTAGCCATGCATCATGGCACTAAAGCCGATGGCGCTCATGGTCTGGAGGGGGGTATCATACTTCTCCAGTACCTCTTTACAGAGTTTCCGATAGCTGTCCTGCAAACCAGCCCAAACATCTTCGAGGCTGTAGGTCCAGATGCCGTTTTCGTAACGGTTTTCCCATTCATGGCTTCCCGATGCAATTGGCGCGTGGTCGGCGCCAATCAAAACAGCTTTGATGCGTGTCGAACCGAACTCAATACCTAGGACGGTTTCACCCTTTTGAATTGCCTTCCGGATGTCATTTCGGTCCACGGTCAAGCCAACCTCCAAATACCCCATCATCTCCCAAACCTGCTTTGATCTCGCTCACCCGCTGGGTTGGCAACCCATTGTGATGGAGTTCCGCGAATAATATTGCCGCTGCTTTCTCCCAGACAGCGGTGCCGCTGCCTAGGTTTACTCTTCCGGATTTGTTGTTCAACAAACCTCAGGATTGATTCTCAAGCTTCCTTGCGAATTCGATTGACGACACGATTGCGTGGAGTAACAATATTGGGGTGAAAGGTAAGGCCAACCATCAACCTTTAAGAGTGTTTCTTTCTCATATAGAACAGACTCTGGACCCCAATAAATATCAGCGTAAGCACACCCACGCCGATACGGGTCCACCATGAACTCAGGGTACCGTTAAACTGGAGGATGGAAACAATCGTGCCGTTGATCAGGACGCCGAACAATGTACCAATCACATTTCCGACACCGCCGGTCAAGAGGGTACCGCCGATCACCACGGAGGCAATCGCATCCAACTCCATCCCCGGCGCGTAACCGCCGTAACCGGAAAGTAATGAAATACTCCAGACCACCCCTGCCAGGGCAGAACAAAAGCCGCTGAAAGCGTACACAATGATTTTTGTGCGTCCAACCGGCAAACCCATTAACCTTGCGGATTGTTCATTATTTCCAATTGCATAAACTGTGCGGCCAAAGCGGGTGAAGAAGGATAAATAGATCACCACCAATAGCAATATTGGGCCGACCAGGGAAGGAATGTAGACATATGCCTTTTCAAAGAAAGGAATGTGAACTTTCGTTAATGCCAAAAAACGATAAACCGCATCGTTGATTGGCAAAGCTTCAAGGGTAATGACATAAGCCATGCCTCGGGCGAAAAAGAGACCCATCAATGTCACCACAAAAGGTTCCACCTTTAAGAAGTGGATGATGCTTCCCAGGGTAAAACCAAAAACAATGCCCATTACCAGCATTAAGGGCATTACAACAAATGGATTTGTTCCATGAGCCAGCAACGAAGCAGATGCAGCAGAGGTCAGGGCAATCATGCCCGCCACAGAAAGATCAATGCCTTTGGTTATGATGACAAAAGTCATTCCAATGGAAACAATCATCAGGCTTGCAGTGTTAATGAACAGGTTAAAAAACACCTGCGGTTTTTGCATATTCGGATATAACAGTCCGCCCACCATGTAGACCAAAATGAATACCACGATCGCGGTCAGCATGGGACCGTTATTCACCAAGAAGGGCTTAATTCGCTGTGCCATGTTGAGACCCCTTCCGCTCAAAGACTCTATTCATAAAGCGGCGAGCATAATCCGAATAAAGAATGATCACCACCAGAACCAGCACGGCTCTACCGGCCAACAGGGCATTTGCCGGAACGCCAAAGGTGTACATGGTGATGGTGAATGTCCAAATAATCAGCGCGCCAACCACGCTCGACAACAAAGAAAAACGTCCTCCGCGCATTAATGTACCGCCAATGACAACCGCCAGGATGGCGTCCAGTTCATAATTCAGGCCGTTGTTATTGCCGTCTGCACTATGGACGTAGGAGCTGAGGATCAAGCCGGCAATGGCGGCACAAAAACCGCAAAAGACATACACGAATAATTTGATGTTCTTCTCGCTGATCCCGCTGTAATAGGTAGATTTTGCATTCGTTCCGACCGCTTCTATGAATAAACCAATTGACGTTTTACGAACCAGAACCCAGGCAATCAAGTAAACAAAAGCAACAATATAGATTGCAACGGGTATGCCCAGGATAAACCCGTTTCCAAAGAAAAAATACGGGGTGTAGTAAATGGTCATGATCTGACCATTTGTGATCAGCTGGGCAATTCCGCGTCCGGCCACCATGAGAATGAGGGTAGCCACCATAGGTTGGATTTTCCCCCGCGAAACCAGGAAACCATTCCATAAACCACACAGGGTGCCCGCTGCAAGGTCAGCCAGGACAATCAATCCCAGTGGCGTATTTGTGGCATCTTTTGTCAATATTTCATTGGAAATCAACCTGTTGCCAAGGGCCGGGTTGATCAATACCGCCCCCATGGCTGCCGAAATGGCGATGACCGCGCCTACGGAAAGGTCGACGCCTCCCGTGGCAATCACCAGGGTCATGCCGATTGCCACCAGCATCAAAGGTGCGGAGTTATTAAAAACGTCAACCAGATTTCCATAAAGATGCCCATCCAATATTCCAATTTTAAAGAATCCGGGGGCAAAAATGGCATCCGCGAGAAGAATCAACGCCAGCGCAACCAGAGGCCAGAATAAGCGGTTCTCGCGAAAACGTTTGAGCAGAGATTTATTTTCTTTCATAAATTACCTGCCATTGTCTGAATAATTGTCTGATCATCCACATCGCCGGGATATTCAGCAACCTTCTTGTGATCTCGCATAACCGCAACACGATGGCTGATACGCAGCACCTCCTCCAATTCAGAAGAAATGAAGAGGCACGATATCCCTTCCTCGGCAAGCTTGAGCACCAGCTTTTGAATTTCTGCTTTTGCCCCCACGTCAATGCCACGGGTAGGTTCGTCCAGGATGAGAATCTGTGGATTCGTGGCCAGCCAGCGTGCCAAAATGACTTTTTGTTGGTTGCCACCGCTCAGGTTTTTTACCAACTGTTCGGCGGAGGGGGTTGCAATACCCAATAAATCAATATATTGTTGCGCGATTTCAGATTGTTTCTGAAGGCTCAGGAATTTGAACCATCCCAGTCTGGCCTGCAGGGCCAGAATGATATTCTCGCGGATCGTTAGATCGCCAACAATCCCTTCGTCTTTACGATCTTCAGGGCAAAGGGCAATCCCATTTTCAATGGATTGCAACGGGGAAAAACGATCCACCCGCTTGCTTTTGAGCTTTAAAGAGCCTTTATCTGGGGTGTCAATGCCAAAAAGCAAATTGGCCATTTCAGTGCGCCCAGACCCTAATAAACCCGCGATGCCTACCACTTCATTCGCATGTAGTTTCAGGTCAAACCCATCGAGTGAACCGGTCCGCCCGAGGCCCTCAGCCTCGAGCATGCATTCCTGGGTATCAACTTTTTCGCCAGAGACTTTGGCCTTGGACACCTGATCCAATTCTGTGATGGTGCGGCCCAACATCTTGGCAATCAATTCGATTCGCGGCAGCGACGCCGTGCTGAAGGTGCCAACAAGCATGCCGTTGCGCAATACCGTGATCCGGTCAGAAACCTGATACACCTGATCGAGAAAATGGGTGATAAAAATAATGCCGATGCCTTCACCCTTCAATTTCCTCATCACATTAAATAATTGGTTGGCTTCATTGACATCCAGGCTTGAGGTCGGTTCATCGAGGATGAGGATTTTGGCGGAAGCAATTTCAAGCGAGCGTGCAATTGCCACCATTTGTTGGATGGCAACCGAATAATTTCCTAACGGCTGAGTGACGTCAATATCGATATCCAACTTGCTCAAGGCATGTCTGGCAAAGCCATTCATTTTTCTCTGGTCAATGCTGCCAAACCGGTGAGGCTCATGTCCAAGCATGATATTCTCAGCGACAGAAATATTGGTACACAGGTTAATATCCTGATAAACCGTACTGATGCCAATTTCCTGGGAATGCTGGGGAGAACGTACCTGGACGAGTTTGCCATCAATTTCAATGGAACCAGAATCTGGGTGTTCCACGCCTGTTAGAATCTTAATAAGAGTGGATTTCCCGGCTCCATTTTCGCCCATCAGAGCGTGAATCTCACCTCGGTTTAAGGAAAAATCGACATTTTGTAGGGCGTTGACTCCCGGAAAAGTGATCGATATTCCTTTCATGATCAGAAGAGAATCATTTGGATTTGTCATTGGATCTGCCCATTCACCGAGTATTTCTAATTTTTTTTTATTGAGAAGCGGCGCTTTGGGACGCCGCTTCTCATTTTACGACATCATTTGCCTGTGTTCATCATGAGGTTCCCAAAAGCTCATGCACAAGCTTTGAAAGACTAGTACTTGCGTGTCGGCAGCAGTTCAGCGGCCTTATCGGGGTAGTAAACACTTTCGTCAGTGAGAGCTTCTTTGGTAATTGCAACGCCATTCATCAGTTTGAGGCCCAGGTCCATGACCTGCGGTCCAAGCAATGGGTTGCATTCAACATCCGCTTGCAGCCAACCATCGATCATGAGTTGGAACCCGCCGCGGGTGCCATCGACTGAAACCATTACGAGCTCGCCGGGTTTAATACCAGCAGCCTTGATGGCTTCGACAGCGCCGATCGCCATATCATCATTGTGGAAGAATACACCCTGGATCTGCCCGGCATATTTCTTCAGGAAGGCTTCCATGACTGGTTTACCTTCGGCACGGGTGAAATTGCCGGTCTGGGAATCGATGATCTTGATATTGGCATTCAGCGCCTCGCGGAAACCCTTGGCGCGGCCAACTGCAGCGCCGGAGCCCGTGGTACCGGAGAGTTCGAGGACATTGCCGCCATTGGGGAGCAGTCTGTTGAATTCTGCGGCAGCGCGTTTTCCTTCAATGACCATGTCGGAACCGATGTGCGAGGCATACATAGACGCGTCAGCCGTCACGGAGCGGTCGACAACGATCACCGGGATATTGGCATCCTTGGCTTCCTGGAGGACCGCATCCCAACCGGTTTCAACAACTGGCGGCAGCGCGATCACATTCACGCCCTGCTGGATGCAGGAGCGGATGGCGGAAATCTGGTTTTCCTGCTTCTGCTGTGCATCCGAGAAAATCAATTTGACGCCCAGGGTTGCAGCAGTCTCTTTGAAGGAAGCGGAATTGGCAGTACGCCAGTCACTTTCGGCACCGAGCTGGGGATAGCAGAGAGTCATGTCTTTATAGGTGCAGTTAGGCGCGCAGGCTGCCTGACCGAAGACTTTTTCTGCTGCAGGAGCAGTCGTCGCCGCAGGGGCTGCGGTACCGCATGCCGCCAAAACCATAGAAGCAAGTACGAGTAAAGCAAATAGCTTATACCGGAACATATTCTTCTCTCCTTGTGACAATTGGGGTTTCTCCTCACGGAGATAGGGGTGCAATTTGATTGACTCTAGCGGGAGGCCATCCACTAACAGGGATAGGGATCTCCTCGTCTTGAAGCGCTTGCCCTTGGCCACCAATGGCCAGACAGGTGCTTCACTTATCCACAAACATTCTCGGTTCCGATCACCTCCTTATATTCTTTCCTGTTCCTTTTTCATCGAACTTTCGCGAATAATCAATGTGGGCGTCAACATGATGGTTGCAGGCTCAAAACTGGCTTGCTCCTGACGACCTGCCTCGATAATCTTGATGACTTCTTCCACAGCGAGCCGTCCCACTGAATATTGTTCAGATTGGATGGTCGTGAGTGGAGGACAGAAGTAAGGGGATTCGGGCAGGTTATCGAACCCGACGATGCCCAGATCCTGGGGAATACTTAATTGTCTTTCACAGGCTGCCTGAATAACGCTAATTGCCATCTGGTCATTGGCAGCAAAGACCGCGTCCATTTCCGGATATTGGTCAAACAGTTTTGCAATGGCCAGGGCCCCGCTAGCTGATGACCAGTTCCCTTCCACCCTATAGCTTTCAAGGGCTGGCAGCCCTTCGTCCTCCAGAGAATCTTTCCAAGCAGCCAGGCGCTGGCGGGCTTCCCACCAATCCAACGGACCCGCGACATGGCCAATGTGGCGGTACCCCTGGTCGAGCAAGTGCCGCATGGCCATTCGCCCGCCCTGGTAGTTATCGATTGAAACAACCGGAATATGCTCGCGCGGTTGCATGGTTAAGAAAACAATTGGGATTTCCAGGTCTGACAAGGTGGTGGTCAACCACTCCCGATTTTCACCAACCTCCGGGACTGCCCAGATAATCCCATCGGCATGATGCGAAATAAATTCCTGCAGAATGGGAACAACATGATTGGCATTGAAACTGGGTAATTCTTTCAATAGCAAAGAATAACCAAATTCCTCTGCTGCATTGGTGATACCGCTCAGGGTACGGGATGGGCCTGTATATTTCAGCCCGGCGGTGACAACCCCCAGTGTAAAGCTGCGCTGCTGAATCAGGCTGCGGGCCAGAGCGCTGGGTTGGTAACCCAACTCTCCAACAATTTTCTGAACCCGCTCACGGGTTTCGGCAGAAACATCCGGCCGGTCGTTCATAACACGCGAAACAGTCTGCGTGGAAACCCCGGCCATGGATGCAACTTGTTTGATCGTGGGACGTTTATGCTTGATTGACATATGTTATCGATCCCGTTATCGATCCCGTTATCGATCCCGTTATCGATCCCGTTATCGATAACATATTAGCACGCAGTTATTTCAGAGTCAATAAGCAAAATGTTCTTCTAATGAACTTGGGATCATTAACTTCGCAACCTCGGGTTCCGCGGATACTCCTGCCATAACGTCAATCTGCAATAATGATAAAATGAGGTAATCTCCAATATTTTCCACATGGATGGCGGTATCAAACCATCACCCGAACGCCGTGGTGACCAGTAACGCCGCTCATGTAGAAATCCCCTGGCAATAACAAGCATGATCAATTTCCCCCACCGTCGTTTTAACCCTCTTACACGAGATTGGGTCTTGATCTCGCCGCAGCGCACCAAACGTCCTTGGAAAGGACAGATGGAAAAGGTCGCGGCAGAATACTTGCCTGCCTATGACCCAACCTGCTATCTCTGCCCCGGCAACGCCCGTGCTGGTCATTTCATTAACCCGGACTATTCCAGCACATTCGTTTTCGATAACGATTTCTCCGCCATCCTTCCAGAAACGGGTAAGATACCGGTTGACCCGCACCCCTTATTCCAGGCACATCCCGAAGCAGGCATCTGCCGGGTAATTTGCTTTTCGCCGCGCCACGACCTGACCATTCCACAGCTGCCAGTTGAGCAGGTCAGTCAGGTGGTGGCCACATGGAGCGAACAGACAGCTGAATTATTCAGCCGGCCAAAAATCGTGCATGTCCAGGTTTTCGAAAATAAAGGCGCGATCATGGGCTGTTCAAATCCCCATCCTCACAGCCAGATCTGGTCACAGGGCCTGATCCCGAACGAAACCGCCAAGGAGTTATCCTCCCAGTTGGATTACCAATCCGCTTATGGCAGGCCGTTGTTGCTTGATTATTTACAGGAAGAACACCGGCGCCAGGAACGCCTGGTTCTTTCAAACGATCATTTCACTGCCATCGTGCCTTACTGGGCGGTCTGGCCGTTTGAGGTATTAATAACCGCTCACCGTCCCGTCCCCGATTTGCCATCCCTCTCGCCGGAGGAAGTCATTTCGCTGGCGGCGATTTACCAGCAGTTGGCTATACGCTACGATAATTTATTTGAGGTTTCATTTCCGTATTCGATGGGCTTTCACCAGGCGCCTAACGACGGTAAGGCCCATCCGGAATGGGTTCTGCACGCCCACTTTTACCCGCCGCTTTTGCGCTCGGCAACCATTCGTAAGTATATGGTCGGCTATGAAATGCTCGCCATGCCGCAGCGCGATATTTCCCCCGAATCCTCAGCCGAAAGATTGCGCGCACTTTCTGATGTCCATTATCAACAAGCCGCTGATTGAACGAATCGAAAAACGGTTTGCGGACCGGTTTGGTCGATTCCCGACTCATGTCGTCCGTGCGCCTGGCCGGGTGAATTTGTTAGGCGAGCACGTCGATTACAACGATGGTTTCGTGATGCCAGCCGCCATCGAACGTGCTGCTTACATCGCCATTTCTCCCTCACCGAATGGCGTCTCCCGCCTGGTCGCGGCCGACTTCAACCAGGAAGTCTCGTTCACGCCGGAATCGATCCAGACAAAGACCCAGGCGGACCCTCGTCCACTGCCCGAATGGGGGCTTTACCCAGCCGGTGTCATGAAAATACTGAGTGAGAATCATTATGCCTCACCGCCCATTTGGGCCATTTTCGCCTCGGACATCCCGCGCGGGTCGGGGTTGAGTTCATCCGCCGCTGTGGAAACCGCTTTTCTAACCGCCTGGCAGACTTTGGCAGGCTGGTCGATGCCCTTGATGGAACGCGCACTGTTGTGCCAGAAAGCTGAAAACCAATATGTCGGCGTGAACTGCGGTATCATGGACCAGTTCGCATCCGTGTGCGGGGTGGAAAATCACCTCCTGCAGCTCGACTGCCGGTCGCTTGAATGGACAATCAATCCCATGCCGGAGCAGGCCGTCATTGTCATCGCTGACACGACAGTAAGGCGCAAATTAACCAGCGGCGAATACAACCAGCGCCGAATCGAATGTGAAACGGCCGTGCGGTTAATGCGCGAGCGTTTGCCTGGCATCCGTTCACTGCGCGATGTCAGTTTGCCGGATTTCAACCGGTTGGCCGTTCAATTGCCCCCCGTCATTGAAAGAAGAGCCCGCCATGTGGTGGCGGAAATTGAGCGCACCACGCGAGCACGGATGCTTCTCGAGCAGGGCGATGTTACCCGTTTTGGCCAGTTGATGAACGCTTGCCACGCCAGCCTGCGCGATTTATATGAAGTTTCCAGCTTTGAACTCAATGTGATGGTTGAGATTGCCCAATCCCTACCAGGCTGTTTGGGTGCCCGCCTGACCGGCGCCGGGTTTGGCGGTTGTACTGTTAATCTAGTTGAAATCAGCCAATCAAGCGATTTTTCCCGCTCGCTCAAGGAACGATACCAGGACGTCACGGGGCTTGTACCTGAAATATATGTGACCCAGGCTTCCAATGGTGCTGCGCTGGTCAGGTAATTCATAACCTTCTCAAGAACTTCCGACCTGACAAACTTTGTACCCACTGGCGCAGCCTGCGAATGGGTCGGAAAATGGATCGAGCTGAATAGTAGGAAGGTTGAATGCCGGCCGATCGATGCTTCTCTCTAGGTTTAACCCGTCACAGGTACCAACAAAATGGGTAGATGGGTGCGGGAAACGATTCTTGGGGCAACGCTGCCTGCCCACAACGCACTCATCCCTTTCTTCCCATGCGTACCCAAAATGATCAGGTCTGCTTTCTTAAGTTCGGCTAATTTCACCACCTCAACCGCCGGGTCGCCCCGTTCGACCTCTGCCGTAGCAGTAATTTGTTGGGCAGTCAGATGATTCAATTTTTCCTGTAAGTATTCGCAGGCTTCATCTTCGGCGATCTCTAGCATTGCATTGGTCGCGGCCGGTAAAAGCGTGCCGGTCGCCGCATCTTCAGCGCTCAAGGTGGAGAGGGTCGGCACGATCCGTACCAGATCCAATTCAGCCCCAATCGCCCTGGCTAGTTCACTCGCCACCACCAGGCTGTAATCATGATCCTCTTCGCCATCCAGTGCAACCAGGCAGCGCTCAAACCTGACATTTTGATAAGAAGTCCTGGCATCCGGTTGCAACAGCATGACAGGCACAGACCCAGCGGAGATTACCTGCTGCGGGATGCTTCCCATCACCAAATCATGCAACCCGCCTTCGCCATGTGCACAAAGAATGATCAAATCCGGTTTTAATTCCTGGCTGTGTTCCACGATGCTTCGGGCCACCTGGCTCACTTCCTCTGTATGGACATGGGTACTTATATTTATCTGGGCACCAAAATTTTGTCCGGCAATTATTTTCAAATACTGGCGGGCATCGTCCTCTGTAGTCAAATGTTTTTGACCGTGAATTTCCTGCGGAGCGTTTTTTTCGATGACATGCAGCAGCGTAACATGCGAACCAAGTTTGGCGCTTAGCGCCACCGCAGGAGGAATCGCCGCCTCAGCCAACCCCGAGCCATCCAATGGGACAAGGATATGTTTAAACATGGTTATCCTCCAAAAAATGTCGTATAGAGCAGGTAAATGTTCAGCACCACAATGATTCCAGCGACGCCCATAGCCAGGATGGTGGTAAATTTACGATTGACCAGGACACCCATGATCTTTTTCTGACTTGTAAAAATGACCAGCGGGATGATCGCAAATGGCAGCCCAAAACTTAATAGAACCTGGCTGATGACCAGCGTGCGGCTGGGGTCCAAACCAATGGCAATCACAATCATTGAGGGAACCATCGTCACCAATCGCCGGATCCAGACCGGGATCTCCCAATGCAGAAAACCCTGCATGATAACCTGACCTGCCATCGTCCCGACGGATGCGCTTGAAAGCCCCGAAGCGAGCAGGGAAATTGCAAAAATGCTTTGGGAGGCTTTTCCCAATAATGGCTCGAGGGTTTTATAGGCTTCCTGAATCGTTCCAACTGTCGTCAACCCCTGGCTGTGAAAGGTTGAAGCTGCCATGATTAACATGGCGCCGTTGACCAGACTGGCAACGCCCATTGCAATGAGCACATCCACCATCTCGAACCGGAACAACCTCTTGAGTTGCTCTGGTTTTTTAACCTTTACCCTGCCCTGCATCAATGCACTGTGCAAAAAGATGGCATGCGGCATAACCGTCGCCCCGAGAATTCCGGCAGCCAGGATGATGCTCTCAGGACCCTGTAACGAAGGTACCACGGCATGGTAAAGCACATTGCCCCAATTGGGTTTATCGATAATGGTTTCAATCACATAACAGACCGCAATCACGCCGACCAGAGAAGAAATGACTGCCTCCAGCGGCCGGAATCCCTTGCGCTCGAGTCCTAAAATGATAAAAGTCGTTATTCCGGTCAGAATCCCGGCCACCCAAAGGGGAATGTTAAATAACAGGTTGAAACCAATGGCGGCGCCCAAAAATTCAGCCAGATCAGTCGCCATTGCAACCAGTTCCATCAAGACCCATAAGAACATGACAAACCAAGGCTTGAAGTGTTTCCGGCATTGTTCGGCCAGGTTCAAACCAGTTGCGATGCCCAGTTTTGCCGATAGGGTTTGGATCAGGATCGCCATCAAGTTGCTGGCAACAATTACCCACAGCAAGGTATAGCCAAACTCTGCACCGCCGGCGATGTTGGTTGCGAAGTTGCCAGGATCCACATATGCGACGCTTGCAATGAAGGCTGGCCCCAGAAAAGGAAGCAGGCTGGCGAATCTACCTTTCTTGCTTTTGCCCCGCAAGACCGCCTGGGCTGCTTTTACCGTGCGGTTATCACTGGATGCCGTTGCAGTTGCTTTGGGTTTATTCGCCATGCTGGCTCCGTAATTCAATTACAAATCTTCGCATGACATAAATAGTAGCTGAATAACCGTAAGTTCGTCAAGACAATTCTATTACCCGCCAATGATCAGTCCCCTCTTTACACAAACCGACCTTTTCATTATCCATATCGTTGATGGTTTCTGCCCGGTAAGGATGGCTGCCTTATTTTTGTTGTTCTACATACAATTGTAAAATCTGATCAGGACTATCGATAGGCGTTATAATCCATCTCTCACCATTTTAGACTGCAAAACCATTTATGTCCCCAAAATATTTCAATCGTTTACCAACGAAAGGATCATCGGCCATGCTCCAGCAACGAATTGATCAGTATTTCGAAAATCAAGAAAATGAGCTCGTCGATACCATTTCCAGGCTGATCGCCGTTCGGAGCGTGCGGGAAGATCCCCTGCCCGGTATACCTTTTGGAAAGGGTCCAGCCGAAGCACTGGCACTCAGTCTCCGCATAGCCAGCGACCTGGGCTTTCTGACGGCGAACCACGAAAATTACGTTGGGACAGTGGACCTCAATACCCAGGAAACGCGCCTTGGCATCCTTTGCCACCTGGATGTGGTCGGCGAGGGCAGCGGTTGGAGCACGCCGCCGTATACAGCAGTAAGCAAAGATGGCATGCTCTATGGGCGAGGATCAAGCGATGATAAAGGCCCACTGGCAGCCGCCCTGTTTGCCCTAAAAGCGGTCAAGGATTTGGAAATCCCGCTCAAATTCAATACCCGTCTGATCCTTGGCACGGATGAGGAAACAAATTCTGCCGATATAAAATATTATTTCGAACGCCATGCCACGCCGCCATTCACATTTTCCCCGGATGGCGCTTTTCCGGTCATCAACACCGAGAAAGGCAGCTTCAAGTCTACTTTTACAAAAACCTGGCCTGTTTCTGCCGATCTACCCCGCATTGCCTCAGTCAAAGGCGGCTTTCGTATCAACGTCGTCCCGCCCGAGGCTGAAGCCATGGTGGAGGGCTTGTCGATAGCCGACCTCCAGCCTTATAGCGATCGGGCGTCAAGAATCACAGGCGCAGATTACCAATTGACAGTTGAAAACGATGTGGTGAAGATCCTGGCCATCGGCAAGGGCGGACACGCTGCCATGCCGGAAAAGGCGAATAACGCCATCACTGCCTTGTTTACGCTGCTGGTGTCCTTACCCATCGCAGCAAGCGAAAGCTTCACCGCCATCCGCGATCTAAACCGTCTGCTCCCGCATGGCGACTATTACGGAAAATCCATCGGGATTGCCCAGTCGGATGAAATTTCCGGTCCTTTAACCCTCTCGTTCAATATCTTCGAGCAAACGCTCACGGGATTTACAGGCCGTTTTGACAGCCGCGCGCCGCTGTGTGCGACCAAAGAGAATTGCCTGGATGTAGCGGCTCGCCAATTCGCCCATGCGGGAATTCAATTTGATGGCAAACTGTCTCCAGCCCACCACACGCCTTGCGACTCGCCCTTTGTCCAGACTCTCCTGGCAGCCTACGAGCAGTACACCGGCCTAAAGGGATCCTGTGAATCAACCGGGGGCGGCACCTACGTCCATGACATCGAAGGCGGAGTCGCTTTTGGCGCCATGATGCCGGGCTTCGAATCCAACATGCATGGCGCCAATGAGCATATGCGGATTGCTGACCTGATCATGGCAGCCAAAATCTTCACCCAGGTAATTATTGATTTGTGCGGGTAAACAATGCTGAAGATGATCCATCGCCTGATTACCTGGCGCGATTTACAACTGGGCAAACAAAACCTTAAATCTCTTCCATCGTTCTTCAGGCTTGGCAAATGCTAATTACTCTAAATTGAATTATTCATTTTCAGGGGTGCAGGTTTGAAATGAATGGATAATGATGAGGGCTATCATCAAGAAGAATTCGTAGGCCCCCTGGATGATGGCCCATCTCAAATGGGGATGTTGCCGTTTACTCATTTCTCGATGGCGTGTTTTGTATTTCTTTCCAGGAATTTGAGCATAATAAAGAAGGGGCCGACATCTGCACTAAAAGAATTACGAATCTCTACCAGCACAATTCTTGCATCAAGATTGTGTCAACCTTTTTCCATAGCTTAGCTTTTTACAATGAAGAAACAATTCCGACCAACACTCTGGTTTCAAATCACACTGCTTTTACTGACGGTGATTGGGCTTCGCCTGGTCCTGGCATGGATTTTCGGAACCGAGGCGGCAGACCTGGCACAATACCGCTGGATGGCGAATATTATTCTAAACAATGAAAACATTTATAAAACCGCCGGTTTGTACCACTACACGCCCATCCCCATGTTTCTACCTGCCTGGTCCGAGCAACTTGCCCAGGCGATCAAACTACCCTTCCATTTTGTGGTCAAATGGCCTATGGTCCTGGCGGATGCCGGGATCGCATTGCTCTTGTGGTGGCAGGCCCAAAAACGCGGCTTACCGCATGCCGCCATTTGGATTGGGTTGGCCTACGCCATTAACCCGGTCAGCCTGCTGACAACCTCTTTCCACGGCAGTTACAGCGTATTGCCAGCCTTTTTTATGTTGTTGGCCTATTACCTGGTCAGTTTCTTTCCGGCAAAACAATATTACCGTTTATCCGGGTTGAGCCTGGGAATGGCGATCGGTCTGCGCGGTTACCCGGCACTTTTTTTACCTTTTTTTCTAATGAAAATGGACCTGAATCGCCGGCAGAAAGCCATGTTTCTACTTGCGTCGATATTGCCGTCTGCCATCACGCTGGCACCATTTCTACTGGCCAATTTTCAAGCGGTCTGGCAGAGCGTTTTTGCATACAGCGGTGTGGCGGATTACGGCTGGATTGCCATCCTGCGCGCAATCGGGGAATTAACCACAGGGAATCGATACCTTCCCGGCACACTTGCCAAGGACCTTCTTAGTATCAGCAAATGGCTTTTCCTGATCCTCTATTTACTGTTTACGATCCTTTTCTGGCGCAAACAAAACCGTTTCAGCCTCCTCAGCGGCATTTTGGCGACACAATTGTTATTCTTTGGAATTTATGGCGGCATCAGCTCGCAATACCTGGTTTGGGCTGTTCCATTTGCCTTGCTCATCGGGACCGGTTGGGAAAAAGCATTCACCTGGTCTGCCTTTGCCACCATGGTTTCTTTCTACCTTTATTTTTTCCCGGCGATTTTGTTCGGTGATGTACCCATTCGATGGCGGGAGCTGAATCCTGCCGTCATGCCCTATTACCTGGTGTTTAATCTTGCTTTTTGGGGTATCTGCCTCGCCTGGATAATCCGCACCATCACCCATCCATTACCCGACATTGCCATATGCACCCATGAAGCAAAATACCAGCAACAGGATTGATTTATTCACAAAGCGGCCGGCTGATTTGAAAGAATCAGAAAGGTTTGGAATCCAGTATCACTTTCTTCGCTAGGCACCTTTCCGAAAGAGTTGTTGCAAATGAACGAGAACCATTGAACCGTCAGATCATTATTCCCACCGGTGAAGAGGTCTTTTGTGCTGAAGTTTGAATCAAGCAAAATTTCCCGAATTCTTGGTTTTGTCTCGCTCTTATTGCTCGCAATCGCATTGAGATTAATGCTTTTCCATATTTCCAGCGGAGATATCGATGTATTTGTGGGGGTTTGGTATGACACTTTCATTAACGTTGGCCGAATCGCAGCCTTTAAAGATATTTTTTACGATTATTCGCCCGCCTATTTATACCTTGTCGATTTTTCTACTTTATTCCGTTTTATTCCGAAAGAACAGGCCATCAAGCTAATCTCGGTGTTGTTTGACTTTTTGGCAGCGTCGGCTGTTTATAAAATCGCCGCGTGGAAATTTCCCCAAAGTGATATCAAGTGGATAGGTTTTTTTGCAACGCTCTTCACTCCCACGGTCGTTATTGACAGCGCCATGTGGGGTCAAAATGACATTATTTATTCCGCATTTTTATTGTGGTCGTTTTATTTTCTTCTCAAAGAAAAACCCTTCCCCGCCATCTTATTCTTTTCAATTGCAGTTTCATTCAAACTACAGGCAGCTTTTTTCGCGCCAATATTTTTGATTTTGTTAACAAAGAGAAAATTTCCGTTCCATTTGTTCTTTGTTATTCCAATCGTTTATTTCATTTCTCTCATACCAGCCTGGTTGGCAGGCGGGCCGTTGGCGAAGCTGATGATGGTCTACCTAAATCAATATGGAGCTTATAGCGACCTTTCACTGCATGCTCCAAATTTCTATTCGTTTATCAACCCCGGCAACCATGTTGAATTGAAATTGGCGATTGGAATAATCCTTACTGGGCTGGTCGTCAGCGCTTATATCGTTTTACGTTGGCTAAAATGGAAGGATCTGAGCGACATTTCACTTTGTTTTGATGCGGTTTTTTTCACTACCGTCATCCCGTTCTTTCTACCAAAAATGCATGAACGTTATTTCTTTACAGCCGGTCTGTTCCTGTTAGTTCTCGCCTTATTCAATTACAAATACCTCTGGGCATTTATCTTGATGCAGGCAACCTCACTTTTATCCTATCTGCCTTATTTTTCTGGTTGGTCGGCCATTTATGTTCAGATCGGTGCTGTGATGAACGCGCTGCTTCTTCTTGGCTTATTTTTTTTCTATTTGGAATACGTCAAATCACGACCCCCAATTCTTTCAACCGAGAATGAAACAAGGAATTTCTTGCCCTTTTTTTCATTGAAGAAGGCCTTATCCCAGTCCAGGTTAAACCCTTTTAAGAACAGAAATTTGGCACAGTTGGCTGAAATCATCCTGATCCTCTACATTGGAGTGGTTTTCATTTTGGAAATAAAGCTGCTCGCCACACAACCATTGTTGAAAGAAATAAATATAACCACCGTCTGGTCAGAGGAAATGGTTGGTGATCATGTTGAAAATCCTCCCTCGCCCCTCGGACTGGCGGTTGATCAAAACGGACAAATCTACGTAACCGATCGAGGGAACCAGCAGGTCATACAATTTTCCGCAGCCGGCAAGATCATGACAACGTGGTCAGGAGACGATACTGGCCAGACGCCATTTGTCGAGCCCAGTGACATAGCGATCGATGCCGAGAGCGGAAACATCTGGATCCTGGATGCAGGCAATGGTTGGATCTACACGCTTGGAACGGATGGAAAGATGGTCGCGGCCATTAATGGGGCCAACCTGCAAATGTACAGCCCGCGCGGATTGGCCATCAGCCCAGGGGGGGACATATTTGTGGCCGATACAGGCATGGGGCGCATCCAGCGCCTTGATCAACAGGGCAATCGAATTGCGGTTTGGGGCGAACCAGGAACCAAACCGGATCAATTCCTTGAACCCACTGGGATTGCCATTCAGGGTAATGATTTGTTCATTGCCGATGCCAACAACCAATGCATCAAACATTACACTCTGGATGGAAAATTGATTGGGACATTTAAATCAGGGTTGGGAACAGCCTGGATAGACACAGACGGCCATGGACATATTTTTGCGGCCAGCACCCAAACTCAGAAAATTACCATTTACGATTATGCGGGAAAACCAATCAGCGAATTATTGCCAGAAAAGGAGATCCCATCCATCTCCGGGTTGGCTGGAATAGTTGCCACCGAAGGTGGGCAATTATATGCAGCCGGAGCAGTGGAGTTATTCCAGTTCAAAATTCAGTGGTAAGAAAATCCCGAATTGGCGAAAATTCATTAGGGTAAAATCGCAAGTGAAATATTAGCGCATCTTAAGGCAGGAATAGAACATCCTGAGGGACGATTTCTTGTTCGCCGTTCGGCGGAGTCCAGTAGAGATAGATGTGTGTATAGCCCGTCCGGTCTGCATAGCGAATGCGGATTGAATGAAAACCGGCAGCCAGGTCCACTTCTCCGGTTTGATTGCCATTGACAGTGTCGTTTTCTGTGACTTTATTTTCATCGATGAAAAGCAATGATTCATCCGTCGACTCTAAAATAAACTGATAATGCCCAGTTTTCTGAATATAAATCCGGCCGACCCACTCAACCGTGTAGGGCCGTGGCAGAGGTTGATTGTGATAATAAAAATAAATCCATGGATCGACCGCTGTAAAGGCAGCCGGCGGTTGCCAATCGCCATTGGAGAAGTAACTTCCTAATAAACCGTGATTATCGATCGGTGGTAGAAAAAGCAGCGAAGGTGGAATTGGCGCTTGCTCGCCATCAGGGTGCTGCCAGTTCAATTCAAAATGCCCATCTTTTCCCTGAGTCTTAATGATTAATTCGTGACGGCCCTTTGCCAAATTAACGCTACCTGTTTGGATGCCTCCCTCCGAAAGCTGGACAGGCGTCCCATCCAAGTAAAGTTCTGATGGGGCCGGAGATGTTAGCATCATTTGGTATACGCCGGAAAGCTCTGTAAAAAGGATGCCCTGCCATTGGACGCTAAATGGGAATGGCGCCGGGTTGCCATCTTTCCAATCGGCATTGATGGACGCTTGCGTTTGAGTGAGACTTGGCTGCCCTTCCCAATCGGTATTCGGATAATAACGGACAGTGATCCCCTGGGATGCTTTAAGGTCGGACGGTTTGAGTGTTATCTGATACAGAATGACCTTGTCAGCCGGGGATTTATATTCCTTGAATTCGGCATTGGGATAATAATGTTTTGCCTGCAGGACGAACGGTTCACGATCTGAATCGACAAAAAATACCATCGCTTTCCTGCCATCGCTTGGAATTGGCATGGTATCATAGGTTTCCAAGTCGTGGTACTCTGTTACGCCCGGTGCCAGATAACGAATGGTGGGTGTGTCATAATAAAAAACACTGACATAATAATCCAATTGCGGCCCTAAATCCGCCATGGTCTTTCCAATGATCGTTTCAGGGGTGGAGAATTCACTCCAAGAGTCATTATTTTTGGCTTGCAGATCAAAATAGATATGGTAGTTGATGTACCCCACACCAATCAAAACAAGTACCAGCGGCAGAATGAATCCTGTAGACCGCCGTTTTTCGCTAGATTGATCCCACATTTGCCACAACGTATCGATTGGAACCACCGCCAGAAAATAGGCGGCCGGTAAACTGCCGATGGCCCGATAGGATTGGGGCGATTCAAAATCCAGTGAAAAAATACCCGGCGCAAGCATAAGCAGCAGCCAGATGATGAGCAGGAAGGAACCTGATTTACGGATCCGCCACAAACTGAGACTCGTGCCCAGAATCAATAATGCACCAGAAATTGGGTCCAACATGGGTTCACCGGGAAGATTATGACGGCCGTTGCGATCCCCTTTGTAATTGAACATGAGCAGATGGTCTATGGTTGTCTCCGAAACAGCCTTCCAACCCTCGGCTGCGGTCTTGCCGGAGAAAATGGATACCGTATTCATGCGTCCCCAAAAAGCGTCGGGTTGATTGATCACCAATTGTGTCACCGGGACTGAAGCAATTAAAACCCCCAGGCCGACCACAATCAATCCCCTCCAGGAGGAACGTAAAAAATCATGGCGGTTCAACCATAAGACCAACAGGAACAAACCAATGACCAGCGGGAAAATGCGGAACGAAAAATAGAAACACAGCCCCAGCCCCATGGACAGGCCAGCCAGCGCATAATCAATCATCCGCTGGCGCCGCAAGGCTTTTAGAATAAACCCAACCGTTAATAATTCAAAGAACGGCACGGTCACGCCGTGCATGCCGATCCGGCTCCAATTGATATCCCACCTGGATACGGCCAGGAAAAATGCCAGCACCAGGCCTATTCTTCGATTGAACAGTTCTGACCCCGCAAGAAGTGCCGCAGCGACCGTTGCCAGGCCAAAAAGAATGCTCACGATCCGGATGGCCAAAGCCGTTGTGCCAAAAATCCGGATGAAAAATGCGATCAAATATATAAAATGGGCCGGAAGCTGGGTTGATTCTATATAGGTTGGTAAATACCCCGGCTCGTGCAATATACGCAATGCTTCAAGCCCATAATTCGCTTCATCGAACCAAAGCCCAAACGGAATTTGATCAAGGCGGAACGTCCGCAGAAAAGCAGCAATGGCAAGAATGGCAAGGAAGATCCCAAGTTCCAACCAGGTCCATCCATCCTTGTTTTTCAGCCATGCCTGAGGTGTCTCTTTGGATGGCCTGGATTTATTCAAATTCAGGTTTGAATAAAAAAACAAACCGATACTGCAAAGATGAAGCAGCCATGGAACGATGGGTGGAATGGAGGTTCCAAAAAGCCAGAAAGCCAGGACTGCAAAAATGATTGCCAATCCAAGCCAAATTCCCCTCCAGATGGATTTTTTTGAATCAATCGTCCCACCGTCTGCCGGGTTCGACAGCATTGCAGAATCCGAACCGGATTGCGTCGAATAAACGGAAACAAAAATAACTGCTGCCAGCCCGGTCACCACGCTGCCAAATAGCACCTGTTTTGCAGAAATCATAAATTGGCCAACCACCGCCATTAAGAAGGCAAAAAGTCCGACCAGGGTTTGATTCCTGGCAAACCAGGTTCTGATTGAACGAGCGGCGGACCTAACCCCTTCCACTGCATTTCGAGAAACCAATCGATAATCAAGATCCGCAACAGAGCGAATGATATTGCCTGGTTTTGGCCTTACGGCCTTTTGTATACGTGATAATACGGCCAACTCGACAATAGGACCTGGTAGTTTACGTGATGCAAGGACGAAAAGGACGATTGCAAAAAGGGAAAAGACCCAACCAGCAGTAATCTGATTCGTTTTTAATAAGAATTGGCTGAAAACTCCGACAACCAACGAGGCTGCAGCGCAAAGAAATCGTATGGATGAGAAGCGGTTGGTTGTCATGGAGAATGCCTGGGATTATCGTAACAAAGGAAAACCTGTAAATCAACGAGGCTGAGGAGGGAATGAGTTATCGATCAATCTATGCGTCGAGAGCCTGATGCAATTATCGTACCCTTGCGATTTCGGAGCGGTTCAAAATAAACCACAATAAACGGTTTTTAGAAATTTCCACGCCTCATGCCAATCGCCACCCTAAATCCTATAAATTCGCCATCCTAAAGACAGCTTTTTTTATTGTGTTTACCTGGCGTTTACGACCTCAAAAATCGTGGCCGTTTGAGGAGTGTTGTCGCCATAGACTATTCGCAAATATCCATCATTAGTCATTCCCTGGAATTTATCCAATCCTTCGGGTGAATAATAAACACGCTCCAGGCTGGAGACAATGATGTATTTGACGTGATACCTGTCCAGGAATTGTCTGGCAATGCCGATATCCTGGGTGTTGTAAAAATCGTTTACCTCATTGATGCGCTTATCGATGACCGAACCATCGATCAGCGAATTGTGTTGGCGGACATGCCAGCTCCAGCCGACGACCGAAGGAAGCCCGGTATAGATGGAATAGCGCGATCCCCAGCGGTATTCTTCGGTGTGACCTTCAACAATCACCGGTGAACCTTTGATAATCTCTTGCATGAATTTAATTGCTGCGTTATCCATTGTGATATTGATCGGACGGCCTTCATCATTGTATATCGTCGGTGCTTGAGCATTTTCCGGGCTGGTGTCGCCTTGCATATATGCTGCCCCATCCAGCGTATTGGCAACCTCCTGAATGTCCGGCCACCGGTCAGCGATTTTTTTCGGAGTGGCCACCAGCGGATAGCTGATCGCAATCAACGCCAATATTCCCAAAACGGTGCCCCAGGCAATCTTCAACCAAAGACGCCAGGGTGCCATTTTGGTTATTAATTCAACCAGGGCAGCGCTGAACGCGATCCCAAAGATGAACCAGGCTTCCAGGTACATTCTGAAGACCATATTGGAGCGCCCGACGTCGCCTTTGAGGACAACGACTTCAACCAGCAATGTTATCGCGAGGCCTATTCCAAAAAGAAACCAGATAACCCTTTCGAAGGCGGAAATGCCTCGTTTGAAGAATATGAGGTATGCGATCCCAACCAGCAAAGGAATGCCAAGAATAAACACCTGGTAATGGAAATTCCACAGCAGGACCATCCCGATCGCGCTTGCCACCAGGATTAAATAGGCCGGGATGTGTTTATTGAAGTTCGTCGAGGTCCACCATCGATAAGCGTTCCTTATTTCAGTTTGCAGATCCCGAATCATCAAACTGATCATCACAAACAGCGATAGGCCAAACACGAATAGATAATCAATCAGAGGCGTCCTGGCGCCCTTCCAGAGTTCGAGAGAAACATATTCTGTCTTGAACCAATGAGAAAATGGATAATAGAATGCCACGGATAAGCCGACAAAGGCTAATTCGTACCCGAACAACACCGCGATTGTGTGACGGATCGTTCCAGTCCTGGTTTGCCAGACATTCCAGGCAATGATCATGGCGCCCAGTGCAATGAAGACCGGGAAATCCCAGGTGTGGGAAGCTCTAAAAACGCCAAATATCAAACCGGCCACAATCAAGCTGATGACCTGGTCCCGCCACTTTCTTTTGGCAAGCGGCAGTAACAAAAAACTCGCTATCCAGCCAAATGCAAGGCCGTATACCGGCATTGTCAATAAATGCGGATGCATGTCAGCGTACAGGAATGAGAAATACGGAAATTCCGCGATCGGAGTATCCGGTCCATCGTGCAGAATCGGGCGGGAAGCCTCGAAATACCAGCGCGCATTATCGCCAGGCAGTTCGGCCTGCCCGCTCAAAACCTGTTTTGCGCCTGCCAAAACAGCTCCCAGGCGATCATTTGGCAAATTCTCAGTCACTTCAGCTGGAGCAACTTCAGGTAGATATTTCCAGAATTGGCGGCTTATATACAGGTTGCCAAAAAACATCACTGCCAAAAGCGTTATGATTCCTGCCGCATAGGCCCACCGGTAAGGGACGGTGTTATTCAATTGGGTAGTGGATTCTTCGATTGGGGTACTTTGATTATTTCTTCCCAAGGAATTGAAAAGTCCAGCAACCAGGCTAAAACCTACGCAAAATACGCCAATGCCTGCCATGGCAAACCAGGTGGGCAGGATCAAGTTGAAGGCAATCGAAGGCACAATTCCCAGGATTTTGGTTGGAATTGCTGCGATGACATAGCCGTAATAGTAATAGTTGATGTAGTGGCCGGAGAACCAGGGGTTTTCAGGCGGGAAATATACCGCTTTCATGGTTGCATTGAAGAAAGCGAAATCCATCGGCTTTTCCCCGCCCATCCAGGGTTGCCATAAATCCGGATTTCCCAACCGGATGAATAAGAAGATCAGGAAAAGCAGCAGGAAGATGAATTCCGTCGCCAGAATATGCTTCCACTGTGAATGGAAATAAACCAGCAATGCCTGGCGTTTGGAGTATGCCAATAAACCGCTCAGGAGTAAAACCAGAAGGATGCATAACCCGATTGTCAATTGGGTGAATTGCAGAACCTTGAGACTTCCAAGCATCCAACTCAACCAGGCGACGATGATCAAACCCGCCATCCGGGCCAAAGGATAACCCCAGTCCGGTAACCCGGAGAATGCAGTGAAAACCAATGGAAACACTGCCCATCCGAGCAGGAGCAGGAAAAGATACCAGACCACAACGGTCACAGTCTGATTTGAATTGATCCAGCCATTCCAGGAGAACATCGCAGACCAGGTCCCGCCGGCAGCCTGGGCGGCAAGGCGGTCCTGCGGAAGTTGCAAGGCCGTTGGGGCGTGGGTGTAGGAAAGCGGACCCTGGAACACAACCTGATTCAGGTCAACGCTGTTTAGAATCTCGCTTACTTTATCGATTGAAAAATCAATGGATTTTTTGAAGATCAAGACCTTAGGATGATCATATACTGTGAAGGATTCATCGGCGGATTGATCCGAGATCGAAAATGGTCCGATGTTCGGGTTACTTTCGAAGGTCGCCACCAGCGTAAAACCAAGCGGGCTGGTGAAAGGAGCTTCGAGAGCATAAGCGCGGTTTTCCAACGCATCGCCGCTGCAATTGCAATCAAATAAAGTCTGGTAATACTTTAGCGTCAACGGATAACGTAACGGCAGCCGCGGCATGGCGTCATAAGCCCGGTTGGATGGAATGACAATGAATTCGCTCTCTGAAAGAATCTTGAGCATGGACTCGCGCTTTTCAGGCGTGTCGGGTTCGTAAAGCTCGAGGTTCAATGGTTTATAGATCCCGCCAAGCGGATCATATTTGTCGACGCTCAGCGGCAAGGCATCATCCCAGGATGTTTCAAGGGTATAGGTTTCACCCAGCATGCGAACAGGACCGCCGGCAACGACCTGATAGCGGACCTGGTAGGTTTTCCCTTTGACCAAATCCACTGGGGCAAAGGTAAAGGTTGGAGATAGTTGGGTTCCCGGTTGGGCAAAATCCAGGTCTGCTTCAGAGACCGCCAGCGGGTTTTGATCATCGCCGTCCTGCAAGAGGCTCAGTTTAATTTTTGCCTGGGTCGGGATAAACGCCTGGCTAAACTGGTTGATTTCAAGCCGGTTTATTCTGTAGGAACCGCCGGATTGAAAGCTGATCATTCCCTCGGATTGGCCTGGAGACTGGTTCTGTAAATTAAAATCGAGCGGAATGCTCAGGCCTTCCTGCTCCTCATTTCGAAAACTGAGATCTGAAAAGGAGTATTGGCTGTTATTGGATATTTTGTAATAGAGATATACGGTCTGATCAGGATCGAGATAGATATCGCCAAAACGTATGGATAGATGGTCATCCAGGCTGTCATCGGGCACCGCCAACCGGCCTTCGGTAATGATATCCTTTCCTTCGCCATCCCGGCTCAGGCGGATATAAAAGTAGACGCCGATCTGGCGGATATTCGTAGAGGTGATTTGAGAGGAAGTGCCATTGGCCGTGATGCGGATATCGGTTTGATCCGTGTTTCCCGGTTCGACGATCCATTGGTTTGCAATGGAAACAGGATAGGATTTGCTGCCCTTTGATGATTCAACCAACAGGTTAAGCGGTCCCGGGATATTTTCCAACATCCATCGGGACGCAGCAATGCGGGTGATTGGCCGAGTATAGATGCGGGTAAAGGCGAATGCATAACCATAGGTCCCCAAAAGGACGATCGCCACCGCCAGAATGCCCGCCAATCCCTTCCAGGTACCTCTTATTTGAGCAGCCTGGATGCGAAGATTTCGGCCCGCCGCGATCAGTTTTTCCCGGCTTTCACGCGTATGGTCATACAATTCGATCAGAGCCCAGGCGGCAAAAAGGATGACGAATGGATAGATGGGTAGAAAATAGCGCATGTAGCGCCAAAACTGGATGTTGATCCAGAAAAAGTAACCAACCACCCACACAAAGGGTAATAAATGGCTGCGCCACTCGCCTTTCCAAATACGCCAGCCTGCCCCCAGCAACCCCGCCAGACCCGCCAGCCCCAATGACATACCCAATCCCCAGTTCGCCATATTGACACCGGCATACGTGAACGGGCGGCTTGTCCAGTGATGGTTCGGCGGCCATTCTGATAGGCCAGCCACCTGGTTCGTCACCTCGCGGATGACTTCCAACCAGCGTTGATTGAACCTAAGGCCAAAGAAACCTGGACCGATAAAGGCATAGGGCTGAAAAATCCGGAAGCCTGCAGCCGCTGATAACGCTGCCAGAGCCCACCCTGCCAGCACAATCCATAGAAGAGACCGGAAACCTGATTTCTTATACCCGACCGCCAACCTGGCAATACCCGCCAGGAAAATAACGCCAAAGACAGGGATTACATTTACTTTGCAGGCCCCGGCCAAGCCCACAATAAATCCAAACAGGGCAAAATAGCGTAAGTTCTTGCGGTCGATAGTCGTATCCTGCCTATCCAGCGGAATCGCCAGGAGTGCGAAATAGAAGGCAGAGATGACAAATACCGTTGAGAAGGTATCCACCGCAAAAAAATGGGAGAGTTGGATGGGTAGAACAGCAGCCGCATAAAGCGCAGCCGCCAGAATCCCGGTGCGCTGGTTGTATAGTTTCTTCCCCAACAGGTAAAGCAGCCATATTGCCGCCAGATCAAATAACCCCGACATTGCCCTACCGATCAAAGTAATCTGGTTATACTCGGTCATATTTCGCCACTCAGCCACCATGCGGGTGACGAATAACGGCAGCATACCGTAGGTGTAAGAACCGTAATTAAGCGGGTTTAATGTGCTGCTGGCGGTATCGAAATACTGGCCAATACTGGCAACCCCGCGAATCTGCTCAGCCACCATGGTGATAAACCGTTCATCGGGTTGTTGGTGTTGGTTCTGGTCCCAATTGATGCCCACAAAGCGGAAATAAGCGCCAGCCAGAAGGATCAAAATCAGAATCAGGTTCGTTTTCCAGGATACGTCAGTTTTTTTATGGATTTGAACTGGTTCTTTTTGAAGTTCCTCCTGCACAACCTCGGTACTGGTTGGTTGGTCTGGAAGATTGGCCGCTTCTGAAGATCTGGATTCGCTTTCATCCACGATCGCTGAATGAGTTGCCTCTTTTTCAGGCAATAAATTCTCTTCGGCGGAATGAACCGTTACCAGGGTTCGAATGCGGGCCAGAATTTCCGGTTCGATCCCCCATACATGGCTCAGTTGATCCACTGATTGGTAAGGTCGCAACGCCAGGATCCGTTTGGCTAAGCGGGAAGATATTTTTAACTCATTTATCAGAGTTTTTTCATCGCTGGTATTCAGATCAATGAGCATTTTTGATTTATTGGTCATGTAAGCAGCCGCAGGAAGGATGAAGATCTTAATTATGCCAGACAGGTTACAGGAATCCAGCCATTATCTCAAAAAAATGGGTGAATGTATTTTACTATTGATAAGCCAAGCCTGGCCTGGCTTGCGGAATCATTGTAAATGATACATCAAAATAATTGGTTTTTTGATCTGGCAGCTTTCAAAAAAGATAGGCCGGGTAATATTTTTGGAAGAATAAATTCTTTCAGCCGACCTTATCCTGGATCACCTTTCTATGCCTGAAGAAACGACAAAGGCCTCTACAACCCTCATTGGCAAAAAACCTGCCGGACGCTGGCAAAAAGCGGTCCGGCAAATGTTTAAATATCTGTTTTGCGTGGATTTATGTCTGGACGACCTGATGGATCAATTTCGATTCACGCATGCGCGTGATGAGCAAGCAGCCGAGCAGCATCAACCCTGCCAGCATCCATAGCGAGATTGTAAATGAACCGTTTTTGCCCTTCATGAATTCCATGGCGTAGATAAATACCACCGAACTCTGTCCGGCCAGGTTTAACAAACCGTTGGAGGTGCCTTCTGGTGCAGGGTAAGTAATCTCAGCAGCGTATTGATAGCCTATTGGCGCCAGGCTGTTCAGGAAGAATCCCATCAAAAACATAAATCCAGCCATCAGCCAGTATTGGCTGGCATAAATAACGCCAATCAGGCACGGAACAGCTAGTCCCACCCCCAACAGCAGGAATAGTTTGCGTTGGCGCAAGCGGTCGGATAAGGCTGGAATTATGATGGCGCCGATTATGCCGCCGATCAGGAGCATGGCGCCCAAATCACCTGCCTGTGTGGGTGAAAAGCCTTTGGGGCTGGTGATTGCTGCAATCCAGGTGGATACGCCGTTGAAAATGCCCATTCCAATCAGGAACGCATAGAGCAGCAGCCAGATGTCTTCCATTTTAAGCATCGATTTAAGGCCGTCGAGTACCAGCGCTCGTTCCACCTGGTCTGGCGGACAGGGCGGGGTGGGCGGCGCGTCGCGCGTGAAGATCAGGAACAAAACGGCCGAACCGGCTGCCAGACCGCCGAAGACCATCAGCATGGTGGGGATACCGTAGTTGAGGGTCAAAATGGGAGAGACGACCTGCCCGATGGCAATACCGATAAAACTGGCGACCAAAGCAAGTCCGGAGGCTGTCGCACGTTCCTGAATGGGAAACCAGCGCCCTGCCACCGTGCTGACTGCATTTAATAGGAAGGGTTGAGCGAGGCCGATGCCCACAGTGGCGGCCATGACCAGACTGAAATTGGATGCAAAAAAGGCCCGCAGCAGCCCAAACACCCCCATGATTATTACGCCGATGCTGACCGCTTTGCGGTATCCAAGCGTGTCAATCAACCACGATACCGGGATGGAAATGGGAATGTAAACGATCATGAATACCATGGCCAGCATCCCAATTTGAAGCTGGCTGACGCCATAATACTTGACCGCCAGGGTGGAAACAGGGGCGTAGCAGATCCATAGGATTTGGATGGTCAGGTTGACCAGGGCAAACACCGCCAGGACGACCCAACGGTAGGCATATACTTTTTCTCGGGTTTCTGGCAAGGGTGGCGCCTCCTAGAAAAGAATGTTGGACCGGCCGATGGACTGAAAGAATGAAAGAAATGCCCAAAGGTCGAGACGGCAATATCAATCAGTTATAACCCCTGCGATGAGGAAAAGGATGCGTGCTTATGCCAAGCCTGATCTGCTCTTATGAATTTCTCAACCTGTGGCTTCAGTCCAACTGCAGGTCCGCTTATCCATCAAGGCAAATCTCGCCATCCACAAATCGACAGGAGGGTAAAATAACTAAAAGGAGTTGGCCTTAATAAATTCGATCATTTCAGGTATTTTGGCAAAGGCCAGGCACGTGACGGTGTCAGCGCCGCCGTAGTAAATTGCCATCTGCCCTGTCTTTTCATCAACCAGGGTCGCACATGGGAAGGCGACATTGGGTACGTCGCCCACGTTTTCGTAAATCTCGCGCGGGTTGAGCAGGTAAGGCTTGGTGCGGTGGATGACCTTCCACGGTTGTTCCAGATCCAACAGGGCTGCGCCAAAGCTGTAGACAAAACCGTTGCAGGAAGTCAGCACGCCGTGATAAATAAGCAGCCAGCCTTCTGGCGTCTCGATGGGCACAGGCCCTGCGCCGATCTTGGTGCTCTGCCAGCCGTCCTTGACCCCCATGACAAAGCGGTGTTCGCCCCAGTGGATCAGGTCGGGAGATTGGCTTAAAAAAATATCCCCGAAGGGGGTATGCCCGTTGTCGCTGGGACGACTCAGCATGACATATTTATCGTGAATCTTTCGGGGAAACAACACACCGTTTCGGTTGAACGGCAGCAGGGCATTTTCCAGAAAGTGAAACGATTCAAAATCAAAGGTATAGCCGATCCCGATCGTTGGTCCGTGATAACCGTTGCACCATGTGACATAGCAGCGGTCCTCAAGCCAGACCACGCGTGGGTCGTAGCGATATTGGAATTGGCCAATTTCAGGATCATCGCTCAACCACTTGATGGGATCGTTATCAATTTTCCAATCGATGCCGTTCTTACTGAAACCGCGGTTCAAGTTCATTTCCCGTTGTCGATTGTCGCAGCGAAAAACGCCTGCAAAGGCACCCTTGAAAGGGACTACTGCGCTGTTAAAGATACTGTTGGCAGACGGGATTAGATCGCGGGGTATGATTGGATTGGCACTATAACGCCAGACGACATCATGACATCCAGAGGGACGGTCCTCCCAGGGGAGGTTCGGAAAAGATTGTTCATTCATGGTATCGATCTCCTAACCAGCCGAAAAGATTCCACAATTTGCGAAGAAAGTCACGTTCATCTCACCAATTCTCAAAATGTGTTGACTTTTGCCGAAATGATATCTATAATATAAATACGTTTTGAGAGCGCTCCCATAATATTACCACATAATTGCAGACAGTTTCATTTTACCGGTATTCCCCGTGTTGGAATATGGAATTCAATATGCCGCCTGAAAGGGCAGTCAAAAGCGCCTGGTCCTTGACTTTTTTTCAGACAAATCGGAAACCCGTTAGGATTTATGCCCCTCACCCTTGAAGATATTGCGCGTCTTAGTGGCGTCTCCCGCTCGACTGTATCGCGGGTGATCAATGCTGATATGAATGTCAAGCATGAGACCCGCCAAAAAGTACAGCAAGTCATTAATAATTACAATTTTCAACCCAATTTAGCTGCCAGGGGACTGGTAACGGGCCGGACGAATGTGGTAGGGGTGGTCATTCCGGCCAGCGTGTCCCTTCTCTTTACAGATCCCTACTTTCCCCAACTTCTCCAGGGAATCTCGGCAATGTGCACCAAGCATGATTATTCCGTCATGCTCTGGCTGGCAGAGCCCGAGTATGAACAACACATGATCACGCGCATCCTTCACAACGGGCTCGTTGATGGAGTTGTGGTTGCCTCGATCCGCATGGATGACCCGATCATCCAGTCACTAAAAGAAAGCAAGATGCCCTTCATCTTGATAGGCCGGCACCCGACTGAAAATGTGAATTATCTGGACGTGGACAACCTGCAATCCGGACGCAAAGCTACCTTGCATCTGCTCCGGCTCGGCTACAAACGCATCGCGGCGATTATAGGGTTGCAAAATCATGTTGCTGGCTATGACCGCTACCAGGGCTATCTCAAAGCACTTCAGGAGACCGATCATCCATTGCGGCCGGAACTGGTGGCGGAAGGTGATTTCACCGAAGAAAGCGGTTACACCGCAATGAAACGCCTTTTGAAGTACAGGCCTGACGCCGTCTTTGCGGCGAGCGATACCATGGCCTATGGCGCCATGCGTGCTCTGCGTGAAGCCAACCTCGAGATTCCAAAAGATGTGGCAGTTGTGGGATTTGATGACATCCCCGGTTCATCAAAAACCGTACCGCCATTGACGACGGTTCGCCAACCCATCACACAGATGGGCAGCAAGGCGGTGGATGTGTTGATCAATATTATTGAAAACGGCACCAAATCCACAGAGGGGGTAATCATGGATACGGAACTGGTTGTCCGGGAATCTTGTGGCGCCTCAAACATGGATTGAGAGCTGAAAGGCTGCGCCAAATCCTCCCGGCATGGCCGACTCTCAACAATAAACGTTTGATACCACCTTCTGGAAGGAGGTTGTAAATAGAAGAAAAGAAAACAATGTACGCGAGCAAGTCATATCCAGTTTTTACCTCAAAAAGGAGAAAGAAGAAATGAAACGCATTGCTTTAGTTATGTCAATTTTGGTGGTCCTCAGCATGGTGCTGAGCGCTTGCGGTACCGCAGCTACTACTGCAGCACCTGCCGCCACCGCAGCCCCTGTAGCCACAAAAGCTCCGGAACCCACCGCAGCCCCTGTAGCGACCGAGGTTGTTGACCCGGCCACAGTTGCCGCAGCACTGCCGCGCAGCGAAACCCTGTACTTCAACGGCCAACAGTGGAATTCAGTTGTTTGTTGGAATCCGTACTCCTCCAACTGCAACAATGCCCTGGCCATTGCCCAACAGGACAACGCCCGCGTCATCATGTTCGAGTCGCCTTACCTCTACAACATGCTGGATGGTAAGGTCTATCCGCTGCTCGCAGACGGCCCCTTTGCCTGGGACGCTGGCATGACTGAGATCACCTTCAAGCTCAAGACCGCCGCGAAGTGGAGCGATGGCACCCCGGTGACTGCTGAAGATGTTGCCTATACCTGGGTCGCTGATGTCACCTACAACACCAATGCTGGCGCTGCCAACAAGGCTTTCATTGACACGATCACCGCTAAGGATCCGCAAACGGTAGTTGTCAAAGCCAAACTGGGCGACGATGGCAAAGCCCTCAATCCTCTGATCGTTCAGAGCTACCTGAGCTCCAACTATGTCATCCAGAAGGCCTGGACACAGAAATTGGAAGCCCGCACCGCCGATGCAGCCGCGTTCATGGCTGATACCGCCGAAGATGTCGTTTACTCCGGTCCCTATCACAAATTCTTCGCGGACGACTCAAAGGTTGTCTATGTACGTGATGACAATTACTGGGGTCAGGATGCTTCGATGTGGGGTAAACTGCCTGCTCCCAAGTACCTTGCTCACACCATTTTCAAGGACAACGCTGCCGGCACAACCGCCCTCCAGGCTGGTGAAGTGGATGTCAGCCAGCAGTTCAACTCCAATGTCCAGGACCTGTGGCTAAAGCAGGGTCTGCCCATCTCCACCTACCTGCCCGAAGCTCCCTACGGCATTGGCGCAAGCCTTCCAACCGCCTTCTTTAACCTCGGCTCCAATGGGCTCGATCAGGTTGCGATCCGCAAAGCCATTGCCATGGCAGTTGACTATGACACGATCATCGCCAACGCCATGACCAACCAGTCCGCTACCTTCAACCAGGTTCCGCGCTCCCTCATGAACCCGACCGCTGGCGAGCAGGCCCTCTATGACCAGGCTGCTGTCAAGGATCTCCAGTTTGCCGGCAAGGACGTTGCAGGCGCCAACAAACTGCTTGACGATGCCGGCATCAAAGATACCAACGGCGATGGCAACCGTGAATTCAACGGCAAGGAACTCAGCTACGTTGCAGTTGCCCCCAATGGCTGGTCCGACTGGCAGGCTGCGATCGAAGTGGTTGCGGCAGCTGGCAAGAACATCGGCATTAACATCACCAGCAACTTCCCCGAATGGGCAGTCTATCAGACTGTTGTCACCAACTGGCCCATCGGCGAAGGCTATGACATCTTCATGATGTGGAGTGATGGTGCTGGCCCGACCCAACCCTGGGGCCGCATCCGCCATTTGATGAGCGGCGAATTCGCTCAGACAACCAACAACTGGAACGGCAACTGGGGCGGCTACAAGAATGATGCTGCAGACGCTATCATCAAAGCCATCCCCACCGAGAGCGACGCTGCCAAGTTAAAGGCTGACTACACGGAACTGGTCAAGATCTATTTGACCGATGTGCCTTCCTTCACACTGATGTATCGCCCGCAGTCCTTCCACACCGTCAACGAGAGTGTCTGGACGAACTTCCCGCACCAGGATGATGGAACCAATCCGCCCGTACCGCCGCTGGATATGACCGACGGCTGGGCAATCGCTGGCCTCTATAACCTGACCCTTGTTGGGAAATAAGAGACCGTAAATGAGTAAGAACAGCCATGTTCCGCTAATCCCGGAACATGGCTGTCGTTGAAAATTTCGAGGAGGCAGGGCATTGAAAGGATACCGAAAGTATTTTCTCAACAAGCTGCTCTGGTTGTTAATTACGGCGGTTTTCGCATTCCTTCTTAATTTCATGCTTCCCCGTCTTATGCCGGGAGATCCAGTGGCTGCCATCACAGCCAGGCTTGCTCAGGGCATGTCCAATTCAACCGGCATGAAAGCCGTCTATGAGCAATACCAGGAGCAATTCGGCACCAATAAACCAATTTCTGAGCAGTTAATCCTCTATTTAAAGAATATTTCCAAAGGCAATTTCGGTCGATCATTCAGTCAATTTCCCAGGCCTGTTGCCGATATTATCAAATCAGCCATCCTGTGGACCCTTGCGTTGCAATTACCGGCAATCATCGTCGGATGGCTCATCGGAAACACGCTTGGCGTGCTGGCAGCCTATATTCGAAAAGGTTTTGACAAGTTTCTCATGCCTGCCAGTCTTTTTATCAGCAGTTTACCGGCATTTGGTATGGCGGTGATATTGCTGGTCATTTTTGCAGTGGATTTGAAATGGTTCCCAACTTCTGGCGGATATGGCTATGATTTGATTCCCAATTTCAGCTGGAAATTCATTTGGTCCGTAATCGTCCACTATCAACTGCCGTTCTGGTCGATCGTAATGATTGCAATTGGCGGTCAGGCGATCGGCATGCGGTCGATGTCCATATATGAATTAAATGTGGACTACGTAAAATATGCCCGTTTTCTGGGAATCAAGGACCGTAAAATTGTCGGCTATGTATTCCGGAATGCCATGCTCCCGCAGATCACCGGTCTGGCGTTATCACTTGGCACCATGGTTGGCGGTGCGCTGTTTGTGGAAATTATCTTCAACTATCCCGGGTTGGGCTACACGCTCTTAAACGGAATCATGGGACAGGATTATCCGCTGATCTCGGCGGTTACCATGATCATCACCGCCATGGTGTTATTTGCAACTTTTGCCATTGAAATCCTGTATGGCTTTATTGACCCGCGCATTAAAGCGGCCCAGTCAGACTGAGCAGAGATGGTGTCATGAAAAATACCCTTCGACAAGTTTTTCATTCAGGCAAATTTGTAGTCGGTTTTTGCATTTTTATGGCAATGCTGCTGACGGTGATCATTTATCCGCTTTTCATAAAAGATGCACCTTTGGGTATCATTGCTCAGGGCACCTTTTTCCCGCCAGGCATTTACGTAAGCACGTATGACAGCATCAATTCCAACACGACTTATACCCTTATGCTGAATGATGCCGTTGCCAAGCGAATTGCCAGTAAATTAAACAATGACGACCGTCTGGCCATGAAAGAATGGTTGGTAGGCGTGGGCATCCCGGCGGACCAGATCAATCCTGAAGATACCGCGGCGCTGCTGGATCAGTGGGAAAAGAATTATGATCCTGCAAAAAAAATACCAGGGATGATCTTTGCAAAACAAAGGTATTATCAAAGGCTCAATACCTCCATCAGCGGTCTTCTGGCCACCGAAGGTGAAATCCTGGCTCAACAAAATGCCGAAACAGGCACCCTTGAACAAATCGGCATGGTCAACCAATCGGATTTCGTCAACATCAGTCAGGTTGCCAATGTCAGGATATTGCCGCTTGGGACAGACAACTTTGGCAGAGATGTATTGACAGAATTGGTGAAGGCGATCAGCGTTTCACTTCAGATTGGCTTTATCGCCGGCATCATTGCTACCTTGATCGGTTTAGTCCTGGGGTTATTGGGGGGCTATCTTGGGGGTTGGGTAGACGATATTGTCATGTTTTTTACCAACCTCTTTACCGTCATCCCCAGCTTTGTCATGCTGATCCTGATTTCCTACAGTATCGGCCAGGATAAACGCGGTGCCACCACCATCGCAATCGTGATTGGATTTACATCATGGGTTTGGACCACCAGGGCAGTGCGGGCGCAAGTCATCTCGCTGCGGAATCGCGACCATGTCAATCTATCGAAACTATCGGGGCATTCGATCATCCACATCATTTTGACGGATATTCTGCCCTACATCGCCTCCTATGTCGTGATGGCCCTGATTCTGCAAATATCTTCGGCAATTCTTGTGGAGGCCAGCCTGTCGATCCTGGGGCTGGGGCCGAAAACATCTGACGTACCAACCTTGGGTTTGATGATGAACTGGGCGATGATCTATCAGGCTCAAATCCTGGGAAAATGGTGGGCGTATTTCCCCGTTCTGCTTGCCATTGCACTGATTTCCTTCTCGATGAATTTAATGAATACAGGTCTCGATCAGGTATTCAATCCGGCTTTGAGGGATTAGGTTACTGATATGGCAAAAGTGATGCTTGAAGTCAAAGACCTTACGACGAAATATATCACCCGGTTTCACGAAGATGTCTACGCAGTGGATCATGTTTCATTGAAGGTCGAAGAGGGTAAATCGTTGGGCATCGCGGGCGAATCCGGTTGCGGCAAGTCCACGCTGGCCCTCAGCCTGATGGGCTATTACTTCGCACCGCTCCACTACACCAGCGGCGATATCATCATCGATGGCCGCAACATCTCCGGGATGAATCCTGATGATATTCGCACATCGATCCTTGGTACCGAAATCGCGTATATCCCCCAGGCTGCAATGAACGCGCTCAACCCCACCCAGAAGATCATCAACCTGATCGAAGATGTCATTCACGCGCACAACCCCAGGGCGGATAAAAAGGAAATTTACGATCTGGCTGTTGAACGCTTTGAGGTGCTGGGATTGCCAGCATCGGTCCTGCAGAGGTACCCGGTGGAACTCTCCGGCGGCATGAAACAGCGCACGGTCATTGCGGTTTCTGTGATCCTGTCTCCGAAGATACTAATTGCGGACGAACCCTCATCCGCGCTGGACGTGACCAGCCAGAAGATGGTCATCAAGATGCTGCTGGATTTGATGGAACATGGTTTTATCAAATCGATGATCTTCATCACGCATGAACTTCCATTGCTTTTCAACGTTACGGATGACATCATGGTCATGTACGCCGGCCAAATTGTCGAAAAGGGAACAGCCCAGCAAACGGTGTTCGATCCAATCCATCCCTATGCCAAGGGTCTGATGGGTTCGATTATCGTACCGGAACAGGGTCTCAGGGATGTCAAGCTAACGGCCATTCCCGGCGTGCCGCCCAACCTCAAAAAGCCCCCTGAAGGCTGCCGGTTTGCTGAACGGTGCAAATACGTAAAGCCTGAATGCAAATATCATCCCGTCGATATGGTCGAGATTGAAGGCAACCGCGCTTACCGCTGCATCCTTTCAGAAGAAGAATTGAGAAAGGCATATCAAAATGGTTGATGAACGGAAATCATGCCTGAAAGGGATTCAGCTCACCAAAGTATTCGGGCTTGGCCGCCAACAAACTGTGGCTGTAGACCATGTTGATTTCAATTTTTACGAAGGCGAAATTATTTCCATCGTGGGGGAATCGGGCAGCGGAAAAACCACGCTGGCAAAAATGCTGCTTGGTCTGATCAGTATCACCGATGGCGAGGTCTTTTTCCAGGGAAAGCCGCGCGATATTGGCACCCCCGGCAAGAGAAAAGAATACTGGAAAAACATCCAGGCGATTTTTCAGGATCCGTACTCTTCCTATAACATTTTTAACAAAATCGATACCGTGCTTTTGGATTGCATCAATATGCGCGGCGGCCGGAATCTTCCGCATGATAAAAAAGTGGCATTAATGACGGAAGCCTGCAGCTTTGTGAACCTGAAGTTCGAAGAATTAACCAACAAGTATCCCTTTGAGCTCTCCGGCGGACAGATGCAGCGGCTCATGATTGCGCGCATTTTCCTGCTGAAACCAAAGATCCTTCTGGCTGATGAACCGACTTCGATGATCGATGCCAGTTCGCGTGCGACCATCCTGGAAATGTTAATGAAGCTGCGCGATGAAACCGGCATGACTCTCATCTTCATCACCCACGATATTGGGCTGGCGTATTATATTTCAGACACGGTCTATATCATGGAGCATGGAAAATTAATCGAGAGCGGCTCAGCGGAAGAAGTAATCCTCCATCCAAAACAGGCATACACGAAACGGTTGATCAGCGATGTTCCCAAGATCCATGAGGAATGGGATCTCTCGACGGTGGATTATTCCTGCGTTTGGGATGACGCGAAATAACATTACATTCCATGGTCCGGTCATGCCGCAGGTTTGATCAGTAAAGGTCCAGGGGCAGCCATTCTTGCCATTGGGGCATGATCTTCCGTGAAATGCCTTGATTTAGGAAAATAACGATTGAATATCTGGCAAAAAATTAAGCATTACCCGAAAATAAGCCTGGTAATATTGGCTTATGTTGCCTTCATTTCCCTGGGAATGCCGGATGGCTTGCTGGGCGTGGCCTGGCCCTCAGTCCGCAGCAGCTTCGGCATCCCATTGGATGCAGTGGGCATGTTGCTCTCGGCTTCTGTGGCTGGATATTTAACCTCCAGCTTTCTTAATGGTCCCTTGATTGCGCGCTGGGGCATCGGCCGCGTGCTGGCGGCCAGCTGTGCCATGACCGGAACCGCGCTGGTTGGTTATACCCTTGTCCCGGTTTGGTGGATGATGGTTTTACTGGGGGTGCTGGCAGGTTTGGGGGCTGGCGCCATTGATGCCGGATTGAATACCTACGTCGCCGCCCATTTTGGCGAAGGGCTTATGCAATGGCTGCATGCCAGTTATGGCATCGGTGTTACGCTGGGTCCAATTATCATGACCATGGCGCTGACGACCTTGAATTCCTGGCGGATTGGTTACCGCATTGTGGGCGGTTTTCAAATCATCCTTGCGGCATGCTTTGTCCTGACGTTGTCCAGGTGGAATCAAAAAGATGCGCCTGCCGGCGGTGAACAACCCAAGCGCCTGACTGATTACAAAACGCCCATGACACAGACCCTACGCCAGCCGCGCGTCTGGTTCAGCGCATTGCTGTTCTTCTTGTATTGCGGTGCTGAAGTTTCACTCGGAACCTGGACTTACAGCCTGTTGGTCGAATCGCGCGGGGTCGGAACGACGGCAGCGGGGTTAATCACGGGCAGTTATTGGGCAACCTTCACGCTTGGACGGATCCTGGCTGGCGTTTACGCCAAACGGGTGGGCATTCACCGCCTGGTGTTGGTCAGCCTGGTAGGGGCGTTCTTCGGTGCGGTTTTACTGCTCTGGAATCCCTCCAGCACAACCAATCTTCTGGCGGTAGCTCTGATGGGCTATGCCATTGCCCCCATCTTCGCGGCACTGATGTCAGGAACCAGCGCGCGGGTAGGCGAACAGTATGCCGCCAATACCATTGGATTGCAGATGGCCGCCACCGGATTGGGAACCGTTGTCATACCCAGCCTGTTGGGGATCCTGGCGCGGCAATTTTCGCTAGAAATAATTCCAATCTGTCTGATTGTAGTGT
Source organism: Longilinea sp. (assembly GCA_035560795.1). GTDB lineage: Bacteria > Chloroflexota > Anaerolineae > Anaerolineales > Anaerolineaceae > Longilinea. The sequence continues at coordinate 77,887 of DATMYV010000022.1, forward strand.
TCGCGGTATTGTTTGGATTGTATCGAATCTCGTTGGTCAAAAATAATGCGATGCAGGAAAATGGTGTATGAGAGTGCAATCCTTGACAGGCGCCTGGAAATTCCGCCAGGCAGGTACGCAAGAATGGCTGCCCGCCAGTGTCCCGGGCGGCGTGCATACTGATTTGCTGGCACTGGGCCAAATTCCGGATCCTTTCGTGGGTGACAATGAAAAGCGTGTTCAGTGGGTCGCTGAAGCATCCTGGGAATATCGCCGCCCGTTTACCATTTCACCCGATCTTCTGCAACAGCCGCGAATCGAGTTGGTCTGCGACGGGCTGGACACCCTGGCCACGCTCAGCTTGAACGGGCAGGAATTAGGCACCACCGCGAACATGTTCCGGCAGTACCGCTTTGATGTTAAACTGCTGCTCAATGCAGGCGAAAATGAGCTGACCATTGTATTTGATTCTCCCGTCCGCTATTGCGCCACGCAACAAGCGGTGCGGTCCCTGCCGGGCGTTTCGCAAGCCATTCCAGGCGGTCCGCACCTGCGCAAAGCACCCTGCCAGTTTGGCTGGGATTGGGGTCCGCAGCTGCCGCCCATTGGCATCTGGAAGGACATTCGTTTGGAAGGGTATGAAGGCGCGCGCATTGCAGACGTCCGCCTCAGCCAGCAGCATTCTGTCGGACAGGTGACTGTTGCGGCTGAGATAACCGTCCAAAGCTGGGATGCGACCCCTTGCCTGGCAGGTATGCGCATCACCGCGCCGGATGGACAGTTTCTTGAAACCAGCGCGCCAATCCTCCCGGATTATGAGAACAAATTGCAGATCATCGTTGCTGACCCCCAGCTTTGGTGGCCGAATGGCTACGGTTCGCAGCCGCTGTATCAGGTTAACATCGAACTGAACCAATCAGGCAGAATGCTGGACCAGCGAGAATACAAGATCGGCCTGTGTACCATCGAACTGCGCCAGGAACCGGACGAGTGGGGTCGTTCCTTTACGTTCGTTGTCAACGGGCTGCCCATTTTTGCCAAAGGCTCCAATTGGATCCCGGCCGACTCTTTCCCCACCCGCCTTACAGACGCCTGGCTGGAGGGATTGATCCGCTCGGCAGCCCAGACTCACCAGAACATGCTGCGCGTGTGGGGCGGCGGTTTTTATGAAGAAGAGCGTTTTTACGACCTGTGCGATCGTTATGGCATTCTCGTCTGGCAGGAATTTATTTTCTCGTGCAGTGTTTATCCTTTGGACGACGCTGAATTCCTTGAAAATGTTCACATTGAGGTGGTGGAAAACGTTCGCCGGCTGCGCCACCGCGCCAGCCTGGCCCTGTGGTGCGGCAATAATGAGATGGAGTGGGGCTGGGTGGATTGGGGTTGGAAGGGCGCTGAGTTTACAGACCTCAAGGCAGCCTACGACCAGTTTTTTCATCACACCCTGCCCGAATGGTGTACCGCGGATGACACTGAGCATGCCTATTGGCCCAGTTCGCCTTCCTCCAATACGCCTTTCGAGAATCCAAACGGCCAGCAGCAGGGCGACGCTCATTATTGGGATGTCTGGCACGGCCGCAAGCCTTTCACAGCCTACCGCAACCAGTACCCGCGCTTTATGAGCGAATTTGGCTTTCAGGCGCTGCCGCCAATGGCGACCATCCGAACCTACGCACAGGAAGCCGATTGGAACATGACTTCCTACATCATGGAGCGGCATCAGAAGAACGATAGCGGAAATCAATTGATGGTATCCCAGATGCTGGATACCTTCCGGCTGCCAAAGGATTTTGAATCGTTGGTCTACCTGAGCCTGGTACTGCAGGCCGAAGGCATCCGCTACGGGGTGGAACACTGGCGGCGCTACCCTGGGCGCGTTTCCGGCATACTCTACTGGCAGCTCAACGACTGCTGGCCGGTGGCATCCTGGTCTAGCCTGGATTATTTTGGCCGCTGGAAGGCTCTGCATTATGCCGCGCGCCGTTTCTTTGCACCGCTGCTGCTCTCGATCGAAGACAAGCCTGCCTCGCAGGAAGTTTTCATTACCAATGAAACTCGCCTACCCTGGGAAGGTTCTATACGCTGGTCTTTGGAAACATTGGACGGCAAGGTATTGGATTCAAACATAGTGGACGCGCAGGTCGCTCCATTTGACGTGACCCCGGTTTGCCGCATAGACTTTTCAAGCCGCCTCGCTGACGACCTGATTCGCGAAACGGTTTTTATCGCCGAACTCTGGCAGGACGGGCAAAGATTGACCCGGCAGACAGCCTTCTTCACCCCCACCAAACATCTAAATCTGGTTGATCCAGCAATCCAATCGGCCTTGCGTCTCGCGGAGGGACAAATTCAAATCGAATTAACCTCTCATTCACTGGCGCGCCTGGTGGAATGCACCCTGGAAGGCGCGGATGTCGTTTTTAGCGATAATTATTTTGATTTGCCGGCCGGCCGCACCGCCTCCATCACCGCTCCGCTGCCCCCCGGTTGGACGGCGCTCCAGGTACAGGCTGCTTTCAAAATCCGGTCAATCTACGATTCATATGAGCATCCCGCAAAATAATCATTTGTAAAACCCTCCAAGGAGCGTCCGATGTCAACGAAAATCCAGGCAATTGTTGAAAAAATGACCCTCGAAGAAAAAGCGGCTCTGTGCACCGGCGCTTCCATGTGGACAACCACCCCGGTTGAACGCCTGGGCGTGCCGGAGCTGATCGTTTCAGACGGCCCGCACGGTCTCCGGCGCGTGGCGGATATCAATTCAATTTCACAAGAAAGCCAGCCCGCCACCTGTTTTCCCACCGCCTCCTGTACAGCCTCCACCTGGGATGTTGATTTAATCCATAAAATGGGCGAGGCGCTGGCGGAAGAATGCCTCGCGCTAAACGTGGACGTCGTTCTTGGACCTGGCGTGAACATGAAGCGCTCGCCGTTGTGCGGGCGCAATTTCGAGTATTTTTCAGAGGATCCCTACCTGGCTGGCGAGATGGCAGCCAGTTTGATCAACGGCATTCAAAGCCGCGGCGTAGGCACTTCGCTGAAACATTACGCTGCCAATAACCAGGAATTCCAACGTCTCAGCATCAATGCCGAGGTGGATGAGCGTACCCTGCGCGAGGTCTACCTGACTGCATTTGAGAAGGCTGTGAAACAGGCCAAACCCTGGACCGTGATGTGTTCCTACAACAAACTGAACGGCACCCTCGCCTCGGAGAATCACCACCTTCTCACCGAAATTCTTAAAGAGGAATGGGGCTTCGAGGGCTTGATCGTTTCCGATTGGGGCGCGGTGCGCGACCGCGTCGCCGCCCTGAAGGGCGGCCTTGACCTGGAAATGCCCGGCCCGCGTGACTGGCGCGTCAAGGCCGTCGTGGAGGCCGTCCGCTCCGGGGAACTGGATGAAGCTCTGCTGGATGAATCCGTGCGCCGCATCCTCCGCATTGTGTTCAAAGCCAAAGAAACACCCAAGAAAGGCACGCTGGATGTTGACGGGCATCACGAACTGGCGCGAAAAATTGCCGCCGAAGGCATGGTGCTGCTCAAGAACAATGGTTTGCTGCCGCTCAAAAACCAGCAGCACATAGCGGTCATTGGCCGTTCAGCCGAGCATGCCCACTTCCAGGGCGGCGGCAGTTCGCACATTAACACCACCAGGGTTTCGGTTCCCATCAACGAACTGCAGGAACGGGCTGGCAGTGCTGAATTGACCTACGCTGAAGGCTACCCGACCGATGATTCATTCCGCCAGGATTTGATTGACGAAGCCGTAACGCTTGGCCGGTCTGCCGATGTAGCCCTGCTTTACATCGCGTTGCCCACCTTCAAGGAGTCCGAAGGCTACGATCGTATTGATCTCGACCTGACCGGGCAGCAGGTTGCGCTGATCAAAGCCGTTTCGGCTGTCCAGCCCAACACGGTGGTGGTGCTCAACAATGGCGCACCGGTGGCGATGGACGCATGGATCGGCGGCGTGGCAGCCGTACTTGAAGGGTGGATGGCCGGACAGGCTGGCGGTGCGGCGATTGCCGATTTGTTGTATGGCAAGGTCAACCCGTCCGGAAAACTGGCCGAGACCTTCCCGGTCAAACTCGCGGATACGCCGGCCTATATCAACTGGCCAGGCGGTGCCGGCGTGGTGCATTACGGCGAAGGTCTGTTTATCGGCTACCGGTACTACGACGCCAGGCAGGTACCCGTTTTATTCCCCTTTGGCTTCGGGTTGAGCTATACCACCTTTGCCTACAACAACGCCAGCGTATCGAAAAAGACCTTCAAGGATGTAGACGGCGTGACGGTGACCGTGGATATAACCAATACCGGCAAGGTGACCGGCAAGGAAATCGTCCAAGTGTACGTCCACGATCAGAAGTCCAATTTGGTGAGACCTGGGAAGGAACTCAAGGGCTTTGCCAAGGTGGAACTTCAACCGGGCGAGACCAAAACCGTATCCATTCCCCTCGATTTCCGCGCTTTTGCCTACTATCACCCCGATTATGGGCAGTGGATCACCGAGGACGGCGATTTCGACCTGCTGATCGGGGCTTCCGCCGCGGACATCCGCCAAACCTTGACTGTAACGCTTGAATCCACCCTCGATCTGCCCTGCATCCTCGATATTGATTCGACCATTCGCGAATGGCAGGAGGACCCGCGCGGAAAAGTGGCGAGTGCGTCACTCCTCGCGCGGATTGATGCGATTGGACGGCAGGCGTTCGCCGGCAGCAGTGAAGCATCTGTCAATGATAGCACCATGGGCATGGACTTCATGGCCATGTTTGCCGATATGCCGTTGATTGGCATTCTGGGTTTCCTACAGGAAGCGTTTCCCCAGCCGGCGAATGAGATCGTGGATGAATTATTGGCAAAGGTTCACAGTAATTAAAATCAGGCTTCTTTAAAGGAATAAACATGAGTATAAGCCAGCATTCCAGCGTACTTAAAACCGAAAACGGGTTGCCATTCCGCGATCTGAATCACAATGGCAAACTCGATGTGTACGAAGATCCGCGCCAGCCGCTTGAAGCGCGGGTTGAGGATCTGCTGGGGCAATTGACGCTGGAAGAAAAAGCCGGCCTGTTGTTCATCAACGGTTCCGGCATCAATGAAGATGGTTCGATCGAGGAACAACCCGGCAACTACTGGTCGAGGATGAACGCCGCGAATCAAATCGCCGCTCTTAAAATGAACCACTTCAACCTTTGGGGAATTCCCGGGGCCCAGGTGGTGGCAGCCTGGCACAACCGGCTGCAGCGTTTTGCCGAAGGAACCCGGCTCGGCATCCCGGTGACCATTGCTTCCGATCCGCGCAACCATTTCACCCGCAACATCTTCTCGATGGCGGCCAATGAATTCTCGCAATGGTGCGAGACCCTTGGATTTGGCGCGCTGGATGATGCCGGCCTTGTGCAGCAATTTGCCGAAATTGCCAGGCAGGAATATCTGGCGGTCGGCATCCGCGTGGCGCTCCATCCTCAAATCGACCTGGCCACCGAACCGCGCTGGCCGCGCATCAGCGGCACATTCGGCGAGGATGCGCATGTGGCAGCGCGGCTGGTGAAGGCGTACATTGCAGGCTTTCAAGGCAAAGCCCTCGGTAAACACAGCGTGGCCTGTATGACCAAGCATTTTCCCGGCGGCGGACCGCAATTCGAAGGGTTGGATCCGCATTTCGAGTTCCAGAGAGGCCAGATCTACCCGGGCAAGAACTTTTCCTACCACCTGATCCCGTTCGAGGCTGCCATCGAAGCCGGTACCGCGGCAATCATGCCCTACTACGGCGTACCCATGGACCAGACGGATGAAAACGTGGCCATGTCCTTCAACAAGGCCATCATCACCGGCTTGCTGCGCGAAAAGTACCGCTTTGACGGTGTGGTCTGCACCGATTGGGGGCTGATCACGGATGTCCAATTACCGGATGCCGTCTGGCCGGCGCGCGCCTGGGGGGTCGAAGGTCTGAGCTGCCCCGACCGGGTGCTCAAGGCACTTGAGGCGGGCGTCGATCAGTTCGGCGGCGAAAGCTGCCCAGAATACGTGATCGAATTGGTGAAAACAGGACGACTGTCTGAAGCGCGCATTGATCAATCCGTGCGGCGATTACTGCGCCTCAAGTTCCAGTTGGGTCTGTTCGATGATCCCTTTGTGGATGAGAGCTTGGTTCCGCAGGTACTGGGGAATCCGGTTTCTGTGGCGGCCGGCCTGGCTTCGCAGGAGCGCGCCATGACCCTGCTTAAAAATGACCAAGATGTTCTCCCACTGCAAGGGCGGCTGAAAATCTTTGTCAAGAATATCAACCCGGCCATCGCTGCCCACTTTGCCGAGGTGGTTGCAGCTCCTGAACAGGCCGATTTTGCCATTGTGCGGCTGGACACGCCCTGGGTGCCGGTCGATACCAAGAATACTTTTGCCCGCGGTTTTCATCACGGCGACCTGGATTTTAAGAGCCCGGTCAAGGAGGAAATCCTGGCCCTGCTAAAGGCTGTCCCGACCATCGTTGTGTTTTATCTGGACCGCCCGGCGGTGATTCCAGAAATCAGCAGCGCGGCCAGGGCAATCCTGGGCGAGTACGGCGCCGATGACACGGCTGTGTTAAATATCGTCTTTGGCAAGGCTCGTCCTGAAGGCAGACTGCCTTTTGAGTTGCCCAGTTCAATGGAGGCGGTACGCACTCAGAAACCAGATGTCCCACATGACTCGGAGAATCCGCTCTTTCCGTTTGGCTTTGGACTAACCTATTGAAAAATCCGCGCAGGATTTGCCACACCGTAATAATTTGGAGGGCGCTGTGCCGCTGACTTTTGATCTTCCGCTCGAACAATTAAAGACCTACCAGGGATTCAACCCCCGCCCCGCGGATTTTGACTCCTATTGGGACAAAGCCGTTGCTGAAATGCACTCGATCGAACCGCGGGTCGAACGGATCCCTGCCGAATTCCAGGTGCCCGGCGTCATATGCGATCATCTATACTTTACCGGCGTTGGTGGGGCGCGCGTCCACGCAAAATTTCTGCAACCCAATAAAACCACTGCCCCCTGTCCGGCCGTGTTGATGTTTCATGGTTACGCCTGCGATTCCAATGACTGGTCCAGCAAATTAAACTTTGTCTCGCAGGGGTTCATTGTCGCCGCTCTCGACAGCCGCGGCCAGGGCGGATTATCGGAAGATACCGGCGGGGTCATCGGGAATACGCTGCACGGCCACATCATCCGCGGGTTGGATGACGCCTTGGCTGGCCGGCCGGAGAAACTGCTGTTCCGCCAAAACTACCTGGATACAGCCCAACTGGCAAAGATCGTTATGGACATGCCGGAGGTGGATGAACAGCGTGTTTTTGCCACCGGCTGGAGCCAGGGCGGCGGTCTCACCGTGGCCTGTGCGGCCCTGGAACCCCGCCTCAAAAAGGCGGCCCCAGTCTATCCATTCTTGAGCGACTATAAACGCGTTTGGGAAATGGATCAGGCCAGGGATGCCTATGCGGAGCTAAGGGAATACTTCCGGCGATTTGATCCCCAGCACGCCCGCGAGGATGCCATTTTTGAGCAGCTTGGTTACATTGACATCCAGAATCTGGCGTCCCGCATCCGCGCCGATGTCCTTTGGGGGACCGGCCTCATGGATACGATCTGCCCACCTTCCAGCCAGTTTGCAGCTTATAACAAGGTGGTATCACCAAAAAGGATGGCCGTCTTCCCTGATTTTGGCCATGAGGAATTACCCGGATTGAACGACCAGATTTATCAATTCTTCCTGGCAAAATAAAAGCCCTTGCCTTTTTCTTTTCCAGATCGCGAATAGATTGCCAAGTGAAAAATCCATGCAGGGACACCCTCCATCCAGAAAAAGGTGGGAGTTCTGTCTGTCAAATAACGATATTAAAGGAGTCCAGATGAACCCTATTCCCCACCCGATCTTCATAGGCGAAACGGAATTGCAACCGCAGTATCAGGCCGCGAGTGGAGAATATGCGCATCTGCTGGGCGAGACTTTCTATAAAATCAGCCATTTCGATTCTATTGACCCTTTTTTCATGAGCCTGGTCAGCAGTTCCAATCACTGGCTGTTCATCGCTTCCACTGGCGGGCTTTCTGCCGGGCGGATCGACGCGAATCATGCCCTCTTTCCGTACTATACCGTCGATAAACTCACAGAGAATCAGGAAAACACAGGAGCAAAGGCCATTTTCCTGGTCGAGCGCAATGGCAATAAATTCCTTTGGGAACCATTTTCCATCCGCCAGCAGGAAATTTATCCGGTTGAACGCAACCTGTATAAAAATATTCCCGGCAATGTGCTCGTTTTTGAAGAGATCAATTACAAGCTGGGTTTGACCTATCGCTATGCCTGGCGCACAGGTGATGCCTTTGGCTTTGTAAAAAGCAGCTGGTTGATCAATAACGCTGCCCTGCCCTGCCGGGTTGAAATCCTGGACGGCCTTCAGAACTTATTACCAGCCAATGCCACCGAACAAACCCAGAATACCATGAGCAACCTGCTGGATGCTTATAAGCGACACGAACTTGATGCCAGAATTGGGTTGGGCGTGTTTACGCTGAATTCAACTCTCACGGACCTGGCCGAGCCGAGCGAATCACTGTTATACACGCTGGCCTGGCAGATTGGTCTGCCGGCGGATGGATATTTGCTTTCAACCCGGCAGTTGGATGCTTTTCGCGCCGGAGCGAAGGTTCAAACAGAAACAGAAACCCGCGGTCAACGTGGAGCTTATTTTGTCCATGCCGTGGCGGAGTTGCCAGCCGGGCAGGAACAGGCCTGGCACATCGCTGCGGATGTCGATCAGGATGCAAACGCGCTGGTACATTTGCGCAGTCTGCTCCAGGACAGCCAGGTTAATCTGACCGCGCTGCTCGAAAAGGACCTGGCAGAAAATACCGCCAATTTGCAAAAGATTGTCGCCAGCGCAGACGGCCTCCAGGTAAGCAACCGCGCCCTGCTTACATCACATCATTTTGCCAATGTGATGTTCAACGAAATGCGCGGGGGTTATTTCCCCGATCAGTACCAGGTCAGCGCGAAAGATTTTCAGCAATACGTCAGCGTTCTCAACCATCCCTTGCTTGCCGGACAAGCCTCCTTCTTTGCGGACCTGCCGGAAAAGCTCTCCATCCAGGAGTTATGTTCCCGCGCCAAGGCAAGCTGCGCGCCGGATTTGATCCGCCTGGCAAATTCCTATTTGCCCCTGTCGTTCTCGCGGCGGCACGGTGATCCGAGCCGCCCGTGGAACCGGTTTTCGATCAATATCAAAAGGAAGGATGGTTCGCGGCAGCTGGATTATGAAGGCAACTGGCGGGATATCTTTCAGAATTGGGAAGCGCTGGCTTATTCCTACCCGGAATACTGCGAGAATATGATCTCCGCTTTTCTCAACGCAACCACTGCCGAAGGCTACAATCCCTACCGGATTACGCGCAAAGGTATCGATTGGGAAATTCCAGAACCTGGCAACCCGTGGGCCAACATTGGCTATTGGAGCGATCATCAGATCATCTATTTGCTCAAGTTGATGGAGATCAGCCGCAAGGTGCATCCCGGCCGCCTGGATGAAACCTTGAATCAGGCTTTGTCTAGCTATGCGAATGTACCCTACCGCCAGAAACCATACAACGAATTGCTGCGCGATCCCTTCAACACCATTTCGTTTGACAGGGAATTGGAAAAGAAGATAGAAGCGCGGGTGATGGAACAGGGCAATGATGGGAAACTGGTACAAACAGCCAATGGTCAGGTACTGTATGCAACCCTGGCGGAAAAGCTGTTAACCCTGCTGCTGGCGAAATTCGTCAACTTCGTGCCGGATGGCGGCATCTGGATGAACACCCAACGCCCTGAGTGGAACGATGCCAATAATGCCCTGGTTGGCAAAGGCCTTTCAGTAGTGACCCTGGCCTATCTGCGCCGTTTTATCGTCTTCGTCCGAGATCTTTTTAAGGAAAACGCGTACGAATTCCTTCAGGTACATACAGAAGTCGGTGTTTTGTTTGAACAGATCGTGAAAATCCTGACCGATGCCATGCCAATTTTGGAGAAGAGCTTTGATGACATCCAGCGGCGTAAGCTGATGGATGCGCTCGGAGGGGCAGGCAGCGATTACCGTTGGAATTATTATCAAAACAGCTTTTCCGGAAATATCGCGAACCTTGATCAAAAAAATGTGAATGTCTTCCTCGAAACGGCCTTGCAGTATGTCGACCGCAGCCTGCGCGCCAACCGTCGCGGGGACGGCCTGTACCATTCCTATAATATCCTGCACCTCCACCCGGGCACTGCAACCGTCCGTCCTCTTTATGAGATGCTGGAAGGACAGGTGGCGATCCTTTCATCCGGCATGCTGGACGGCGCCGAGTCGCTGGCGCTGTTGAACAGCCTGCGTTCAGGTCCGCTTTACCGGGCCGACCAGCGCAGCTACATTCTCTATCCGGACCGCGGGTTGACCAGCGTTTTTGAGAAGAACACCCTTTCAGCGCAGCAGGTGAAGGAACTGGCACTGGTGAGTGAACTGGAAACAGCCGGCGATCAGAGCCTGTTGGCGCGCGATCAAAATGGCGATTACCACTTTGCCGGGCATATACATAACCTCAAGGACGTCAGGCATGCCCTGGATGCCTTGCTGGCTCAGCCGCGCTTCTCAAAATCAGCAGCGCAGGAATCATCCCAAGTTGAAACGCTATTTGAACAGACCTTCCATCACGACCAGTTCACCGGCCGTTCGGGTACGTTCTTCGCCTATGAAGGCCTGGGCAGCATCTACTGGCACATGGTTTCCAAGCTGCTGCTGGCCGTTCAAGAAACGATTCTGCGCACGCAAGGCGAACCATCCACACCCGAACTGGTTGAGCGTTATGCGGAGATCCGCGCCGGGCAGTGCTTCAACAAGAACCCGGCGGAATACGGTGCCTTTCCCGCGGACCCATACTCGCACACGCCTGCCGGTCAAGGCGCCAAACAACCGGGCATGTCCGGGATGGTCAAGGAAGAAATCCTGGCGCGCCAGGCTGAACTGGGATTTACCGTGCGTGGAGGCTGCATAGCCTTTGACTTCCTGCTGTTTGACCCCGGCGAATGGATGCAAACGCCAGCCAGCTATGCTTACCTGGATACTGCCGGCCAGCCGGAGCGAATTGAACTGCCGGCCGGATCGCTGGCCTATTCCATCTGCCAGGTGCCGGTGATCCTGCAGGCTTCGACCGCGACCGCTATCCAGGTTCACCTGAAGGATGGCAGCGTTCAAAAAATCCCTGGTTCCGTGCTGGATAATGCCTTGAGCAGGCATATTTTCGAGCGGTATGGCACCGTTCATCACCTGGTTGTGTCCGTTCCGAACCAGTGAAAATCAACTCTTCGGTCAGCGACCAACCCACAGGGTTTGATGTCCATTTATTAATTGACTTTGGGGGGTTATACCTGGGTTGCCTGGATCATCGGTCCTCGTAGTAAACGACCATATTCTCCAACACCCCCCAGGAATTCAAAAAGGTTTCGGTTGGAACCTCGAACATCTTGCCGTTGGTTTTGTAGCGGATGCGATCCTCGCCATATCCGATGATGGTTACGGTATGTTCATAGGCTGCCACCCGGACGATTTCACCGTCTTTGGCAGTATATTCAGCCGGGATTCCTCCGACCATGTTGCCAATCACCCAGGCAATCACGGGTTGGTCAGTTGCCAATTCATGTTTAAGTTGTTCAAGGGTGAAATGGGAGGCTGCTTTTGCCGCCAATCCATAATCCCGCAATAAATTAGCCACAGGTTCGGCGTATACGCCGTATGAATAGGGCGGCACCTGTCCCCAGGGATCGGTTACGTTCCCAACAAAGCCCTTATTTGGATTGTCAGAGGAGGGCAGCCCGGCAATAAAATCCGATTCGTAAATCTGCACCCCAAAATAATCGGCCCAATCCACTGCCGAGCGGGCTTCACAGCTAATTGAATAGGATTGCCGAAAGCTGGGTACGTCGGCGATGTAGTGACTTTCCGGCAGGGTGGTGGCTGTCTCTGTAGTCCCAAACGGGGCAAATGAGTTGCTGATCGGCGGCGTTGTACTGAAGAGCCGTGTCGCCGTTGGGCTGGGTGTTGGCGTGGAGGTGCGCGCTATCTGGGTGGGAGGAATCAGGGTTGCCGCAGCTCGATCATCAGCAGAAGCCATCCCTGGCGAGCAGTTACTCAAGAAAACAGCCAGAAGAAGATATAAAACTAAGAGCGGTCGTTTTGGCATGGGCATGATTATACCCAGTACGGTTTGTGGGTTCAAATCCTGTCAAGCAGTTTTACAAATGCCGCTTTATAGCCCTGGTTTTAGGCAGCCTACCGCTGGAGGACAGGCTTGTTTCTTGTGCGTGATTGATAACGGCCAAGTTGTGTGAACAGGTAATTGACAGGCGAAAAGATGAGTGTTGCCAGTTATCAAACCAGAAAGGGTTAGGGTATATTTGAAAGCGCTGACCATAAATTCTTTTCCCGAGAATCTTAATAAGGATATGGGTAGGACCGCTTTCAAAGCAAGTGGTCAGTACCACAAATGTCCAGGCGGGATTAAAGATTATGCGTCAACCAATTGATTCAATTTACCTCAGGGCTGCCGGTCTTGAATGGTCACATTGAAGGGTGCCTTCTCAAAGACCTTGATCATTTCCGGATCCATGGGAATGACCACTTCCCTCACATCCTCAATACGGATGAATAGGGGAAGATCGGTTCCCGAATTGGTCTCAAAGCTCCACTGATCACGGGGCTTTCCGGCCTGGGCACCTTTCTCATAAAGTTCACCGGGATAAAACCATTCTTGAGTGAGAAAGGAGTGTCCTGCCTGGAATTCAAAAATTCTTCCCAACATGCCGGGTGATGTCAACTGAACCTCACGCCCAATAATGACTCGAACTGGTTGTTTGCCCATAGATTTTTCTCCTAAATATTCATTCGGTGCATGTCTTTGTACTCAATCCTGATAACGCTCTGAATTGGCGAATTCTCGTCATAGCGACCATATACCTGAGTGCCAGAAATGAATCAACTCTGTTACCTTGATCCGACCCTTAGGAAATCGATGAACCCTTTCTCGACATCCACTGAACTGAGTTGCACCCGAATCTGATCGCCAACATCGACGCCCTCGAACCCGCGTACCAACTTTCCTTCCACTGGAACAGAAAGCAGCCTCACCCAGGTGCCCTTTGCGGCAGCGCCAGTGACGATCGCATCAAACTTTTCGCCGATTCTTGATTGAAGCAGCAGTGCTGCAGCAGATTTTTCAACCTGTCGTTCGACCTTATTGGCAGCATCTTCGGCTTCGGTGCAATGTACTGCCAGCTCGTCCAGCTCATCCATGTGGTACGGCAAAGATTGATTTTCAAGGGCAGCCTTTAATAAGCGTTGTGTCAGCAGGTCCGGATAGCGCCGGTTCGGAGCGGTCGAATGGGCATAGTCCTTGACTGCCAGGCCAAAGTGCCCCGGGATATTCCCATCTGGCGGCTCGGCAACATATTCACCGGGGCCTAACAACTTGATCACTGCCAACGACAAATCAGGGAAGCGCAGCGGATCGGCTGCCTTTTGTTGGTTTAGAAATTCCTCCAACGCTTTGGAATCCGGACTCTCAGGAAGAACGAACTTATGATCCGCTGCTATTTCAACAATCCGCTCCCACCGTTTTGGCGTTCGTACAACCCGCCGGATCGAGGGGAATTTCTTGGCAGATAGATACCTTGCCGTCACGCTGTTCGCAGCGATCATGAAATCCTCGATGATTTCCTTGGCACGGTTCTTTTCTTCCACTTCAAGAGCTCGGATTTGATCACCATCAAACACCGGTTTGGCCTCGATCGTTTCCAAGCTGAGAGCGCCATGCGTATGGCGCAGATTCTTCATCCTTAGGGCTGCCCGATCCTGCAATTGAAGATTCTCTGCCAGTCCAGAGACAGCCACGACGCCTTCCGGAATCGCTCCACTATTTTCCAACCAGGCTGCCACACTGTTATAAGCAAGTTTCGCGTGATTTTGCACCCAGGCTTGGTAGATATTCGATTCTTCCACCGTTCCATCGTTGCCAACCAGAATTTCAATCACAATTGCAAGCCGATCCGCCTGTAAATTCAAGGAAGTGATGTCAGTTGAAACTTTTTCCGGCAGCATGGGGAAGATTTCTGCCGCGGTATACACCGAGGTGGTGTTATTGCGGGCATGTTGGTCGATTGCGGAGCCGTTCTTAATGGAAGAATCTACATCCGCGATTGCGACAAAGATCTTCACCTTATCTCCCGGCAAGGATTCGGCCACGGTTAGCTGATCCAGATCGCGCGAGTCATCGTTGTCAATGGAAGCCCACAAACGGTCGCGCATATCGCGAAATATGAGGGGACTGTTTCCTGCTTTTCCCGATGCAAAGGTCGGGCTGTGCAAGCTTTCAAGCTCAGCCAGTGCCTCGGTCGAGAAATCAGGCCACAGGCCGCGTTCGAGCATGACACGATGGGCAATCCTCTGTAAAATAATCCGGTCGTTATGATCATGTTCATTCATAAAACATCCTGGTCATGTTAGGGAATCGAGATCTTTTGACAACAATCATTTCCAGCTGTGGAACGCCATTAATTATCTCAGATAACGGTCACGGATTTTGGCAGCTATCTGGTGATCCGTCATCTTATCCACAGTTTCGACACCCACAATGCGGTCACCAAGACCCGCATGCTTGAGCCGCTTTTCCAGCTCGCCTTTTGCTTCACCAGGACCAAAAATCCAGATAGAATCAGCCGCATGGATCATCGAGATGATCCCATCATAGAAAGTGTCAAGGTGGCTGCCAAACTGCCGGTCACGCATATCCTCGGCAGTCGATCCTTTTGGCTGATCGGGGTCTTTCGATTGCGTGCCGCTGGCAAATATAACATGCTTCTCCACATTCGATCGAATTTCCAGGGTTACTTCGACCTCCTCTTCAATGGTAACAATCACTGCCTTGCGGTGATCAATCCATAAACCCACTTCCTTTTTCATAGTTTACTCCTTTACACCGGCTCTATCACCCGCCGATTTTTTAACTTTTTTGTGATGCTGTTATTCACGCGGTGAATGTCTTATTCTCAGACGTGTACGATTCGTGTTAAAGCTCTGGTTTATTCTGTAGAATTGTCTGAGCAGTCGCTCCAATTCATCTACCGCTTCCTCGTTGGCATAACCAAACTGATTCTTGAGACGAATCAGAAATCGATCGCGTTTCTCGTTAACCTCATCTGTCTCTCCAGCGTGATGTTTCATCAATAAATCACGAACCTTACCACGAGGCTGTTTTTGCGTTTGCTCGGTAACAATAATGTGTGCCATTCTTGTTTTAGACCCTTCTCAGGAAAAAACTACTATTGGATTGCGGGTTTATAAACCACGCCTTCTTTCACGGCTTCTTGTTTCAACCTGCGGACATGAGTTCGCTGGCCTTTGGGCAACCGTTTAACATTCTTGTTTTTTACTTTGTTTTCCATTGTGCTCTACTCCTTGTGTTATTTCGATCAGTATCATCTTTGAACAATCCCCGTCAAATCAATAAACGGCTGGGCAACCGGATCGGGCTTCACCTTGGTTTCGTTACCCCATGCTTTTGTCGACGGTCAAATCGTGTTCGATATTCGAGCGCAGCATCCATGCCATCCTCTCGTGCAGGCTCAGGATGTCCACCAGAAAAGCGTGAGTCCCTACATCTTCATACAGTTCCGAACACTTCCGTGCGTCCTCACGCATGAATCGAACGGAAAGCTCGTGGTCAGCGAGAAGATCCATGAAACCAGGCACCTCACCGGGATGTTCCTTTATTCGAGCAAGCTGCAGAAATTCTTCAAGGTTACCCAAGACGTTTCCTCCCAACACTCGAATTCGCTCAGCAATTCTTTCGAAAGTATCGTTTAACTGCATATATTGGGAATTAAGAATGATGCGCTGTTCCAAGGAACCGGCCCCCGTCACATTCCAATGAGTGTTGCGGGTCTTTACGGCCAACACCATTTCACTGGCAAGCGTATGGTTAAGAATTTTAACAACTGCACGACAATCATCACTATCCAGCCCAATATTTGGTTGGATGGAGACCTGCGGCTTCAAGTCGATTAAATCCTTGCGATTGCGCGTCAAATTACTTCCTTTCCCTCGATATTTTTCCTGCATTTACATCCTATTCTAAAGAGGCTATCTACGTCCCAAAAACAATCTATAAAATAACTAAAAAATTTAGCTGGTTGGTATTTTATTTTGATTTTTGAAAGAGGCCCACATTGCTATTGTTTGTCCAATCCTTGTCACCCATCAACCGCCCGCCGCCCATCCAGAAATTTTTCAGCCACGTCCCAGGACCGCCTCTGCAGCAGTTACGAAGATTAACATGGCTCGTTTAGCCGTGAAGCGAACCACCGCCTCCTGGTTTTCAAGGATAAAGCTTTGCCCTATAATCCAAGGCCCATTGGTCGTTGCTTTATTTTTTTTCAACCGCCGGGCGATATTTGCCGCCAGCTTTAGCTTCCTGATTGTTTTTTCTGCAGCCTATATTGGCGATAATAAACACTCAAGTAAGCACCAAAAAGAAAGATAAGACCGCTCAAATAAGCCCAGGTGAGAGTGGCAACAACGGCAGCCACGGAGCCATAGATGAGGTTGGAAATGGATAAGTAGGTGGAAATAAAAAGCAAAAAGATTTTCTTTGCGAGCTCCCAGAGCAAACCAGCCCCA
Organism: Longilinea sp.; assembly: GCA_035560795.1. Lineage (GTDB taxonomy): Bacteria > Chloroflexota > Anaerolineae > Anaerolineales > Anaerolineaceae > Longilinea. The sequence continues at coordinate 94,587 of DATMYV010000022.1, forward strand.
ACCGCGCCGGGTAAAATATCGCGCCAACCAGAGGCTGCATGAGGAAGCATCAGATAAAGGACAAAAAATAAGGCGATATCCAGCATAATGGCCAGGACAAATCGAATGCCATCCAATTGCTGAAGGACTTGGTCAGGTAACCAGGTGAGCATATTGGCAAAAGAAGCCAGGAAGAGGATCAAGGCAACCAGACCCAGCACCAATAGCAAACCCAGACCCCGCCGCTTCCAGACAGGACGGCTGCGGGTAATTCCCCAAATTTTATTCAGGGCTGCAGTAAGCATGGTAAAAATACTGGAGGCAGACCAGATCAGACTGAGTAAAGCCACAACTGTAACCGGTCCGCGCACCCGAATAATTTCGTCAATATTCTTACCTAACAACTGTCCCAGCGCTGGTGCAATAAACTCCAGCCTTTGGATGATAAGGGCTTGGTCTACCAACGAGCCGAAGCTATAGCTTGCGATGGCGACGATCAGTAAAGTGAAAGGAAAAAGTGAGAAGATTGCAAAGTAGGCAATCGCCGCGGCTGTAATCGACGAGTCTGGCTTTAAGGTGTGCATGGCCGTATTTGCCAAAATACCTAACCAGCCGTGTGCGCGCTCATCCAACCGGTTCGCGCTGCGAATACCCAACTGCCGGAGTCGTGATAATTCCTTGGCAATTTTATTTGCTGCCATCGGGTACTTCCTGTGCTGGTTGGGAACCAACTAGCGGTAATTGCCCGGGATGTTCACCCGGCTGAGCTGCCGGCAATAGAGGTTCGGCTTTCGCAATCAATTGGGTCAGCCGCTCCATGCTGCTGGTCGCCAAAGGAGGAGGTGGTTCATCCATTGCCTTTATGATATCCCAGATCCGTTCTTGCCGTTCCTTAAGATCCGATAACTGTGTCGCCGCACCTGAAACCAGGCGATGGCTGACCAGGCGGGCCCACAATATTTGGCATACAACGGATATGGGCGGCGCAATGATAATTCCAACCAGACCAAATGCTTTTGCAAGGACAAGCAGAAGAACAATGGTGAGAATGGGATTTTCCCATCTTCGTTTCGAAAGACGCGGCTTGACCCATACTCTCAAGGCAACCAAAACGATGAGCGTATAAAGCCCCGTAAACAGGCTAAGCTGGATACTGGTCAGGAAGCCTAACATAACCACGGGGATAATTGCCAGGACCACCCCAACCACAGGTATCAGGCAGGTTAGCGCCCCTATTAGTGCTAAGAGTGCCGGGTATGGGGATCCCAGCAGCCAGTAACCCAGGGCTAAAAGTAACCCGGCCAAAATACTTAGGATCACTTCACTGCGTATATAGGCGCCGACATCTGGTTCCACCCTCCGCCAAATACCACGTGCCTGTTTACGCTGTTCCGATGGTAGCAGCGAGAGCCAGAGACGCTCGAACGAAGTTTGACTGATGCTCCAGTAGATGCTCAAGAACAAGATGATGAACAAACCGCTCACTGTGCCGCTGATGCCCTGTGTAATGCCAAGAAGGGCCGGCAGTACGAGCTGCCCCTGGCTGCCAGTCACCGCCTCGAAAATCTTGCTTGGCGGCGGCAGCCGGGCTAACAGTGTATTTTGGAACGAGCTGCCCGCCAGCCAGACCGGCAGTCTCCAACCATCCTGCACAGACACTGTATGAGCTACCTGTTGAATATCACTTACCGCTGATTTACCCGTTAGAAAGAGGAAGAAGCTAAAACCTGCCAAAGTCACCAGGTACAGAAAAATCAAGCCCGCTTTCACCAGGTAACCTCGCCCGGCGAGGCGGTTTGCCAATGGGCGCAACACAGCCGCCAGCATTACAGAGATCAGCGCATAAACAATGACAATCCGAAATTGCCACAGTACCACCAGTACAAGCAATGTGGTCATCACCGCCATTGCGGAAAGGATCAATCGCTTTGTCATGGCACCTCTGGTGGGCGGACTTGCGCCAGCAGTGCATCAAGGTCGGTTGTGACGGCTTCGATCTCATCCATTACTGAATCAATCTGCTTAACCCTTAGATCCGAACCCCTTTTTGTAAGTCGTGCCTGCTTACGAAGATCCTGGGCGAAGTCTTGGGCTTCATAACGCAGCCGGCTGGCATAATCCCGGTCTGGTGAAATTTCCGGTTCTATCACGGATGGATGAAATAGGAAGCGATCCAGTAAAAGCTGAATAATGGCCGCAATTGGGATCGCCATAAGCGCACCGGCAATGCCAAACAAAGAACTAAATGCAAATATTGACAACAAAGAAACAAACGGGTTGACTCCCACCGCCTTTCGCATGACACGCGGTACCAGCAGGATATTTTCCATTTGCTGGATGACCATGGTGGCGACGATCACCCACACCAACTTGGAGGGCGCGATGGATAAGGCAATTACCCCCGCTGGGATGGCGCCAAGCAGCGGTCCAATCATCGGCACAGCCTCCAACACACCTGCCACAAGCGCTAACAACAGCGCATTGGGTAAACCGATAATCAGATAGGCGATTAACGCCAGGAGACCGATTGTCAGACAAAGAACGGTCTGTCCGGCTACATAGAATCCGACTTTGGTTGATATATCGGAAATCAACTGGTTGATATTCTCGCGCCGGCCTTTTGGAACCAACAACAACAAGGATTGTATCGTTCGCTGGCCATCCAGCGCCCATTGATAAACCAACAGGAGAATCGCCGTTGCGACAAATATTGCGTTTGCCGTCATGGAAATATAACCCGCCGCCTGTCCGGCAATTGTCAACATCTGTTGCCCGGTTTGCTGTGCCGGTACCAGGCTCGGCAGCACCGTCGGAAGGAATTCACTCAGGCTGGCAATCAATGGATTGGGATTTATGACCATCCACTCGCGCAGGCTTTGGTAATAACCTGGAAAGGCGGCCGTGATGGTGGACCCCTGTTCGAATATCAACGGGAATAACAGAACTACAAAGCCGGTGAGAAAGGCGAACAGCAGAAAAAAGACAACCAGGATCCCGGCTGTTCGGGGAAGTCCTTTCCGTTGCAGCCAGGATACGATGGGTCTGATCACCGTACCCATCACAATGGCAATAAATAAGATAAAAACTACCTGGTAGAAACGATAGAGAAGCCAGAAGCACAAGGCGACAAAAACAATGAGGAGAGTCGCCCCCATGACACGCCGGAATGTCCATTGAGTCGGTTGTGATGTTGGATTAAGTTCCATGCTTCTACTACGCTTTCAGCAAATCGGATAGCCAGCTAAATCGGGTAAAGGCAATGGTTCTCATCTATCCTGCCCTTCAGCTTTCGCCACGCTTTAAAAAAAATACAAACTCATTAATCAATCCAGATCTTATCGAAAATAGATGGCCTAGGTTTCAATATTCAATGAACCCAGTAGTACAGCATAACGGAGGCCATAGGAGTTGCTGAACAGGACCGGGTGGCCATGCAGTGCCCTGGTTAGGTGGGTTAATACGCTGGCAGCGTTGTAGAATTCGATGAATTCAAAAATGCTGTCATCCATGATGACAAATAACCAGGCATTCCCTTGTCCGGTTTCAGTTAAAACAAAACGACTGATAAGAGGATCCAGACCCTGGTCAGCCAATATACCCGGGATTGCTTCAGCAACGGCCTGGGCTGCCGGGAGAAAACGATTGGTGCTCATGGTAATGACCTTTTCTCGGCCGCCAGTTGCCGCTCAACATCAGCGATCCATTGATCAACGGGTGGTTTCGTCGCATCAACAATTTCCACATGTACAGAATTTTCGCTTTGCAATCTGGGCGGGTTGGCTGGAATCAGTTCAGAAGAGTTGATCTGATCAAGCCGGGGATCATGATCTACAATAACTCCATCGATTACTGTTAAGGGGCTGGGACCATTCTTAAACCGCGCAATGCGAAAGCGGCGGGGCAACTCACTCAACAAAGCCCGGCGATCGATCATAACAGCTACGATGATGAACAGCACCAGAACAATCGACGCAAGAATTGGTATCGAAGGGGTGATTACATGGTCGATAAAAGATTGGCGGTCGCGCTGGTGCTGCTCGACAAGCAGAGCTGCCTGGGTGATGGCAAATGGAGTGGCCGTCAACGGATAAGCCGTTAAAGCGATCACCGCCTGATTGGTCTGCGCGATCTGGGTATCCAAAATCGCCTGGGCCTGTTCAGTCTGGTTGACAATGACCAGGTAGGCTGATTGTGAAGCCGTTGCTGCAATGCTCTGCGCAACAGCCGTGGCTTGCATGGCCAAATTCGTCTGTTCAAGTAGAGATTGCTGCGTGGCGGCAGCCTGAGTGATGTTCATGCTGATGATTGTCGACTGGTAATCCAAATCCATCTTCTGGCGCCGGTTAAAATCCTGCGTTGACAATGCTGAGTCATTCGCAGACTGAGCCATATCCAGGCTGGTCTGAGTAGCCCTGCGAGATAGATCCAACAATTGGCTCTGACCATAATCCATGGTAGCCTGGGCAAAATTAATGGCAGGATTTGGTGATGCACCGATACCAGACGAGGACGATGCTAGAGGTGTGGCCAAAGGTGTACTTTCACACCCTATTAGCATCTGGGCTGTGATGATTATTAACCCTAACGATACGATCCACTGCCTGCTTTTTTTCATTAACTAGCCTTCGAGAAATGCACCCCATACCGGGAAACAGGATCACTTTTGGCGGAATATCCTGGCCGGCTTGTTTTTGATAAGACAATGGGTAGTCAACCATTATCGTAAGCCAAAGGAGCTAACGATGTCCCTAATACAGCCTAAAAAATATCTTAAAAAGAAATTCCCGCGATTTCTATTAAACCAGAGCCTCTCACAGACCTGAATCCGGTAGATCCCAGCCTGGGTTGAAATCGCCAGCCTCGCGCTAACCTACACACGCACCAGGAATATGGTGGTAGGCATTGATTGACCGTGAAAACGATTGACCTGACCCATAGAAATAAGGGTCAGGTCATCGTGCAATTCTTCTCTTCCTTACGTAAACCGTTATTTTTTCAAACCACTAATCGATTGAAAAATGAGCGGTAGCGCTGCAAGGCTTTGCGAAGGTCTTCAGTAGAAACCTCATCACCCTGATTCCATTGGCCTTCCAACGAAGTATGTTCGCTGCCAAACATCTGGGTGATTTGATCCATCACCTCGGATACCAACCCATCAGCCTGCTGGACCGCAGCACGCGGTTCGTCAACAAACATCCCCTGGATCTCATTCCAGCGCGCACGAAAATGCTCTGAATCTTCCTTCTTTAACAGAGCCACCGGTCCAACATTCGGGCTAATAGGGACATCGTGGGTGGCCGGTGTTTCCATTGGGGGCTCATGGACAACTGTTTCGACTACCTGATCAATCTCAACCGGAGGCTCAACCATCGGACTCTCAACTGCAAGAGACTCGTTCACCAAATTGGTCGGAGTATTGGTCTCTTCCATTGGCACCGCATCCATCAGATCTGCATTTAGAGGCTCACTCAGCGGGCTCTCACCTGCCAGAGGCTCGTTCACCAAATCGACCGGAACAACGGTTTCTTCCATCGGCACCTCATTCATCAGAACCGCATTCTCTGGAACCGGGTCCACAATGGGATCTGGATTAACGATGGGGATGTTCGGGTACTGATCGGTTCGATCATTAATATCAAAGGGATTAATATAATTTTGCCCATTCATCTTGATTTCTCCGCTACAACACCTGCCTCTGGTTTAAGGAGCTCATCAAACAGAGACCGGTAATGGATCATGGCCTGCCTTAATTCCTCAGTATCGGCCTGGGAATCCTTATTTTTGATCGCAATCGCCCGCGCAGCACGATAATTGGTCACCAAAGCAGGATAGTTGACTGAGATATCGGCCGCCCGCTGCTCAAAATCAGAAACTGGATAGGCACGCAGCTGCATGACTTCCATGATCAATCGATCGGCGTCCACGATCGCCTGCCCCGGTTCGTCGACGAATTTTGATTGAATAGCGGACCAATCAGCCAGATAACGCTCTCGCTCATTAACAGAGAGTGGGCGAATATTCAGGGCCGCGACATGCTTCTGCCGCTCATCCAAAGCTGTTTGAGCTTTCTTTTCGTCACCGAGAGTCTGTACAGTATGATCATACTCAGCTCCGAAGTGTTCATGGAGACGATCTGAACGTTTGCGGCCCGAGAACACGAAAGCCAATATGCCGCCGATGATCACTACTGCTACAACCGCGATGATGATGATGTACATCGAATTCACGAAACACCTCCTTGATTCCCCAACGAACATCTGTTGAAAAACCACACACAGTTCTCCAACCTTGATTTCCACGCACAGCGAGGAAATTGGTAATTTACAGCTTGATCACTATCATGTTACAAATTTGCGGCTATCTGTGTCCCCAAAAAATCCTATATTATTACTATTAAAATCGGGGAATTGGCAACCTATTTATCCTCAAAGGGAATGGGGTCCACCTCCCTCTGCATATGAGGTTGCGAGACTGCTTTTCATCCCGCAGTATCAGCCTTTCGGCGTGGCCAGAAACAACCCAAAACAGACACCCCAACCGGCCAGGTCTATGCAGGTCAAGTTAAAGCCGGCGTTCCACGCCTGCCACCTAAGACAAAGGTCAACAACAACCCCGCCAAAAATCCACCAATGTGCGCCATATAAGCAACGCCGCCCGTCTGTACTGTTGCTACTGAACCGATGCCGCTAAAAAGCTGCAGAACAATCCAAAGGCCAATGACCATCAGTGCAGGCATCGGGATTACACCTCTGCCCATCAACACATTGACCTTTCCCTGCGGAAACATCAAAATGTAAGCCGCGAGCACGCCTGCAATCGCTCCAGATGCACCTAGGTTCGGCACATTCGACCCCATGCTAAAAGCCAGCTGCGCGAAAGTTGCCGCAACGCCACACACCAGGTAAAAGATTAAGAACTTGATGTGACCTAAACGATCTTCCACATTATCGCCGAAAATCCACAGGTAAAGCATGTTGCCCCCAAGGTGAAGCCATCCGCCGTGCATAAACATGGAGGTAAGGATCGTCAGAAAATCTCCACCGGGATTGGCAAGAAAGCGGCTCGGTACAAACGCCCATTTCTCAATAAAAGCGTCACCGCCGCTTAATTCTACAAAGAAGAAGAGGACGTTCAAAACGATCAAAGCATAAGTGACCAGCGGAAATGTTCTGCGCGAGCTATTATCATCACCAATTGGAAACATAACAGGTTCCTTTCTTAACCTACCACCCGGTTATTTGGCCGGGTGGTAGATTACTTTGCATTTCGCAAAAAAATGGACTCTATAGCTTCGATCGAGTCAGACTAATCGTTGGAACCCGAGGGGATTACAACACCCCAAGCAGGTGCAAAACGACGAGTATGATGGCGATGACGATCAGTGTGTGAATCCAATTACCGGTGCGCGGGAAGTTTGGACTGATATTCCGCCCAAAGAAGCCGAGCAACCAAAGCACAACCAGGATGATGATGATGGTCCAAAGCATGACGTAACTCCTTCTTATTTAGGGAATGAAAACCACCGAGTGTGTTGAATGGGTGGTAATGGACCGGCTTATCTCCTGCGGCGGAACAAACGGACGATCGCCAGCAGGATGATGGCACCCAACAGAGTCAACAGCATGGTTGGAATGGTAACCGCGTCGTTGATTGTTCCGACATGGAACAGAGGGCTCAGGAAGTAACCAGCCAGGAATGCTCCTATGACGGCCACAACGATGTTGATGAGCAGGCCTCCGCGGTCATGCATGATTTCAGTTGCGATCCAACCGATTACTGCGGCAGCGACCAGGTAAATGAGGATGTTCATTCTTATCTCCTATTGGAAGTTTTGAGTTGCTTTGATTAGACTTGTTGACTTGGTAATCCCTGCCCCTTTTCATTTTGAAAGGGTTACGGAATTATTCTACCGGATTATCGGGGACAGGGTCAAACCTACTTTTTCAGACCGGCCTTAAACTCCGCCACATGCTTATTCAGTTCCTCAACTGCATGTTCGCGAGTGTAGCCGTACTTCTGCTGGAGCAAACCGATGATTTGTTCGGAATTACCAGCTGCTTTATCCAGCTCATCGTCAGTGAGTTTGCCCCACAACTCTTTGATCTGGCCGCGCAATTCTTTCCACTTTCCTTCGAAAATATCCTTGTTCATCATATGACCTCGTATCCTTCGAAAATGCTGCCCCTGTGATTTTTCAGCGGCGCTCCGGGAAGCGTAGCGCGCCAGCCCTTCGATTCACGTTTAGACTCGATCTTTCTCTTTCAATGAATCCGCGACGTCAGAAACAAAACGTATGGGGTTTGTTATTCACTGCTAAACGCTCCTGAAAAGTTTCGAGGATCTGGTAAATACCAGGAGCCACAGAGTAACTCACCGCACGAATTGTTAACCACTACAAAATCATCCTATCCGAAAGCAGCTATCAATATCCCAAATTCAATCTATAAAAAATCTATCAATTTTTTTCAAATCGAAACACACTATTGGGGCGGGTTAAAAGAAAAATCCACAAAGAGTACCCATAAATTAGTACCACCTTTGTGGATTCATTAATTGCCCATCATGGTGTCGCATCCATGGTTGTCCATTCTTGCAGCCCATGGTGGGCAAAATTGACGTTCGCGTAATCTTACTCTTCACCTCCCACCCGACAATTCGTCAGGCAAGTTGAGGATGATATCTACGATCATTCTGCAGTCATCACCCCGAATTATCCTTTCTTTGGGCCTTTCTTCCAATTTGTGGAAGGTTTTTCGCTGCCTTTGGTGAATGATGAACCCTTGCCGGTATCGATTGATCTGGCCGGTTGACTCTCCGCTGCCTGCACGATTGAAGATACACTACCGCTGGCGGTTCCGCCAGCAAACGGTTTGGAATTGGTCTTACTTGACTTTCGCTTACTTACACCTTTTCGTCCCACTCATTACACCTTTAGCCGATCTGTCTTCACAATGTGGTATGAATTTGAATATGGTTACAAGAGGATGCGGTTGCCGCATCCTCTTGTAACTGGTAAACGGCACGGCTCACCGCTTCATAGATTTGCGTTCTTCAATTGACAATAATTGAGCAGTCCGCCGCCGTTGTTCAATTTCAATCATCCGGCCCGCAAACCAGCCAATAACGGCCCCGACTGAAAGCCATACGATGAAATGAATCAGGTTCATTGGTTTCTCCTTTCAGAGAATAGTCCACGCAGGAATTTGCTGCGGTAGGTACTATATGAAACGGTTCGCGTGGATTGATCCCATCGATTACCGAAGATCGTTTGAAGTATTCGTACGCTCGGTAGTCGTTTGACTGCTTCCCGTGGGAGTTTGGGTCGTGGTGGTCGTTTGGCTTACACCCAGGGGTGCTTGTTGAGGCGTATGCTCGGCAATCGTCGTCTGATTGGTGCTGACTGGCCCACGTGGACGGTAGAAAAGCACATTCACAACCTTCGCCAGCGCCCAACCAATCAACAGGTAAATGAACATGGCGAGGATGGAAGAAATTTCCAACACCATGCCGCCAGCTGCCGGGGCGCCAATCAGACTTGCAAAGGGAGCCACGAAGATGCCGGTCACGTTGTAGAGCAGCACTGCAAAGGTATTGGCCTCATTGACACCAATCAGCTTAAAAACAACCCGCAGTGCAATCAGGGCTTCAAGAATGCCCAACAGTAGCCAGATCAATTGAGTAACCTTAAAAGTGGTCACCCGCTGCTCGCGTCCCTGTTCATGTTCTGTAGTGCGAACTTCACGATAGTCTGACATTTCATCCTCTTTCTGTATTCTGGTTCGGCCTACTCACAGGTGTAACCATTTTTCACTTTAAGGAGGTCGATTAAGTTAATCTTCTTGCCCTTGACCTTTGCCAGGTCATCGTCCGTGAGTTTTCCCCACTGACTTTGCCTGGACCCAGGTTGGCTTCCACTTGCCATCATGAACATCACTATTCATCGATATCCCATCCAAAAGGAAAAGACACCGAATTTTGAACTACCCAAGTAGCCTGCGCCTGGGATAGAGCAGACCGCCCAACAATAAACCGATAGCCAGGCTGATGGTTATGGCAACCCAGGGGTATCTGGTAACCTTCTCGCCGAGGCCGCCTGAAATTTTATTGGCAACATCCATGGCGTTCGCGTTGTACTGCTTAATTCCATGTCCAACGTCCTTTTTCACTGTGGCTGCAACGCTTCCAGCAGCCTCCATTGCATCCCCTTTCAATTTTTCGAATCCTTCGCTCAATCGGGAAGCGCTATCTTCCTTCCAGGAGGTTAGGTCCCCTCTGGCTTTGTCAGCCGCCTGGCTGACATCATCTCCAAATCTACCCAGCTGGACGGCGCCATCACCCACCAGCTCGCTTACGTCCTTCTTTACTTTTCCTGCATCCTTGGAAATTTTTCTTTCTAATTGTCGGTCGTTCATCTTATTTTCCTTTACTGGCTTTCGCCGTGGTTCTGCCCTGATCAATATTGAAAAGACACCCTGGCAGCGGTTATGTTTAAGGAGATGGTCTTCCTCCTCAATCTCGACTGGCCTTACTCACGAAAACAGTTTCGCTGTTCGAACTGTATCCTGCCCAGTAGGTTTTTCCATCCACCTGATATTCTGACATGACAATCGAGCGCCCGATGCCATCGATTTCCTCAACATACACAGTCTTATAGTCCGGTACGCGCGTAACCTTGACCTGGCCCTCGACTGGTTTATTATTTCGGCTAAATCCTTCCACAATCCGGGTCATCTGCATATTGTTCATAAATACCTCTTCATTCACCCTCTCCAATAAGGAGCTAATCCCAAGTGGAACCGGAGTTCGAGCTATCTGTCCATTTTTTCTTCATATATAAGCTCTGGCTCGATATAGGAGCGCAGTATCCAGGCCATCTTCTCATGGACGCGCATCACACTGACCAGTAAATCGAAGGTGCCTTCATCCTCGTACTCCTCAGCGCACTTTCGAGCGTCCTCCCGCAAGTAACGGATCGAAGCTTCGTGGTCGGCTAAAAGGTCCATAATCTCTGAGATTTTCCCGGGTTGTTCATCCAGCCGGCTATAATTGATAAATTCCTGTAAGCTGCCGATGGCAACCCCTCCCAGTATCCGCACCCGCTCAGCGATCTCGTCGGAAATTTGGTTAAGCTGTTCATATTGTGAATTGAAAAAAATACGCAATTCGAAGAAACCTGCGCCGCTTACATTCCAGTGTGCGCTGCGGGTTTTTACCGAAAGAACAGCTTCATTGGCTAGCGCATAATTGAGGATTTCAACCAGCGAATGGCGGGCATCTCCATCCAGACCGATATTCGGTTGAATGAGGATTTGAAGCGTATTGTTGTGACCGTTGTTTCGATTGTGATCCATGTAACCTCCTTTCACCAAATGGTATGTGGCTACCGTACCATCCTATTTGAAAGGAGCTATCGATGTCCCTAATACAATCTATAATTTTTCTAAATTATTAGCGTTGCCTCCGTTTACGTTAATCAGGACGTGAGTTGTATAATTTGAAAATATTCTATGATCCACAAACGCTTATAAACACACAACGATTAGGTATTCTATGGACATGAATAGTGGATGTTTTGAAAACAGTTTTTGTTCGTTTAGCCCGGAGATGTTAAATGAAAGTCCATCCTGATTCTTCGGCAAGTAAACGGCCTAAAGCGAAGTCATTGGTGACTCAGGCGGCTCCAATGACTTATTGGAGCCTTACCCCTGAGCGCCTCTTCTCTGAATTAAAATCGTCCAAAATTGGTCTCTCAACAGCAGAAGCCAGGCAGCGCCTGAAGCAATATGGGGCGAACACAATTGAAGCACAACAACAAGCAACTGCGTTTCGCTTGTTACTTAGCCAATTTAAAAGCCCGCTCGTTCTCATCCTCATTTTCGCAGCGATTGTCTCTGGCATCGTAGGCGAGTGGGTGGATGCCAGTATCGTGCTTGCCATTATTCTTGGCAGCACGATCCTGGGCTTTGTCCAGGAATATACCGCCAGTAATGCCGTCGAGAAATTACGCTCACAGGTCACGCTAAAATCAAACCTGCTGCGTGGCGGTCACCCGCAAATGCTACCCTCTGAACAGGTGGTGCCAGGCGATGTGGTGATGCTTTCCGCAGGCAGTCTGATCCCGGCCGATGGTCTTGTGTTGGAAGCAAATGACTTTTATGTCAACCAGGCCGTGCTGACTGGTGAAACCTTCCCGGTTGAAAAGAAACCAGCGACAATCCCCGAAAATGCCAGTCTATCGCAGCGCATCAATTGCGTCTTCAGGGGTACCAGTGTCAGTAGCGGAACTGCACAGGTGTTGGTTGTGCAGACGGGAAAGGCTACAGTGTTCGGTCAGGTGGCGGAAAAACTGAAACTGCGCCCACCGGAGACTGAATTCGATCGGGGTATCCGGCATTTCGGCAATTTGCTCACTCAGATCATGCTGGTGATGGTGGTTATCGTCTTGGCAGTCAATATCTTTCTTGCCAAACCGATCATCGCCTCGCTACTCTTTGCACTTGCACTGGCAGTAGGCCTGACACCCGAACTCTTACCCGCCATTATCAGTATCACCCTTGCTCACGGCGCGCAGCAAATGGCCAAGCGCGGCGTGATCGTCCGTCGCCTGACGTCCATAGAGAACTTCGGCAGTATGGACGTGCTGTGCACCGACAAAACTGGCACGCTTACCAAAGGTGTCGTCCAATTGGATGGCGCACTCGATATGCAAGGGCAACCCTCAGAGAACGTTTTGCGCTTCGCCTTTCTCAACGCACGCTACCAGACCGGGCTGAACAACCCGTTGGATGAAGCGATTCAAGCTGCTGCAAAGAAAGCGAAATTGGATATCCGCACTGAAAAAAAAGTGGGTGAAATTCCCTACGACTTCATTCGCAAGCGCCTGAGTGTGGTGGTTGCCAATTCTAAGGGCGAGCGCACCCTTATCACCAAAGGCGCTTTGGATAAAATATTAAGCATCTGTAGCGGGTTTCAATCTGAGGATGAAATTCATCCTTTAAAAACTGCAACCCGGGCAAAGATTGAAAAACAGTATAGCGAATGGAGCGAGAAAGGTTTCCGCGTGCTTGGCCTGGCGACCAAGACGGTAGGTGGACAGCCTGAAGCTTATACTTCCACCGATGAAAAAAAACTAAACTTTGCTGGCTTCTTACTCTTCTTCGATCCCCCAAAAACTGATGTGCAACAAGTCATCGTCGATCTGGCCAAACGCGGGGTGCAGCTTAAGATCATCACCGGCGATAACCAGAAAGTAGCCCGCCACGTCGCAGAGGCAGTAAACCTGCCGCTCCAGGGTGTATTGACTGGAAGTGAACTCAATGACCTGCGTGACGAAGCCCTCTGGCACCTTGCCGAACGTACCACCCTCTTCGCGGAAGTTGATCCCAACCAGAAGGAACGCATCATCCTTGCGCTGAAAAAAACCGGGCACGTGGTTGGCTATATGGGAGATGGCATCAACGATGCACCAGCCTTGCATGCGGCGGATGTAAGTCTATCGGTGGACACGGCTGTGGATGTGGCCAAAGATGCTGCGGACTTTGTGCTGCTAAAGCAGGACCTGGCCATCTTGCGGCAGGGTATTGATGAAGGGCGTGCTACCTTCGCCAACACGCTCAAGTACATCCTGACCACTATCAGCGCCAACTTCGGCAACATGTTTAGCATGGCTGGGGCATCCTTACTCCTACCATTTTTACCGCTACTCGCTCCGCAAATCCTGCTCAATAATTTCCTTTCCGATATTCCAGCATTAACGATCGCGAGCGACAATGTGGATCAGGAAATGACCGAAAAGCCGCGACGCTGGAACACCAAGTTCATCCGAAACTATATGATCCTCTTCGGTCTGGTCAGTTCGATTTTCGACTTCCTGACCTTCGGGATGTTGCTGTATGTGTTCCGGGCTTCGCCGGAGGAGTTCCGCACCGGCTGGTTCATCGAATCCCTGATTACAGAGTTAGTCATCGCCCTGGTTGTGCGAACGCGCCATGTCTTTTTTCGCAGCCGCCCGGGCACCCTTTTGCTGGTGAGTACATTGATCTTCATTGGGATCACCCTCGTGCTGCCATATCTGCCGTTCATCGCCGTGTTTGGTTTTGTCCCGTTGCCCGCGCCGCTCCTACTAACAATGATCGGGCTAACGGCGCTCTATGTCCTGGCTACTGAAGTAACCAAGAAGATTTTCTATTCCCGGTTAGAGAATGCGATTGCTTAAATCGCATGCGCCAACGCCATATTTAAGTAGAAATTGACTAATAGATTTTCTTCGAGTGAAGGTTGTATCCCATGCCGGGCACAGTCTCAAGAAGGTCACCGTATTCCCCTAGTTTTTTGCGCAAACGACCAAGATAGGTATGGATATAATGATTTGATCCACGATATTCCGGCCCCCACACCTGGGTTAACAATTCATCATGGGTAATGATGGCATCCAGGTGGTGCGCCAGTTCAGCCAGGATGGCATACTCGGTGCGGGTAAGGTGCAGATCATTTTCACCAACCAGGACCCGCCGCGCTTCCAGATCGATGCTGAGCTCTCCGATCTGAATTCGAGTATCAATGGTTTTCGCTGAGACGTAGGTACGCCGGAGAAAAGCGCGTACCCGCGCCAACAACTCTTCGTGCCCAAATGGTTTGGTCACATAATCATCTGCACCCGCATCCAGCGCAGCAACCTTGAGATCTTCCTCCGACCTGGCGCTCAAAATAATGATGGGTACGTCCGAGCGCGCCCTGATCCAGGCGCATATATCCACCCCTGAAAGGCCGGGAAGCACCAGGTCAAGCAAAACCAGGTCTACGGGCACCTCTTGAAACAGGGCAATTGCCTCATGGCTGTCCCCCGCTTCGCTGACAGTATAGCCGCGTTTCGCCAGGTTGACCCGTACCAATTTACGGATGGATGGATCATCTTCGACAATTAATATATTCCCCATGGATTACCGTACCTCTTTTTCAGAGTCTGCTGGGGCTTCATTAGAAGCGGTTAGTGGGATCGTAAAGGAAATGGTAGTTCCGGGTGTATTCTTCCTCTTGATCCAAATGCGGCCACCATGAGCCTCGACCAGCCCTCTACAAATCGCCAATCCCAATCCTGCGCCTTGCGCCGAGCCATCCTCAACATGGGAACCCCGTCGAAATGCCTTGAATACCTTTTTGTGTTCTGCCGGTGGAATTCCCGGCCCCTGATCGCTGACGTTCAATTGCATATAACTACCCCGCACGCTGGCGGAAATACTGATTTCAGTCCCCTTGGGAGCATACGTGGAGGCGTTTCGCACCAGGTTAACCAACACCTGGGCGATCCGCTTCGCATCCACGTAAACTGCCGGCAGGGTGGTGGGTAGGTGCATGCTTAGGGTATACCCGCTTGTCAGGATATTTAATTGTGGTAATGCATCCTTGATTATTTCATCGAGGGAATGAATTTCCTGCGAAATCGGAAGCATGCCCGCTTCCAGACGAGATAGAACCAGTAAATGATCAATGAGCTCCTGGAGCCGGTCAGCTTCCTGTTGAATCGTCAGGACGAAATCGCGCTGTTCCTCCGGTCCCCAGGTGACATCCTCCGCCAACAACGTGGTAGTAAACCCGATAATGGACGTCAATGGCGTACGCAGCTCATGCGAGATCATCGCAAGGAATTTGGTTTTGATTTCATTGGCTCGTTCAGCTTCATGACGAGATTCTTCTTCCGCCTCGAGCAGTTGCAGGTTGTAAAGGGTGATTGCAGCCTGATCGACGAGCACTTTCAGGTGGCGTAGTTCGATATGATCAAAAAAATGTTCCTCAGTATAATAGACTAACAGACATCCGTGCCATTCCCCCGCTGCTACCAGCGGCAAGATCACCAAGGTTTGGATTTGTCCCTCTAGCAAGAAATCACGCACCAGGGGTGTAATCCGCAGGTCGGAGGCTATGCCTGTGATGACCACTGTCCGTTTGGGTTGAAATAGTTCCCAAAATGCGGGCTCTTCATACAGGTTGGATTCACTCAACCAGGGGGAAACAGTCTGGCTCGATAACCAGACAGCCGTCAATTCCACTCCGCGGGCAGGCCCACCGCCCGGATTATCGAAAAAAAGCAGGGCGGCCCGTTGAGAGGAACGTAATTCATGAGCTGACATCAGTGCCTTGAGCACTGCTTCCGACTTTCGCGCCAGACTCATCTTGCGACTGAGATCAAACTGTTCGCGCGAACGATCCAGGGTTCTGCGTAACGCCAGTTCGACCTGTTTTTGATCGGTGATATCTTGCGCAATACAAAACAGGTAGTCAGCTTCTCCTGTTTCATTATGGAGCAAGGATGTCTGTGCGAAAATCCAGCGTTGGCTGCCGTCTGGACGCAAAATCCGGTAAGCCTGATTGAATGGCTTGTGTTCGCTGCGAGGCCTGGCAACCATGACTTGTACCCGATCTTCCGGGTGAACGCTTTCGATCAAGATCTTTGGGGCAGCATAAAGGCTTGCAATGGAACGGCCCCAAACCGTCTCGAAAGCCGAGTTAACATAGAGAATTCGGCCAGAAGAATCACGCAGCCATATTACTTGCTCAATAATCTGTGCAATCTGGCTGAGATGGATTTCACTTTCCACCCGGCTGTCCCAATCCACTTGAATGGCATCCGGACTGTTCTCTGAAGTGACCTGTCCCGGCCCGGTTTGCGAGGGATCTTCGTGGTCTTCAGGCAGGTTCCCTGCATTGTTTTGCAACTTTTGAACAGCTTCTTTCATACTAATTATTATAAAGCTTACTTT
>DATMYV010000023.1:0-39733 GCA_035560795.1 Longilinea sp.
AATTATTACTATGGAAAATGGAATCATTTGATCTGGGAAGAAAATCACGGCTGGTACCGTTTGCTCAGGGCTTTACCAAAATCATTCTTGGTTGCGGCAAATATTGATTGGTTGTGGTATCACCGAAAAACATTAACCTTCAAGAAAGCAGTACCCTGGATGAAGAATCAGGCCAAAGTTGCCCTGGCGCGCGTTTTTGGTTTTTTACGACCACTGCACCGGGCTTTTTTAGCTAACTCGTATGCCGTAAATGACAGGCAGCCTGTCTTTGGCCATTGGGAAGACAATTGGATCGGCCCGGTTTTTCAAGTTTACCTGAGGGCAAATAAAATGGATGAAAAGTATTTCATCCAGGGGATAACTGCGTTGCCATGCACAATTCGCGTAAAAGAAGAAGGGAAGGTCACTCAAACCGTCCTGGCAGAAGCCGGCAAGGAAATTCGAATCGAGTTCGCCGCTCAGGTTGAGCAACGCGTTCAACTCTTTTTTTCAAATGCAAAGAGGGATGAGAAGGGCCGATTTACCGCATTCCAAATCAACTCAACGAACCTTTTTGCCGAGGGAGATGCTCACTTCTAAATGGACATCCTGCTTGACCTGCGTTGGATGAAACCCGGCTATACAGGCGGCATCGAATCGCTTGCAAGAGCTTTCCTCAATACGCTGCTTGAGATCGATTATTCCAATCATTACACAGTTTTGATACCCTCGGAAGCCCGTTTCGATTTCGATCTTTACGGGCATAAGAACTTCGAGCTGATTAATTGCGACGGCCCTGTATATTTTTTAAATCGCCTAATTGAAAAAATTGGACTTAATCGCGATGAAGCATTTCGTGAAATCATAATTGCCGGACACGATATTCACTGCGATGTTGCCCTATCGCTGGCAGGCTATACGAATCCGGATCTGATGCGGCTGCCGACCGTTCTGGTTGTGCCAGATCTCCAACATGAATTCTTCCCGCAGTATTTTTCTGCAATTGAACTGGACAATCGAAAAAAAGCATTCACTTCATCGATTGAAAATGCTCAATTAATCTGCGCCATCTCTGCATTCACCCGCCTGACTATAATCGAAAAACGCCACATTGCCGGAGAACGGATCATCGTAACGCCGTTGGCCGTGGAGCCGCAATTCTTCCAGCCGCCTTCGCCTGATGCGCAGAATGGCGTGATGAAGAAATACGGGCTAAAACCTGGTTATCTTTTCTATCCTGCTGCCACCTGGCCGCATAAGAATCACCTTGCGTTGATCCAGGCGCTCCAATTGTTAAGGGATCGAATGGGAATCCGTATCGATCTGGTTTGCAGCGGCACAGCCAAAGAAGCACAGGCTGATATTTCGGCGGCTATCCAGCAAAATAACCTGACAGGTCAGGTTCATTTTCTGGGTTATGTTCCCCAGGAAATGCTTGGCAGCTTATTTCGCCAGGCTGTTGCCTTGATTTTCCCGTCGCTTTTCGAGGGATTTGGCATGCCGCTTCTAGAGGCAATGGCCTGCGGATGTCCGGTCCTGTGCAGTAATACTTCCTCGCTTCCCGAGGTCGCCGGAGATGCAGCCATTTTTTTCGACCCCACCGACCCGATGGCTATTGCGCTGGCGATTCAACGTCTGCTGCAAAATGATCTTGCCCGCCAGGCGTTAATCGCGCGCGGTAAGGTACGGGTTGAAAACTATTCATGGACGCGTTTTACCCTGCAAGTTCTGCAACAAGCGTTTTATGCGGCGAAGGGTTACCGGTCTGACCGCCCTTTTCAGGAAATGAATGATACTGAAGCAGCCAAGTGGTTGCCGGTGCTTATACCGAATCAGCCGGGTGCCCCGCATGAAAAAAATGGCCGCTCCCTGATGGTTCAGTTGAAAACCTCACACCACCGCCTTGCGTTGCCCTGGCTGCACAAGGCTTTGGATGCTAAAAAGCAACACCAACCTCTAGAATCTGCCATTTTTGGCCTGCTTGCATTCGTTCTCTCGCCGCGGGCTGCCTTTATTTCCATTATCTTTCCGGCAATCCGGGATGCAATCCGACAGGTTCGTGCCGTGGATCAGGTATAATTTCTATATAAACTTTTCGTAAATTAAACCGAAGATGTTGCAAGAGAAGGGTCTTCGTTGCTTCTTCCCGTTTCATTTTTCCTGATCATTTTTTCTTCCACTTTTGTGGTCGCGCAATGTAGACTGCAGCTAAAAACAGCCTATTTGCTGGCCATTTTTCTTACTTCTTGGGCACAAATCGTATTGATATCCCAGTTGGCCAGCCTGGTACATCAACTCAATCTGCCCTTCTACTTCATCCTGCAAATATTGATTTTTGTCGCAACAGGTTATCTCTGGAAGCGGAACGGCAGCCATAACCTTTTGGGTCCATTATCAAGCCATAGGTTAACGGTGAGAAATCTGAAAGAGTTGGCAAAAAAACATCCTGCTTTGGCCATCTGGCTGATTTTTACGGCAATTGTTTATGCATTCATGGCGGTTCTCATCCTGACAGTCCCGCAAAATAATTACGACAGCATGACTTACCACCTTTCACGGGTGGGTTATTGGTTGCAGCATCAAAGTCTGGCTCCATGGTTGACTCCCAACCCGCGCCAGACCACCTTTCCCATTAACGCTGAACTCGGCGTGCTCTGGACAGTGTTGTTTTCAGGTAATGACCGTTGGAGCGGCCTTATCCAATGGGTCTGTGCTCTGGTCATAGTTACGGCCGTTTTTGGCATCGCCCGCTTACTGTCCGCTTCCCATGCGCAGGCGGTTTTCGCAAGTCTGCTCTTTGCTTGTTTTCCCGGGATTCTGCTTCAATCCACCACCACGCAAAATGATCTGGTGGTATCCGCTTTTTTCATGTGCTGTCTGTATTTTCTGTTCCTTGGTCAAAAAGAGCATACGCGCATTCCAATATTCTTCTCGGCACTCGGAATTAGCCTATCCATCGGCACCAAATCCACTGTTTTCTTTATTCTACCTGCCTTCGCAATTTGCCTTCTGGTCGACATTTTGCTGGCGAGATTCCGAAATTTTCGCTTTTACTTGACCTGGGTTGGCTTGAGCCTGGCGGCTTTCTTGTTTTTCGGCGCTTTTGGCTACATCCAGAACCAAATCGCTTACGGCAACCCGCTCTCCGACAAAGTTTGGACCCAAGGCATAATCAACACACCAGTTTCTAAAACGACCCTCGTTACAGCCAATACGGTCTTTTATACTTATCAGTTGCTCGATTTTTCCGGCATTCCTGAACCTGCTGCTTCCTTCCTGGTCAGGCAGAAATCCTGGCTGTTCAGCAAAATCATCAACCACTTACCCGTTCCTGCCAAGGATGCCCTTCCGGATCAATCGCTTTCAGCCATGCTGAATACTGGGCCCACGGTTCACGAAGATACAACCTGGTACGGTTTCATCGCTTTCCTTGTGCTGATACCGGCTGTTATCTACCAATTCACAACCGGTCTGCGCTCCAGGCAAACCAATTTCCGCTGGATGCTGGTGGCGCTTGGGGTGGGATTTATGTTGACGTTCAGTGCACTCATTTATTGGTCGCCTTATAAGGGCCGCTATTTTATTTTGCCCATCGCCGTGGTGACCCCGCTGACCTATTTTTTCTACTCTGAAAAGAAAAATCGGCCAATTGCGTGGATTATTGCGGTTTTGTCCATGCTGCTGGCAGCCAGCATCGTCGCGAATAATTCCACCAAACCGCTGGTCGGGCCGAATGCCATATGGAACCAGGATCGATTGACGTTGCAAACCCTTACGAATGCTTCGATGAAGGAAGTCATCCAACTCGTTGACGCCTATGTTCCGCAGAATTCAACCCTCGCAACCCGGCTGGAGCAGGATGACTGGGATTATCCTTTTTTTGGTCGCAACCTATCTCGAAAAATCGTGCAGCTTGACCCGTACGCGAATAGAATCGATGCAGCTCAGGCTCGTTCTATGAAAGCAGACTACTTACTCATCGACCCAATGAAGCGGACCTTTCTCCAGCAACCTGACGGCCTGGAGTTCACCGGCGAGGCTAACGGTTGGCTGTTGTTCAAAATACTTCCACAAGGCACAGTCTCGACAACCGCGAGTCCCGATTTTTCGGGCATCACGGATGCCAGGCAGCTTGTGTTTTTAGACCCGCAATTTACGAACCGGGTCGGCGTGATTCTGGCCACATCCAGCAACTGGGGCGTTGAGACTTACCAGGGACATGGCGTCTTCTGGATTGGCGAAAAATCCGCTCAGGGACTACAAATCTACCTTTGGTCGGAGGAAACGGCCCGGATAGATTTCACCTTCCAACTGGCGGCTGGTTCTGGATTGCCAGACCCGCTGCGGCAAATGACCTTTTCGCACTGGTTTGTGGAACCGTATTTGGAAGTACCGCACCTGATTTCGACCCAACCTTACCAGCTAAATGGGGAAGCACAGGCAACCTTTGCCGCTGAATTGCAACCCGGCCTGAATAAAATCGTTTTGTATTGCAATGACGAAGCCACCGTTCGCAGCCAACCGAACGGCGACCAACGTCCCCTGCTCGTTCTGGTCAACCGGGTGGACGTAAGCCCGGAAGCAGTGAATCCATGAAGATCACGATCGTGATCCCTTCTTACAACCAGGGACAGTTTATCGGGCGGACGATTGATTCAATTCTCAATCAGGGCTATGCCAATCTTGAACTGTTGGTAATGGATGGCGGTTCGAGTGATGACACTCTTCAGATTTTAAAAAGCTACGGTGATCGGATTGCCTGGCAATCTGCCCCTGACCGCGGTCAGACTCAGGCTGTCAATAATGGCTGGAAAATTACCACCGGCCAGATCCTGGGTTGGGTTAATTCTGACGACCTGCTGCTACCCGGGGCATTGGAAAAGGTCGCTGGATACTTCGAAACCCATCCGGAAACGAACTGGCTTTATGGGAATTGCTGTTATATCGATGCGGCTGACCAGACTCTGGGCGATTATCCAGTTAAACACTACGATTATGACAGACTGATCAAGGACCTGCAAAACTACGTCCCCCAGCCAGCCGTCTTTCTCCGGCGCAGTATACTTGACTCCATTGGTTTTTTGAACGAAGACCTGCATTACGTCATGGATTTGGATTACTGGCTGCGCATCGGGCTGAAATTCCCTGCCATCCATCTTGATTCACCATTGGCCTGTTTACGTTTGCACCAGGATGCCAAATCAGTCTCTTCATACAAACGATTCTCAACCGAATTGGTGTCCACCGTCGAAGCGCTATTCGCCCGGACAGATCTTCCGGATTCTGTCCGGCGGTTGAGATTGTACAGCCTTGCCAGAGCCCACCTGTTGGCAGCGGATATGAATTTTTGGGCTGGTGATTCAAAAAGTGCTGCCCCGTTTGCCTGGCAGAGCTGGAAAATGCGGCCTTATCGCTTGCACAAGTTATATCTTTATATTTTGTTGGGTAAATTTGGGCAAAAATTAGCCCGGCAGCAGCATTCCAATCCGTATGAATTGGGATTGCTCAAATGAACCAGCCCAAAATTCGTGTCGCAATTTTGTATGACCAACCATTGGACCTGGGCGGTGTCGAAACCCATTTAGAGTCGATCTTTCGCTGTGCTGATTCGACCCGTTATGTCTTTACAATCATTGCGCCAGAAGCACCCGCTTTTGCCAATCAAATCAAAAATGGTGAAATCAGGTTTATTCCTTTCGACGGATGGTGGCCGCTGCGTTGGCAAAATTACCGCAGGTTAAGCCAGATCATCAAGAGTGAAGGCATCGACCTATTGCACACTCACAGCGCCACCGCCGCCATCCTGGGACGGAGCGTCGCCCGGAAACAGCGATTGCCTGTTGTCGCGACTGTCCATTTGCCAGTCACGCAATATCACGGTACGCTGCAAACAGCGCGTGCAAAAACCGGGCGGTTCATTTTCACCCAACTGGATCGACTGCTAAATTTCGCTGCGACAGATCAAATTATCTTTGTTTCCCAAAATGACCAATCCTCCTGCATTCAAAGCGGATTAGTCCCGGCGGCGAAAACGGAGGTAATTCCAAACGGTATCGACCTATCGCCATATCGCGTCCAGAAGGAAAAAGCATCTCTTCGCCATCAATTTAACGCTCCACTTGACGCGGCCATTCTCACTTATGTCGGCCGGTTGGACAACCAAAAAGGCATCGATGTTTTGCTGAATGCCTTTTCCCGGTTGCCAGAACTGAAAACTCCCTGTATCCTCTGGGTAATCGGGGATGGACCGTTACGCGGCATACTCGAGAAAACCTTCAGCGCTCGAAACCCCGATAAACAGGTCATCTTTTGGGGTTACCGCAAGCCCATTGCCGATTTTCTATTCGCCAGCGATCTTTTTATCCTGCCGTCGTTATACGAAGCGATGCCAATTACATTGCTTGAAGCGCTGGCCGCTGGGCTTCCATGCATCGCAACAGATGTCGGCGATAACAATCTCCTTATCAAGCCGGGCGTGAACGGATTGATCGTCCCCGTAAATGATGCGCAAGCCTTGCAACAGGCAATCCATTCCCTGATGGGAGATCCAATCCTGAGGGAACGAATGAAAGGCAATAATCTACAAAAAATTAACAACTTTGATGAACAATTCATGGTTGAAAGGCTCCAAATAATTTATAATAGGCTGGTAACGGAAAAACCTCGCAAGAATCCATAAAGGAATTTGCTTAGGTTTCATGTCAATGCAAATCACATCCACGCAACTGACCGGAATCCTGATCATCGAACCGCGCGTCTTTGCAGACGAGCGCGGTTTTAATATGGAGACATACCAGGCCAAGAAATTTACCGCCATGGGTATTTCGGTTGATTTCGTACAGGACAACCAGTCCGGGTCGCGCGGCGGAGTTCTGCGCGGGCTGCACTACCAGATCATAAATCCGCAGGATAAGCTGGTGCGCTGCGTGGCTGGGGAGATTTTCGATGTGGCTGTCGACCTGCGGCGCAGTTCGCCCACATTTGGCAAATGGGTAGGCAGCTATCTTTCATCCGAAAACAAACGCCAGCTTTGGGTCCCAATCGGGTTTGCTCATGGTTTTTACGTCCTCAGCAATTGGGCCGAGGTGGTCTACAAGGTCAGCGACTACTACAATCCCCAGGGCGAACGCTGCCTGTTGTGGAATGATCCGCAAATTGGCATCAAGTGGCCTTTGCCAGGCGGCGAAACGCCGCTTCTCTCACCCAAGGATCAGCTTGGTTTGACGTTATCCAAAGCTGAAACTTTCGAATAACCATCCATGCATTTTGGGTTAGGCATTCAGGGAGGAAAAAATGCGAAATATACTGGTGACAGGTGGAGCGGGTTTTATTGGTACGAACTTCGTCCGCCTGATTTTAGCCCAAGAACCGAATGTGCATATTTATAATCTGGATGCACTGACCTATGCGGGCAGTCTGGAAAATCTGCACGACCTGCCTGATCCAAAGCGGCACACATTCATTCAGGGCGATATCTGCGACCGGGAACTGGTGGACCGCCTGCTGGAAGAACACGAAATTGACACCATTGTTCATTTTGCTGCCGAATCACACGTTGACCGTTCCATCCTGGGACCGAGCCAGTTTGTTCAAACGAATATTGTCGGCACATTTACGCTGCTTGAAGCTGCCCGGCAAGCCTGGTTGACAGAAAAACGCGTCCCGCTTGATCAGGTCCGCTTTCACCATGTATCGACGGACGAGGTGTTTGGCTCGCTTTCACCGCAGGATCCGGCCTTCAGCGAGTCGACGCCTTATGCGCCTAACTCTCCCTATTCCGCCTCCAAAGCTTCCAGTGATCACCTGGTGCGCGCCTATTTGCACACTTACGGGCTGCCGGTCACCGTCACCAACTGCTCAAATAATTACGGCCCCTATCAGTTTCCCGAGAAGCTGATCCCGCTGATGATTTTGAACGCACTGGAAGGCAAACGCTTGCCCGTTTATGGCGATGGTAAACAGGTTCGTGATTGGCTTTACGTTGAGGATCACTGTGAAGCCATCCTGGCTGTGCTGGATCGCGGCAAAGTCGGCGAGACGTACAACATCGGCGGCAATAATCAGCCGTATAACATTGAAATCGTTGATGCCATCTGTGCCATCCTCGATGAACTCCTGCCCGAATCACCCTATCATCCTTTTGAAAACCTAATCACCTACGTGACTGACCGACCTGGCCACGACCGGCGTTATGCAATGAACATCGAGAAGGTCGAAAAAGAGTTGGGCTGGCGTCCCAAGGAGTCGCTGCAGACCGGATTGGAAAAAACCGTGCGCTGGTATCTGGATCACCCGGAATGGGTGCAAGCCATCCGCCAGACCGGCGATTATAAAGGTTGGATCGATAAAAATTATATTCAGCGGGGAGGAACGCAAAGATGAAAGGCATCATCCTGGCGGGCGGAAAGGGAACGCGCTTATATCCCATTACCATTGGCGTCAGCAAACAATTGCTTCCTGTCTACAACAAACCCATGGTCTATTATCCCCTCTCCATGCTGCTGCTGGCGGGCATTCGTGAAATTCTGGTCATCAGCACCCCTGAGGACCTGCCGATTTTCCGGCGGCTTTTAGGCAGCGGTTCCCAATGGGGCGTCCAATTTGAATACGTTGAACAGGATCAGCCGCGCGGTCTTGCGGACGCGTTCCGCGTCGGCAGCACGTTCGTCGATGGCAAACCAGCCGCGCTCATCCTGGGTGACAATATCTTTTACGGCAGCGGCCTGGCCCGCCAGCTCCAAACCGCAGCCCAATTACAACACGGTGCCGTCATTTTTGCCTACCACGTGCACGACCCAGAACGCTACGGCGTGGTGGAAATTGATGGCCAGGGAAAAGCAGTCAGCATCGAAGAGAAACCACTCCACCCAAAGACAGATCTTGCCGTACCAGGCATGTATTTTTACGATGATCAGGTGAGCGAAATTGCCGCCAATCTCAAGCCATCGCCGCGCGGCGAACTGGAAATCACCGATCTGAATCGGATTTACATGGAGAAGGGCGAATTGCGCGTGCAGGTACTCAGCCGCGGCGTAGCCTGGCTGGATGCCGGTACGCACGAATCGTTGACGCAGGCAGCCAATTTCGTCCAGGCGGTTGAAGAACGCCAGGGTCTGATGATCTCCTGTCCCGAAGAGATCGCCTTCCGGATGGGCTTTATTGACAAAGCACAATTGGCCGAACAGGCCAAACGCTATGCCATGAACGGCTATGGATTGTATTTGCAGCATCTTTTAGAGGAATTGGGATGATGCTGCGGATACTATTACTTGGCAAGGTTGGCCAACTGGGTTGGGAACTGTTGCGCACGTTGGCACCGCTCGGTGAAATAACCGCTTTCGACTATCCTGAAATTGATTTTTCCCGTCCTTTGACGCTTGCGCAGGTGGTTCAAAAGGTTGCACCGCAGGTAGTCATTAATGCGGTGGCTTACACTGCAGTCGATAAGGCCGAATCGCAGGAAGATCTGGCGCGTAGCATCAATGCCACTGCCACAGGCGAATTGGCCCAGGCTGCCCGCCATGCATGCGCGGCTTTTCTGCATGTATCCACCGATTATGTTTTCGACGGCCAAAAGGGTTCGCCTTACACGGAAGATGACACGCCTCATCCCCTCAGCGTTTATGGACAGACCAAACTCGAAGGCGAACAAGCCGCTTTACAAGCCGGCGGCGCAGCCATTGTACTGCGGACAGCCTGGGTATACAGTACGCGCCGCGACAGTTTTGTCACCAAGGTGCTCCAATGGTCTCGCAGCCAGCCAACCTTGAAGCTGGTGGATGATCAGATTAGCAATCCCACCTGGGCCCGCATACTGGCGGAGACCGCCGCTTTATTGCTGGCGCAAGCGCAGGGAGACCCTTATGCTTACCTGAGCGAACGCAGCGGTTTGTTCCACCTGGCAGGCGACGGTTATGCCAGCCGGTTGGAATGGGCGCAGGAAATTCTTCGCCTCGATGCCAACCCTGATCAGCAGATCGCTCGCGAGTTGATTCCTGCAAGTACCAGCGAATTCCCCACGCCGGCAGTACGGCCCCTTTTCTCAGCGTTGAACTGCGAACGGTTTACCCAGACATTCGGGTTGCGGCTGCCACCCTGGCAGCAGGCATTGCGGCTGGCAATGGATCTCTTAAGCTAACCGTCGCCTGGATTCTCTTCACTACTGCAGCTATACGAATAGTTTGATAGTCTGGTGTAGTATAATTTGTTTGTCGGCTCTAAAAACGTGGACTCCCGCCAGTAATCTACCAAATCTTTAATGTGATCTTAGTAAACGGACGAAATACATTATGTCAGAATTGAACCCTGGCGAACAATTCCGTCGCCTGTTGCGCTCCTGGTGGCTGATCGCGTTTTGCATGGTGGTCTTTGGAGCTGCCGGTTACCTTGCACATAGCTTTCGCCAGCCGGTATATGAAGCCGCTGCCCGCTACGAAGTGTGGATTGATTTCAATTATCTTAAGACAACCCGGGAATTTACCGAATACGATGAAGATCTAAGCATCAATGCCGTGGGGAATTCATACGTAGCCCCTGCCGTTGTGCAACAGGTTACCGACGAAGCAAGGAAGCAAGGCTGGATGAAAGCCGCCAACGAAATTTTCCTAAATTACCGCCTGGAACGAAAACATTCCACCTGGGAATTGCGTTACAAGAGCGCCGACCCGCAAATCGCCATGAGCATGGTCAATTACTGGGCCAAAACAGGCTACCAGTATTTGCTTGAGCTTCAAAAAACAGAAAAAATTCCTGCCTACGTCCGCTTCGCCGAACCAACGCTGGCTGTGTTACCCGCTGTGCCAGTCCGCTTCGGACGCAATAATCTGGTTCTGGCAGGAGCTCTTTTTGGATTGGTGGTTGGCATTTTTCTGTCTGGCGGATTGTCAGGGAAGAAAAAATGAGCCCGTCGGAGATTGCACAACCGGCCTCCGAACCGCAGGGCTTTGGCCAGCGCGGCAGGTTGGATCGCATCATCGAAATTCTGTGGGCGCTCGCTTTGATTTTGTTGCCCATTACATCGGCGCCCTTTATCACCAAACTTACAGGCACCCTGGTCGCTCCGCCATCGCTGATTCTGATTGGCATTTTGCTAATCCTCTC
Source organism: Longilinea sp. (assembly GCA_035560795.1). GTDB lineage: Bacteria > Chloroflexota > Anaerolineae > Anaerolineales > Anaerolineaceae > Longilinea. The sequence goes on from DATMYV010000023.1 coordinate 11,080, forward strand.
GCTTCTGCCGCGCATCTGGCGGCGTGGTTCGATTCCCATCGAAGCCGCGCCTCTATTCTTCTTCGTTCTGTTTGCGCTGATCTCCACTGCGCTATCCTTCTTTATTGACATCCCAACCTTTAAAGACGCGAACCCATGGAAAGAGGGGTTTCAGGTGTTTGTTACGGTTGGAATGGGCATTAGTTTCTTCTTGATTGCCGCCACAATCCCGGCGGGCGAAGAGGATATTCGAAAGGCACTGCGCTGGATTACCATCGGAGGGATGATGATGGTAGTCTTTACCCTGGTGCAGGCATTTTATCTCTTCGTACAGAAAGCTCAATTCGCACCCTGGTTCATTTGGTTCGAAGAAACTTTGGTTACCCCCCGACCTTTTTCCCGCGATTTACCGCGTCTTTACGGCATGGCTTTCGAACCCTCCTGGTTTACCCACCAATTGATGATGCTGTACATCCCGCTTTGGTTGGGAGCGACAGTTCAACGGATTTCCACTTTCAAATTTCGCCTTTGGCATTTATCCATTGAAAATCTCTTGCTGGGCATTAGCATTCCCTTATTCCTGCTGGCAAAACCGCGAGTGTCATTGTTGGCTGCCATCCTAATTCTTGCGTTTGTTTTTTTCAAGGCAAATTCAAGTATATATCGATGGTTTCTTCACCATCTTCGCGATCGTTTTCCAGCCCAAAGTAAGCCCGGTCGCATCCTGAGTGAAATCAGCATTGGCGCTGCTATGACGGCAGTCTATGCTGCCCTGATTATGCTTCTAATCGCTGTCCTTAAACAGGATTACCGCATGCAACTGATCTTCGCCTATCCGCCGACCTGGGCAGAAATTGGCCGTCTTCTGACGCTTGAAGAGAACACGCTGCTGGAGATCAGTAAACGTTTTAAGTTTATGGAACGCGTTGTTTACTGGGTCACAGGATGGCGTGTTTTCAATGATTATCCCCTTTTTGGTGTTGGCCTGGGCAACAGCGGGTTTTTCTTTCTGGATAAATCCCCGTCGATCGGTTGGACTTCCATCGAAGTCCGTTATTTGCTGACCGGAGCGACATTTCTTCCCAATATTAAAAGCCTTTGGGTCCGGCTATTAGCTGAAACCGGGCTGGTGGGTTTTTCCATTTTTGTTTCCTGGATCCTAACAATGTGGCGGTCAGCGTTCCAAACCTTGCGTTCCGCACTTCCTTTTCATAAACTGACCGCATTTGTTTGCCAGCTCATGCTGCTGGCCTTTATCGCCGAAGGGTTCAGTATCGATTCATTCGCGTTGCCTTACCTATGGGTGGTAGCCGGACTGGCCGCCGCGGCAGGCGCTTCTCATCGAGAAATAATTGTTCTCGCTTCACCATCGGAAGTTCATATAAATTAGTTTCTAAAATCAGGTAGATTGAGAAAACATCTTGACCGTATTTAGTTTGCTTTTAGTAGTTTTTCTTTCCGTCACGCTTGCATTGGGATTGAGCCCGTTGGCAATCTGGTTTAGCCACCGTGTCGGGCTGATGGACATCCCCAGAAGTGAAGGTCACAAGCAACATAATCGCCCTGTTCCATTAGCTGGTGGGATTGTGCTTTTTCTGACTTTCCTTATTCTTTCGCTGATAGGCAGCAAATCATATCGCGAAACATTGTTCATCCACCTACTGCCGATCATGATAATCGTAGCCTTTGGTATTTTGGATGATTTTATCGGTCTCAAACCAGTCATCAAATTGGTCGGCCAATTCCTCGCGGCAGGATTACTTATATATAACGGCGTTTCCGCACAGCTCTTTTCTTACCCGGTGATTAATTTTGCCATCACCATTTTCTGGTTGGTTGGCATCACCAATGCATTCAACTTTATCGACAGCATGGACGGCCTGGCAGCCGGTCTGGCAGCCTTAACCGCAGCCTGCCTGGTGCTGGTTACCTTGTTGAGCGGCCAGGTTGAATTGACCTTAATGAGCACCCTGATTCTGGGGAGCTGCATTGGGGTGTTCTTTTTTAATTCTCCGCCTGCGCGTTATTTCCTGGGGGACTCGGGGGCGCAATTCCTCGGCTTCTCGCTGGCGGCCATCACATTGGAATACATCCCGGCCGGCTTTACCCTTTGGACATCCTGGTTCGTGCCGGTCCTTCTGGTCAGCATTCCCATTTTCGACATGGTTCTGGTGGTGGTATCCCGTTTGCGCCGGCGATTACCCGTCTACCAGGGCAACCTTGACCACACCTATCACCGTCTGATCCGTCTGGGGATCAACCCCAACCGGGCGATTCTAGTGATGCAATTAAGCGCATTGCTCATCGACTGCCTGGCCTTTATCCTGCTCAACCTTACGCCAGTCCTGGCGAACGGATTGGTAGCCGTGTTGGGATTGACAGGCATCGGGTTGATTATTTTTCTCGACCGTCCTCATCTTTTGGATGACAATCCTTATCCCACCATATAACCTCTATGGGCATCCGCTCACGTCGTAAAGAACGCGGAAATCTTTCCCGTTCGGTTGAACTAGCCGCTCCACATCGCGAACACAAGCCTGTGAATAAGTCTGTTGAATGTCTTTGGGAAGACTGTTCCACCAGGCAGCATCCATGTAGACATATTGAAAGCCTGCAGCCTTCACCAAATTGACCTTCGGTGACAGCGTAAGCGCTTTCCATTCCGGCAATTCTTCATAGATGCTCAGGTGTGCTTCGCTTTCTCGTCCAAAAACAGTTACAGCCCGGAAGGGTATCGGGTCAAGAATTTGTGCACCGGCTTCCAACCGGTTCCAGTACTGGCGTGTAAAATGAGCGTCCAGCGAATCCAGGAAGTAGGCCGTCTGCGGGGTCGGCATGCTGATCAATTGCACAGCGAAAAGGATGGCTCCGCCAAATATGCAAATAAAATACCCGACACCGTATAGCGTACGCCGGATGGTACCAGCCGTCCGGCTGTATTTCCAAACCAGTGGAAAAGCCAGAGTCAGCCAGATCCATAACGCCGTTCCAGGCATGCGCGTGCTGGATCGGTCGACGCCATACTGGAAGAACAGCGGAAAGATCATGCAAAATAATGCGCAAAATCCAAGTCCAGCCTCCAACCAACGTTCGCGCCGGAGCAATCCCCTGGCCCAACCCGTTACCAACGGTGCCAGAAAAACTGCCGGACCCATCTCTGCCAGCAGAACCAGCCAGTGGCGCGGATTCCCGAGCGATAACAAACCCAGGTGAGCTGAATATATTGCCGGGGGCCATCGGAAAATAAAACCGTAAGAATTAATGCTGGTCTGTGCCCATGGAGCGATGCCCAACCAGCGTCCTGCCAGACCGCGCAGGGTTTCCGTGATAAATCCGCCTTGAAAAACCGCCAACCCGGCAGCCAATCCAAGAGCGGTCAGAAAAGCCACCCAATGCGACCTGACAATTGGTTTTTTCCAGTGACGATAAGTAAACCAGCTCAAAACCACTGCCAGTACGGTACCGATCCAAAGGAAGGCAAATAAATGTTCCGCGCTTAATGCCAGGCTGGCAGCCAGCAATCCTGCCACACCGGCTGCTGCCAGTGAACCAGGATCCTTCGGCTTCAGGCTTAAAAGAAGGAAAATGGTCAGAAATGGCAGGGCGCCGGTGCTGCCCAACACAAAAAATACCGGCACAAAAAAGCCGCTGTGGAAAGCAAATGGGAACGGGACCGGGCCGCCTCCTTCCATGATCCAGGGGCCAACCAGGGCTTGAATCAAGGAGTTGGATGATGAAGCCCCGGTATTGATCAAAGTAATCGCCGGGTTGATACAGGTTAACACCTGGGTGGGCAGCAGTAGGAGTAGCCAGCGTGCCCCGCCGCCAAAAACCACCAACAGAGCTCCCAACCAGGCCGCCGTCCGGCTGCTGGTACGCTGCCGGACCCATAACCAGGCATTGACCAGGGTTAAAGCGATCGCCACCCCTTTACTGACATCCCAAGCGCTCCATGGTGTGAGTCCGGCGGTTCTTACCAGCATCGCCGCCCACACCTGCAGTCCATAATGGTATGCGAACCATTCATCAGGCTTGAGATAGAAATGCGGAGGAATATCGCCGGTTGCCATGCTGGAAACCAGCGGCATATGCAGGTAATCGTCAAAAATGCTGACGCCGCGCTGTGCCATGCAAAATAAAACGATCAAAAGAAGTGCGCCAAAGGGCTGCGACCATTCTTTCCAATCCGCCCAGGTCTCCTTCTCCCGCAGGGTCCCTCTGGCGGCTGTTATTCCCGTTGCAAGCACAAGCACCGCACTTACCACCGATGCTGCCGGCAGCCCGATCCAGCGCGTGATCAGGTTAACCAATACCAGGTCGATCACCCAACCAGCGGTGAAGCCGGTTATCAAACGGGCGCCAGGCAACAATCGAAACATGGTGCGCACCAACAACCAGCCGCCCATCATCCAGGCGAGCGTGGTTGCAGCCGTAATCATCAGGCCGGCCGGGTCAAAAAGGCGCAGCCAATAGGACATACGCCTCCAATTTATTCCTTGGGAACTGAAAGTTGGATGCCAAGATTGGTTAACGTTACCACGGGCGTGTAATCTTCCATGACCGGTTTCACAACCCGCTCCATCCAGACATTATTTTCTTCCGAAAATGCGAAGGTGTGATCCTGGTAATTCAGGTACAACGGCTCGGTCACAATCAGGCCAAATTCATGGTTTTTCAATTTCTGGTAAAAGGCGTCAAGATACGGACGATTGTTGCCCATCACCATTTCCATCAGGAAAACTTTTTCATAATCCGGGATCAGGTCGATCCTGGGGACTGAACCGAATGTCAGCAACTGGCGCTCGTTGATAAAAAGAACTTCCTGCCCTTTTTCGCGCGTTGCTTCAACCCATTGTTGGATCTGGGCCAAACCTTGTTGTTGTTCCATTCTGGAGGGCAGAGAGTCCGCAGGCGTACCTTCCAGAATCGCCACCCAGGCTGGCACCAGCAAAATCAGGCCTATTAAGGCCGGGTTGATGCGTACATGTTTGGCCTTTCCGGCATCGTCCAACGAAAAACGTCCCAGGCCAACCGCGGCACCAGCGACCGCCAGCAAAGCCAGATAAGCATCCAGGTTATGCAAATTGCTGCCGCCACCAATTTTGACGCTGACCACAATGCCGCCTGCCAAAAATGCAGCTAAAATGGCAGCCATTCCCAGCCAACGGATGGGATGCACCGCGCGGTAATTCCTAAACAGGTAAATGGCAAAAAGGAGGAACAACGGCAGGGAGACAAGAAGCACACCCCACAGTATGCCGGGAGAAAAGGTAATGTTTGGCCAAAGGCGGTACCACAAAAGGTCGGAGGTAAAACTTGACGAGAATTGTTCTGGCGGGTTGCCGGAAACCTGGATATACAGCCGCTGTGCAGCGAACGCCGCGGCTATCCCGGAGATCGTCCAAACGGCTGGAGGAACCAGGTAGCGCAGAAGCGCTTGTTTTTCCTTAGGATATTCAATCATGTAGAGCAGTGCCGCCAACAAGCCGGGCAGTGGGAACCAGTTAATCCGGCTGATACCCACCCATAACGATGCCAGCACCACGATGATCAACGAACGCCATAATCTGCGCGCATCGAAACCCCAAACAACAATTAGAACGCAAAAGATCAAGTGATAGTAAACAGGACCCTGGAAGAAGACCAGGAAAGCCCAGCCTGCGGTCAACCAGCGCAGCCCCTGATCCTTTGGACAGAACCGCCGGGCCAGCAGCCAGGCTGCTGCGCCATTAAACCCCAACCATAACAGCACCTGCCACAACCGGTGAAACCACAATGGCAGCCCGGGAAGGAAAAATGGGATGGATTGCAATAAGTAGCGGGTGGGATGAAGGGTGGGCAGCGGGTAGAACTGTCCATAAATTCGGTTGGCGAAAAACAGCGAAGCGTTGTAATAGCGGCTGGCTTCCGACCAACCCAGTGAGAAAATGTAGTCGGAAACCTGCGGAACAAAAAGCGCGACCCGGAATAGGACGGCATAAATCAGGACGGTTGCGGCAATGGCATAACGCCAATTCCGCCCGCTCCTGGCTGCCTGCCAGAATAAGGACCCGGCCGCAACGAACAATAAAAACACCCAGATGCGCGGGGCATAAGGCCATACATCTTTCCCAAGTGTGGTCAGGAAGAGGCAGGGAAAGAGGATGCCTAATGCCAGGAAAGCCAGCAGGTTGAACCACCGCAGGGCAACCAGGAAGCGGCGAATACGCTCAGCAACAGATAAAAGAATCTGTTGATACTGCGTGTACGTCAACAGTAAAAGCAGTGCGGCCGTTGCGCCCAGTCCGGCCAACGGCAAAGTGAAAATCTTGGGCACGGTTCGCCGCCAGAGCAACAAGCCGCCCGCATCAATAGCCTGTGCCTGAAAGCCCAGCAGGCAGGCCAGAAATACCACCCCAATGAAAAGGCGCAGGTTCAGCAGCCGGCCCGGATCATCCGTTGTGGTCGATTTCATGACTGCACACCCTCATCCGTTCCAGTTTCCGGAGGCTGGCTGCGCCTCTGCAGCAACCCGGGCAGAAACAACGCTCCTGGCAGGCTGGCCAGCATGTACAACATGCGCATTAATACAGCCAGTGCCAGGCCGGTTTGTTGTGATACACCGCCGAAAGTAGAGTAGAGCACGGCAATTGAAAGTTCCTGTACGCCCAAACCATTGATCGACACTGGCAGCAGGGTAATGAAATATGCCAGCACCCACAGGCCGCCAATCTTCCAAAAGGAGAGCGGCTCTCCCATTCCCGTCAGAAAAAACCAAACCGCTCCAAAGACGCAGGCCATGTGTCCATACGTCCACAGCAGGGCTTTCAGCAATCCGATCGGACGGCGTACCCAATGTACCAGGCTTTTCAGGATGGTGGCGATAAAATCGTTGAGTTTCTTCCACGCAGGCTGCAAAATGCCGGGCAACGCGGCCGCAAAGTTAACATCCGTCGCGCTTTTCAAAGCCGGCAATCCTTCACGCAGCACGCGCGGCAATTCCAGCGGCAGCAGGGTTGCCATGCCTGCCATGCCGACCAGCCGGTCGACAATCAATGATGCGGTGACAATGCCTCCATCCAGACGTAATTGCACTGCCCCGGCCAGGCGGACTACATCGCCGCCGATGGTGGTCGGTAGAAAGTTGGCGGCAAACAACCCGGCAAATACCAGTTTGAAGGCGTCCCAGGTGGCAATATGCACGTCCGCGGCACGCAAAAGCGCCAGCCAGCGTCCAACCGTCGTCAGGCGCGAGCCGAACAAACAGGCAAACGCCGCCAGAAATGCCCAGGCAGGGATAGTCGCAATGGCCTGGGCAAATTCATCCCAACCTTGCTGCGCAAGCAGGTAAACCAGCAATCCAAGTGCAGCAATCGTCCCGACCCAACGCAGCCAGGACACGTGCTGGCGCGGCGTGTCTGCCGTTGAAGATGGCTTACCCGATTTGTCCATGGCATCAGACAGCTTTTTCGGCAATGTTGATTGTTTTCCGGACGGTGTATGTCAGCTTTTGCTGCGACTCATGGTAGGTTCGCATCAGCAGTTCGGCAATTAATCCCTGAAGAATGGATTGAAAACCCAGGATGACCAGCATAACACTCAGAATCAACAGCGGTGAGCGGATCATGTGTTCGCCGGCAAAAATGCGTAATCCAATCAGGATGAGCATGACAATGACAGCCGCCAGAAATAAGATCATGCCCAATCCGCCAAACAAATAAATGGGTTTGCTTGCGAAGCTGTTCAGGAATTTTACGGTGAACAGGTCCAACACAACTTTTATCGTGCGCTCCAGGCCATATTTCGCTTTTCCGAAGCGGCGCGGGTGGTGTTGGACCGGTACTTCAATGATGGACGCACCCACCCATTTGGCATAGGCAGGAATGAAGCGGTGCATCTCTCCGTACAAACGGAAACCCGTGATCACTTCGCGCCGGTAGGCTTTGAGCGTGCAGCCGTAATCATGCAAATGCACACCGGTCACCCAGGAAATCAGACTGTTGGCCAAACGGGACGGCAGCGTTCGGGTGATAAAAGTATCCTGGCGGTTCACTCGCCAGCCGCTCACCACATCATAGCCGGAGCGAATCTTCTCCAACATCATCGGAATATCCGCGGGATCATTCTGCAAATCCGCGTCGATCAATACAATGATTTCTCCGATTGAATAATCAATGCCAGCGGCGATGGCTGTAGTCTGGCCGAAGTTCCGGCGCAATTGAACCACGCGCACATGCTGGGGATCCTGTTCAGCCAGCATGTCCAACTTAGCCAGGCTGCCGTCGCTGCTGCCGTCATCCACCAGCACAAGTTCCCACTGCAAACCAAGCGGCAACAATGCCTTGTTAACCGCCTCATACAACAGGACAACACTTTCTTCTTCATTATACACAGGCGAAATTATGGAAAGATCCACAAAACCACTTCCTGTAAGCTCAATTTAAGCCAGCCGGATTGAATTAATTATTATAACTTTTCCCGATGACGCGTCAAGGAACGGTCACGCCACCAGCCGCCGCCAAAAATGGCGACGCTGATAATTACCACGCCCACAACGACACCCCAGAATGGCAGACCACCGAACCAATGAGCGTAGCGACTGAGATACCAGAGTGTGAAAGCGGCGATGAAGACCATGGCCACCGCGTATACCCGTCCCAACCATTGGTTGTGCTGCTTGCGGGCCCACTGCCACGACCACCCCGCCAACAGCCCCATCCAGGGTAAGAATAGGGTGCGATAGCGCGGATTATCCCATTGATCACCCCCGCCGCGCGCCGAGGAGATAACAGTCCAAAGCAGGGTTGAGAGTGCCAGCCACACCAATGCGCGCCGGTCGGATTCGGCCTGCGCCCGCCAGACAGTAAACAATGCAAATACCAGCAGCGGCGCCAATGCATACCAGCCGATCGCCCATAGAATGGAAATCGCCTGGCGCAGCGGCAGGGCAGCATCCGCCAGGGCGGCTGGCAGAACGGGTTGGGCAATGCCGTAGGCAATGATGAAGGGCAGCCGCAAGGCTGCGGGCAGCTCATCTAGGCGCTTGTCAATCATACCGCTGCCCATTTGCAGCAATTTGATATCCCAATCGCCTGACCAGCGCAGCCATTCCCATGAACCAGCAACAATCAGGATTCCGGCCAGTCCAAATACCAGCCAGCTCCAACGCTGCCAACGCGGCGGCATTTTGTTCATCCAATCCAATGCCAACCAGATGAGGAGAACACCGCCAGCGGCAATGGCGATGCGCGAACTCAATAACGCCATCCAGGCCAGGCTGACTGCCAAAACCACCAGAGGGACAACCTTCATTTTTGAAAATCGGATTACAGCCCAGCTTGCCAGTGCAATCGATCCCATCAGGAAAGGTTCGCGCATTTGGGAAGCACCCAGCAGCACCGATTGCGGATAAAGAGCGTAGATCCACCCGGCCACGCCCGCGGCGAACGTACCCCAGCGTGAACGAATGGCACTAACCAAAAAAGGCAATCCCAGGGAATAAAAGAAAGCGCCCAAAAGAACTGTCAAGAGCGGCCGCTGCGCATCCGGGCTGAGGGCACGGTAAGCCAGCGTGGATATGGCCAGCAGGCCGCCGTATTGATCCTGATTGACATACTCGCCGCTGAACGCAGCCATCACCGGTTGATCCGTGCGCGCCAGGGTCCAGGCAGCCTGATCGCGCGCGTAGGCATCGTAGAAAATGTAACCGTTTAGTTCCGGCTCGCTGCCATTACCAAACACCGGCAGCGTCAGTTGCAGCGCTGCAGCGGCGGCAATCCGCAGCCCAAAAGCCAGGATCAGCATCCATGCCAGACCGCGTCCCCCGGCAACCCCGCGCCAGGCAAAAGCCAGGCATGCGCAGGCCAGTACTGAAATCAGCCCATAAACCAGCCAGGAACGGATGAAATCGCCGGCTGGGGCAACCAGAGCCAACCCCCATCCCATGAGGATTCCGGTCACAGCGGAAATGATAAAAAGATAACTATTCTTCATGATGTTCTACGCCGTCGGAAATATTCCATTGCGTTCCATAGCAGCCACAGCACGCAAAACACCACCCAGGATTGCAGCGGAATGAGGAAGCGCGGGTTATCCCCGTGATCTGGCAGCGTTTGCGCGATGGAAGACAGCCAGATCAGTATGCCGATGAACCAGAGAAACGGATTCATACGCATCCACTGGCGGGCTTGCTTCCATAATAACATAAGCAAAGAAGCGAGAATGAATATGGCGTTGCACAAAACCAGCAAGACCCTTTCACCCTGAATCGCGCTTTGCAGCGCCAGGCGAAGGTCAGTCGAGGTGATTGCCTCAGAATGCCAATAGACTGGTGCACGCCAGTATAAAAACCAGCCGTCCACCACCGTGCGAGCATACAGGCCCGGATGCGCGCGGATCAAATCGATGCTGACCCTGACCAATTTCCGCGACAGGTCGTAGAAATTCAAACCGGTCACTTTTTCAAGTTCCGGGATCGCCCCCCAAATGGTATTACCCTGGGTGCCGTATTGGGCAATCCGTTCGGCGCGGTAGCGCAAGTAGGTGTCACGCAGGGCAGCATCCTCTTCGGGTACATATTCGAAGAAATTCCCGGTATGCTGCACCAGGTGGTAGCCGTTCATTACGGTCACGCTAAGCATGTTATAGGTGGTGTAAATATATCCCACCCAAAGGCCGACTATGACCAATCCCGGCAACAGCGGCGCGCCAAAAGTGCCCAGGCGGGTACGCCACCTCTCCCGCCAAAAAACAACCGGTAAAAACAATGCTATCCAAAATGGGACAAAAAAGAACAGCGGACGGGTCAATCCTGCTAGACCGCCAAACAAACCGCCAGCCAGCGCCCAGGCCAGCCGCGCCCAACCGGGACGGCGCAATGCTTCAAAAATCGCCAGTGCTGCCAGCGCTAGCCAGAACGTGGTGAGCGTTTCAGTCAGCAGGTTGGCTTCGAAAAAAAGTTGTCCCAAATTGAGGGTATGTCCCAGGGCAGCCGCAGCCCCGAACTGGACTTTTCCACTGGTCTGCCAGCCGATCCAAAAGAAGACGCCTGTAATCAACAGCCCCATCAGCAGTTGCAGTGCATAAACATGCTGGTCAGAGCCAAACCAGGCAAGAAAGATCGGGTATCCCGGCGTGCGCGTTCCATCGTAACCTTCCCAGTGATTCAAGACTGTATCAGCCAGATGCCGGTAGCTGGCGGTATCGTCATACGCCACTGGCGAATAAAACGCCAGCAGCAGCAGTCGTTCAAGAATTGCAACAGCTGAAATAATCAACAGCCAGCGCAACCACAATGGCACCCTGAGCCAGAGTTTAATATTTTGATTGGCGTGCAAGTATGCCTGCCATTGTTATGCGCATCGATTAATCGAAAAAACCGTCTACCGCATGCTCAGCGCGGTCGCGCCAGGTATGCAGACGCGCATAGCTCTGCGCCTGATCGCCCAGGGCGCGGCGGCGGGACTCGTCATCAAGCAATCCGCACAGCGCTTTTTCCCAGGAGGCCAAATCTTCTGCCTGGCAAAAAACAGCATTTTTCGCGTTCAACACTTCATGCAGTACGGGCAAATCGCTGCTGAGAATGACACGGCCCGTCGCCAGGTAGTCAAACATCTTCATCGGCGAACAAATATCAGCCGAATTGCCGCCGCTGCTGCCCGCAATTTGCTTTTCATACGGCATCAGCAAAAAATCGCCGGCTGCCTGGTACAACGGGAGTCTGGTTTGTTCAATAAAGCCGGTCAGGGTTACATTTTCAACACCCAGTTCTTTCAAACGAATTCGCCAGCCATTCACATCCTCTGCGCGGCCGCCAACCCACAGGAATCGAATCCCGGGGAAGGATTTTGCCAGCCCAAGCAGCAATTCAATGCCTCGGCCGGCATAAAAATGGCCGCTGTAAACGGCCGTCAGGCAGTCGGGTAGCCCCAATTGTTGGCGGGCGGCTGCAGGACCGGGCAATTTGGCATAATGCTCCAAATCGACTGCATTTGGCGCCACCTGCACCTCAACGCCTTGCATCAAACGTCCGTAATCGCGCTCAAGCAAGTTAAGCAATGCAATGGTAATGACCAGCAGGCGTTTTCGGCCGGGTGTCGTCAACCAACGGCGGAATAACCAGGGACCAATTTTTCCAGTCGGGCTGCCATGCATTTCCAAAATAACAGGCAGACCTCTGAGTTGTGCTAATAACGCAGCCTGCAACGTCCAGGTATAAACCACCCAGGCTTTCGTTTCGCGCGCATTTTCAATGGCATTCAGCGCCAGATCGTAACGCCGCCAGACCTTATGCGCCGGCAGCCAGGTGACGCTGAATGGCGTTACCAGACCATAATATTCGGATAGTTTTGGCCATGGGGTGGTCTTATCGCCAGGCACGTAAAGACAAATTTCATGGCCCAACTGCGCCAGCCCGTGGCAAGCTTTAACCGCCTGAATGCTGTTCGCTGCGGAAGACGGTACTCTGGAAGTGGTGATGGCTGCAATTCTCATGTCTTACTCTCCGCGATATTGTCAAGCGCTTCAGCTCGCCGGATGTCCGTTAATCCGCGCCAAACCATGATGCCGATCGAAACAATAAAATAACCCGACAGCAGAACTGCTTCCATTATATATCCAGCGCCCGGCAGCAGGATCACCGCCAGGGCTACCTTAATAAGCATGGTCCAAAAACTGATTTTGAGCACATAACCGGCCTTTCCCTGGGCCAATAGCAGCGGGCGGTTCCAGAAAAGGATATTCGCAAAACCAAAACCCACCAGGATGACCATCAAGAGGTCAAATGCTGGCAAGAAGCTGCTTGAGTAAATGTGAAAGGTGCGGCCGAAGAGAGACCAATCACTGAACAACACCTGGCGGCCAAACAATACCAAACCCAGGGCTACCGCGCCGGTCCAACTGGCGGCAATCAGAGTCACCCGGCGCAACAGGCTGCGCAGGCGCGACCACTGGCGGTTGGCAAAGGCGCGGGTGATTTCAGGGTAGGTGGTGCTGATGAAAGGATTGATCGGCATCACCACCAGGTTTACGATGGCCAGGGCTGTTTTGTAATAACCGGCCACGGTGTTATTGAAGAATAAACCGACCCACTGCACCTCGCTATCGCGCGCAATGACGTTGATGGTGCCGCTAAAATTTGTGCTGACAGCGAATTTCGCCAGCTCCCGCCAGGGCGGCAGCAGCCTCAGGTCGGCGCGCCACCAGCCCCTGCCCAGCGACCCGGGAAGCCAGAAGAGCGCCACCAGGATTGGCCCTAATCCCATCACGACCTTGCCAGTCAGGTAAGCCAACAGAACCAATTCCAGACTGGCTCCGCGGACCGCGATCAGCAGCACCAGTACGGCCACTAAAACAGACTGTACCAGGTTGATCAGCGCCTGGCTGCGGAAGTGATTGGTCACCTGCAACACGCCAGTGGCGGTCTCGGTACTGAAGTTCGCCAGAATGGACAGACCAAATATCAGGAACAAAGGCGTGAGAGCCATATCTTTGGCGAAATATCTCGCGCCGAGTGGAGCCAGAAGCGCCAGTGCGCCAAATGCCAACAAGGAGGTGCCCGTTTCGACCAACCCGGCCAATTTGACCACTGCGGCTGCCCGTTCCGTTTCACCGCGTGCCAGCGATTCACCCATGTATTTGACAACCACATCGCCCATGCGAAACGAGAGCAACCGGTTGATATTGGAAACAAAGCCGGTGATGATGCCCAGCACTCCAAAAACCGCCACGCCCAACAGGTTGGCGGTGACGATGCTCAAGATGGCTGCAATGATATTGCTGGCAAACAGGTAGGTGGAATTGCGAACCACCCTGCGCAGCAGAAGGTCATGCGTCCAGGATTGGACAGAGTCTCGCAAAGGACTCATTCGGTGATCACCTGGCTGGCCCAATCGCGCTCGGCCAGATACCAGTCAATCAAATTTCGCACCCCTTCGCGCAATCCCATCTGGGGCTGCCAGCCAAGCAGCTGCCTGGCTTTGCTTACGTCGGCCAGGTTGTTCATCATATCAGCCGGATGGAAGGGATGATGTTCAATTTTCGTCTTTTGCCCGAGCAGTTCTTCGATCATGGCAATCAGGCCGTTGATCGAGATGGACTCGTGCCCGCCCAGATTAATCACATCATACCCCAACGGCTTTAGCCCCAGAATCGTACCGCGGGCAATGTCATCGATATAAGTAAACCCACGAGATTGTGAGCCGTCGCCGTTGACGTGCAGGGCGCGCCCTTCCGCCACGCGCTGCACAAAGCGGAACATGGCCAGATCCGGCCGGCCAGCCGGGCCGTAAACGGTGAAGTAACGGAAAATGGTGACATCAATGCCGTACAGGTGGTGGTAGGCATGGCACATCACCTCGGCGGCTTTCTTGCTGGCGGCATAGGACTGCAAAGGATGGCTGCTGTCGGCATCCTCGGGAGTTGGATACGGCGGGTTGGCGCCGTAAATGGACGAAGTTGACGCCAAAACAAATTTGCCAATGCCGTTGTGTTGTGCCAATTCCAGCAGGTTGAGCGTGCCAGTGGTGTTCGATTCGAGGAATACCCAGGGATTTTCCAGGCTGGCGCGTACACCTGCACGAGCCGCCAGATTAATGATGCCAGCGATGCCTGGGTTTTCAGCCGCTAGCCGGTCGAGCGCTGCCCGGTCGCATAAATCAGCCTGATAAAAGCGGAAATCCTTTACAGGAGTAAGGCGGTTCAAGCGCCAGGTTTTCAGGCGGACATCATAGGCATCGTTGAGGTTATCGATGCCCACCACGCTGTGCCCCTGCTCCAGCAGCAGCTCGCTGACGCGCGCACCGATAAAACCCGCCGCTCCAGTGACAAGATAAATTGCCATTACAACCTGACCACCTTTGGACTGTTCTTCCCCTTCTCGCCCAGCGCATTGCGGGTATCGACCAGCAGCGTCGCCGCATTCAAAATCGCGTCATAGTCATATACCTTGTGGTTGGTCACAATCACCACACAATCTGCCGATCGAACGGCAGCCATCAAATCGGTCACGGAACGGCGCTCACCGCCGTCTTCATGGATCACCGGGATATACGGGTCGTGGTATTCGACCAGCGCACCTTTCTGTTCCAAGAGACGCATCACATCCAGGGAAGGCGATTCGCGCAGGTCATCGATATCGGGTTTATAGGCCGCACCCAACACCAGCACATGGCTGCCCTTGAGCGATTTTTCCACGCCATTCAAAGCATCCTGCACCTTGCCGACGGCGAAACGCGGCATGTTGGTGTTGATTTCGGAGGCCAGTTCGATGAATCGGGCCGTATAGTTGAGGGATTTCAATTTCCACGAAAGATAAAGCGGATCAATGGGGATGCAGTGGCCACCCAGGCCGGGGCCGGGGGTGAATTTCATAAAACCGAACGGTTTGGTTGCCGCGGCATCGATCACTTCCCACACGTCCACGTCCAACCGGTCGCACATAATGGCCAGTTCATTGACCAGACCGATATTGATCATGCGGAAGGTGTTCTCCAACAGCTTGGTCATTTCGGCGACCTCGGTGGTCGAAACCCGCACTACCCGGTCGAGTGCCTGCTCATACCAGGCTGCCGCCACCTGCGAGCAGGCTGCGGTCATGCCGCCGACCACCTTTGGCGTATTCTTGGTGGTCCAGTCGGTGCGGCCCGGGTCGACCCGCTCCGGCGAGAAAGCCACAAAAATATCCTCTCCTATTTTCAAACCGCTGGGCTCAGTCATTTTGGGCAGCATCAATTCCCGCGTCGTGCCGGGATAGGTGCTGCTCTCCAGAACAACCACCATGCCGGAATGCACGTAAGGTGCCAGGCCTTCCGCCGCGCCGATGATAAATGACAGGTCCGGATCCCCAGTCTGGCGCAGCGGCGTTGGAACACAAATCGAAACTGCATCTGCGTTGGCCAGCACCGAATAATCGGTGGTTCCTTTCAGCTTGCCGGATTTCACCAGGCGCGCCACCTGCTCGCTGGGGATATCCAGAATATAGCTCTCCCCACGGTTAAGCTGATCCATTTTCCAGCCGATCGGGTCCACCCCGGTTACTTCAAAACCGGCCTCAGCAAAGACGGTGGCCAGCGGCAATCCAACATATCCCATGCCAAGAACAGCAACCTTTGCAGTACGATCCTTCAATTTGCGAATTAATTCTTGTGAAACATTTGAAGCCATAATTTTAGAAACTCCTTCAACCCGGCCGAAGCAGGGTAAATTATTCTAGCTAGAACAGGGATAATTGCGTCGGTTTTGCATCCTCTGAATCGTCATCCTTCGGCAACATCGGTTCGGTTTGCGCGGGCAGCGGCTCTGAAGGTGTAACCAGGTCCAGCAGCGATTGTTGTTCCGGTTGCTGCACGGGGGTCAGATTCAAAGAAGCAGCATTTGACGTTGCCGCCATTGGTGGGATGCGCCCCTGCTGAGCTTTTTTAGCCTGTTGGATAAATTCAGGCAGGTGCGAAAAATCGCTCAACACGGTTTCCTTAAGCGAGGGCTGATGCAACGCCGCTGCTGGATGGTACATGGCCACCACCAGAAGGCCGTTGACCCAGGTGGCCTTGCCGTGAGTGCTGCTGATTTTGGCGTTGGGGAGAAAATGAGCCATTGAATAACGCCCAAGCGTGACAATTACGGTGGGATTCAAAGCCTCGATCTGGCGTTCCAGATAGCCTTTGCACGCGGCCAGTTCATCCGGTAAAGGATCACGATTGCCAGGCGGCCGGCATTTGACTACATTCGTAATGAAGACGTCTTCCCGCGTCACACTGGCGCTCGCCAGCAGGTCGTCCAGGAACTTGCCAGCCTGGCCAACAAACGGCAGCCCTTGTTCATTTTCATAAAAACCAGGACCTTCACCGATGAACATCAATTCGACTTTATCCGGTCCCTGTCCTGGGACGGCTTTCTTGCGCGAGAGATGCAGGTTGCATTTCTGGCAAACCGATACCTGCGCCGCGACTTCCCTCATGACTTCAGTAGAATTCATCCTCTGACCTCCGCCCTTATGAGATTTTCTCGCTGGCATTCAGCAAGATGGTTAGCGCCTGCGGATCGAGCGGCCGAAGACTCAATAGAATGGCATCCTCGCCGTTGTCGGCATAATAATGCGGGCGAATGCCGTCCTCAACAAAACCAAATCTACGGTAAAGCGCCTGCGCTGCCAAATTGTTTTTTCGGACTTCGAGAAAGGCCAAAACCGCGCCGCTTTTTTGGGCTTCCAGCAAAGCATTCGCAAGTAAATGTTGCCCAATGCCCCGCCTACGGTATTCGGGATGCACGGCCAGAGTGGCAACATGGGCTTCATCCAAAATCATCCACACCACAATCATTCCAATTATGCGGGTTGGAGCCTGGCTGACATCTTCCATTACCCAGGGACGGGAGTGAATATTATCTTCGACTTCATAATGGTAGGAGCGTTCCGGCCAGGGCAAACTGAATGACATCACATCCAGGGCAAAAACCTGGCTGATATCTGCGGTTGTCATCGGTCTGAGAACCAATCCCGACCCGCTCACCCTGGAATTTCCTCGCCATAATGCAGGTAAATTGGCGCCAACGACACAATATCATCCATTTTGCCGGATTGCCAGCGTTTCCAACCTAATTCGGCCAGAAAACCGGGGCGGCGCAGCGAATGGGCTGGAGAAATCAACAATGCAATCTTTTTCTTACGGCTGAACACCTGCCGCTCAGCGGCCGTCAGCTCGCCGCACACCAGCGTCGGTTTTTCAATCTGGTCTGCCAATGCCTCGGCAGTGGTCACCGTTGCACCGTCTTTTGCTACCCATTGCCCGCGGACAGCGTGATACCAACCAGCAGCCAGCTTGCCGCGTCCAGCCTGCAGCACACAGACCATCGGCAGTTCTCGGACCGCCTGGGCAGCTGCCAAGACATCCAGGGTTGGCACGCCCACAATCGGAATGCGAACTGCCAGTGCCAGTCCTTTGACCGCAGCCAATCCGATGCGCAATGCTGTAAAAGAACCCGGGCCAAGGGCTACTGCGCATGCCTTGAGTTCATCGGAACGAACACCGCACCGTCGCAGCAAATCCGCTATAGAAGGAGCCAATTCGATGGTGTGATGGCTTTGTGACTGCCAGACAACCTCGCCCAATACCTGGGCGCCATCATAGAGTGCCAGCCCAACCCATTGGGTGGAAGTATCAACGGCCAGCAGCATATTAGCCTCCGTAAACCCGCCGGCGGAATTCGTTCACCAGCGTTTCATAACGCGCACCATGGGGCGTGAAAACCATACCCCGTTGTTCTTCAGCCATCCAGCGTAAATCCACCCACAGGCAGGTCTGCGGCAGAGCGCTGCGGATACGGTCAGGCCACTCGACGACCAGCGCTCCATAATCCAACATCTGGTCTAAATCGAGTTCTTCCGCCTCCAGGGCGGATTGCAGCCGGTAAGCGTCCAGGTGATTTAGTGCATGCCCGTCCGGCCGGCGGTACAGGTTGCACAAAACAAAGGTCGGGCTCGATACTGCATCCAGCGAACCCCAACCCTGGGCGATGCCTTGAACCAGGGTCGTTTTTCCTGCTCCCAGGTCGCCGCATAGGCACACCAGGTCGCCAGGCTGCAACAGCGCGCCCAGACGCATCCCCACCCGGCGGGTCTGATCGGGGCTGCGGCTAAAAAATTCAACCGTAGAAGGATCCAGGATAGGCATGGAAAAATTATACCCCCAATCCGGAAAGGCTTATTTGATAAACCCGGTCTGTTCTGCCACCAATCGGGCAATTTGCCGGGTGGCTTGCGGGCGGGCCAGTCGCCGCGAGGCCGCAGCGACCGCTTCACGGGATTGCGGATCCTGCAGCCAGAGGCGCAAAGTCTGCACGACCTGCTCCGGCTCGGGTGCCCAGACTCCAGCACCCTCGTCAACCACATAGCTGACATTGCCGTCTTCCTGGCCGGGTAAACGGCTGTACAGGATGATGGGCAAACCGGCGATAAAAGCTTCACTGATTGTGCCGGGACCAGCCTTGGTGACAATGATATCCGCCGCGCGCATCAAATCGGGCATATCCCGGACAAAACCGTATAACGCATGCCCTAAATTCCAATCGTGCATTTGCAGGCTGTTGAGTAAGGCTTCATTGCGCCCGCAAATGACGGCCAGAAACGCCGCCAGCCCTGCCGAATCAATCGCTTTAACCGCTGCACCCAATGGACCCATGCCATCGCCGCCGCCGACCATCAGCACCACTGGCTGATCCGCCGGCCAACCAAACTTCTTGCGCAAATCGGCCCGATTGCCCTCTGCTGTTGTAAAGCGCGCAGTCACCGGCATACCCACCACCCGCACCCGTTCTGGCTGCAAGCCCATTTCCAGCGCGCGTTCTTTGGCAATTTCGGTGGGAACAATCACCAGGTTGGCCCGCGGGTTGAACCAGGCAGCGTGGGTCGAGACCAAATCGGTCACCACGGTCATGAATGGCCGGCGATCGCGTCCCATCGCCCAAACGATCGGGATATTTGGCAGTTGGTGGACGGAAACCACCAGATCGCTGGGATGTTCGCGCAGCAGACGCTGCAGGGATGTGCGGACATAAGGCCAAACCGCGTAATACATATTCCGCACCCGCCGGCGGCCGTCAATCACGCGATAGCCCATGCCCCACATGCGCGGAAGGCGGGTCATCACCGGGTAGAAATCTGGAACATAATTGAGAGGCCGCGGCGCATATTGCCGAAAAATATCCACCATTTCAGTGGTGAATTGCCCGGGAAATTCAAGGTTGAGAGCCTCGATGATTGCTTCAGCAGCACTGCGGTGCCCGCCGCCCGTATCGGAAAATAGAAACAGGATGTGCGGCTTATTGGCCGGGGTTTGAGCCATCAGTTTCCTTTGGTACGATTTTTTTCAAGCGCCGTGCAAGTTCGCGGCGGGAAAGCAGCACCCGTCTTTTACACTGGCAGCATTCCAGGCCAATATCTGCGCCCAGCCGCACCACCTGCCAGTCAAAACTGCCGCATGGATGCGCTTTGCGCAGCCGGACGATGTCATTAAGGGCTAATTCGGGGAGCACGCCAGGATTATACCACCCATGTTATAATCCCCTTCGGGTCGTCTTTCATTATATAGACTGCGCTTCAATCCATCAGAGGTTAAATGTTCGGATCCGGCATTACCCCTGCTTTAATTTTTACCCGTATCATTACATTAATGATTGCCTTCACCGTGCATGAATTTTCCCATGCGCTCACTGCTTACCGCCTGGGGGATGATACCCCGCGCATACAGGGGCGGCTTACCCTCAATCCCATTGCCCACCTGGACCTGGTGGGATCGATCATGCTGCTTTTTGTCGGGTTTGGTTGGGCCAAACCGGTGGAAATCAACCCCTATGCCGTGACGCGGCGTTCTTCCGCCGGCGTCATGTGGGTTTCACTGGCCGGGCCGCTTTCGAACCTGTTGATGGCTGTCATCGCAGCCATCCCGCTGCGCTTCCATTGGGTGAGCTTTACGCCTGGCTCCGACATCATTCCGTCGCTATATTCGTTTCTATACCAGTTTATGGCCATCAACCTGGTGTTGATGCTTTTCAATCTCATTCCCATCTCCCCATTGGATGGCGAAAAAATTGCCGCCTATTTCCTTCCACCGCCATTGGACCGTTTTCTTGAACGCATGCATCCCTACGGTTCAATGATTTTGATGGCGTTGGTTTTTCTCGGTCCGCTGCTGGGTGTAAACGTAATCGGTTGGATAATGGGACCACCGATGAACACCATTCTTCAAATTCTTTTGGGAGGCCGTGCGTGACCATTAATTTTACGATTCTCGGTTTGGGTCAGGTCGGCGCTTCCTTGGGCCTGGCGCTAAAGGAACACAAGGACAAAATATACCGGACCGGTTCTGACCGCGAACCGATTACCGCCCAACGCGCGCAGAAAATGGGCGCGGTTGACCATATCGCTTACAACCTGTCCTCGGCCGTTGAAAAAGCGGATGTTGTGGTCCTGGCGCTGCCCGTAGATCAGATCCGGGAAACGCTAGAATTTATTGGCCCGGTTTGCCGCCCGGGAACCGTTATTATCGATACATCGCCGATGAAATCAGCCGTCGCTGCCTGGGCGCAAGAATTGCTGCCGGAAGAACGCTATCTGATCTCCATGACACCCACAATCAATCCGGAATACCTAGAGGAAGCAGCGACAGGTATTGATGCGGTTCATGCGGATCTGTTCAACAAGAGTCTCATGGTCATTTCCAATGAGCCTTCCACCCATCCAGATGCTGTCAAACTGGCAGCCGATATTGCCCATCTTGCCGGTGCGCGCGTTTATTTTGCTGAAGCAGCCGAGATGGACGGCCTGTTGGCCGCCAACGATTTACTACCCAAATTGGCATCCGTTGGTCTGCTCTCAGCCATTGCCAACCAGCCTTCCTGGCGGGAAGGCCAGCGCTTGGCTGGGCGCTCTTTTGCCCAAGCCACCATGCCAGCCCAGTTGTTGGACGGTTCTGCCACGTTGGGGAAAATCACCCTGGCAAACCGCGATAACACGCTTCGGGTGTTGACCGACCTGATTGGCAGCCTGCAACTGATCCGCGAGTACGTAACCAACCAGGACAGCGAAGGCCTGAACGATATGGCGCAGCGTGCCCTGGAAGCGCGGAAAGACTGGTATTCCCACCGCATGGCTGCCAATTGGGATGAATCTGAAGTACAAAAAATGCCCACGATCGGTGAAGTATTAGGCCGCCTCGTGGGAGTCAAACCGCGCGACAGGCGATCATAGGCATTCGATCATGGCGGTTTTTTGTTATATGGTCGAATGCGCTGATGGCAGTTATTACACCGGGTGGTCGACCGACCCGGTGCGCCGGGCTAGCCAGCATAATCACGGACACGGAGCCCGCTATACCCGCCTGCACCGGCCGGTCCATCTGGTGTATGTGGAAGAACAGCTGGATGTTTCCAGCGCGTTGAAACGCGAACGTTCCTTAAAAAACCTCAGCCACGCGCAGAAAAAGGCCCTGGCAGAACAAAAACCGCTTTCTGATCCTGTACAATGCAAGGCATAGGCAGGCTCTGGATGGAGCGTTCATTTTCTGCTGGCTCGCGGTTTCGGCAATGCTTTTTTCTAATTTCGCTGATGGCACTGACCTGGCTGCTGGCTGGTTGCGAGACCACACCACCTATCACACCGGCTGTCACACAGGATGCCACTGCGGAATGCAGCCTGACAAGTTTGACGCCCGTCGCCACATGGATGGGTATCCAGGACTCCGCGCTTCTTGGACAATTGACCTTAGCGAATTACGCCAACCATCCATGTCCGCTGGCTGGCAATTTCGAACTCTCATTATTGGATGAAAACCTCCAGCCAATGGTTGTTAGCGATCAGTCCATTAACCAGAACTTCTCAATCGTTATTCAATCCCAACAATCCTACCAGTTAACATTTCGCTGGCAAAACTGGTGCGGTCAAATTCCTGCTGGCGGATTGACGCTGCAGGTGAGGCTTTCCAATTCCTCCGCGGTTCTCAATGCCGCGCTCCAGGATCCAAACGGTCAACTGCTTAACGACACCCCAGATTGCACGGATGCCAACCAACCCTCGCGGTTGTTTGTGGGCATGTAATTATTTCTAGAAATAAAGAAGGCGGTGCAATATCATGCACCGCCTTCAAGTTTTCAGGTTCGTTGCCTGGATCAATCGGTAAATACCGGCAGATGCCCCAACGCGATGATATCGCGCCACTTGGCCCGTTCGCCTTCCGTGAGGATGGCCGCTTCAACCGCCACAGTCGCGCCAGCACGGTCGAGCAGCAGCCGCATGCCCTGCAGCGTGGAACCAGTGCTGATCACATCATCCACGATAATTACGCGTTTACCCTTGACGGTATCGCGGTCCTTTTCATCCAGGTACAAAGTCTGCGGTGCGCCGGTTGTGATCGAGAGGGTCTCAGCCGTGATGGCATCTCCCATATACGGCTTGTAACTCTTGCGCAGCACAATGAACGGTTTGTTGGTCTTTTCAGACAGTGCATAGGCCAGCGGAATGCTTTTTGATTCAGCCGTTACAATCACATCGTAATCGATGGTTTTCAATTTTTCAGCCAGGGCTTTGGCACAAGCCTCAACCAGTTCAGTATCTCCCAGGATATTTAAAATCGCGATTCGGAGCCCGGGTTTGATTTGAAAAAGGCGCAATTCACGGTGCACGCCTGCAATTTCAATCGGATAAACGTCAGGTTTTTCAGGCATCACCAACCTCCAAAGAAAGCATAGTACCAACTCGATAATATATCACAAAAGGCAAAACAAAACCGGCCTGTTTTCCAGGCCGGTTAAATTATCGAGCGCCGGGGACGCCGACCCCGGCGCTCTCTTAAGGAGGAGAAGAAGAGAAGTCGCCCTTGCATGTTATATTAGCAGAGACTTTGTCCGATTACTTGACGCCTACCCTACGCTTGCCCTACGCTTGCCTTACAACCAACTTTCTTCCAACCGCATCTTAACCACCGAACCGCTCTTTGGAATGACGATTATCGTGTAGAATGAGAACAGAACAGGAGGTTAACCAATGAATGATCACCTTGATGCGCTTGCACCGCTTTGGGCAGATCATTTATTTCCCTCCCCGCTGGGACCGCTGACTGTGACCGTGTCGACCGTAGGCCTGGTGCGGCTGGATTTTTCTGCACTGGCGCCAATTGCGGCAGAACTTCATGCCTGGCTGGCGCCCGCGGACCTGCCCGCGCCGCCTCACCTGGCTGAAGCGCTAAAGCAACTATATGAATACTTGCTAGGCCAGCGTCGCGAATTTGACCTGCCCATCGATTGGCGCGGTATGCCCGAATTCTCGGTTCATGCGCTGCAGGCTGCTGCTGCCATTCCCTGCGGTCAGGTACGCACTTATGGCGATCTGGCTGCATCTCTGGGGTTGAGTAATGGCGCGCGCGCTGTGGGGCAGGCAATGGCTTCCAACCCGATCCCAATTGTGCTGCCCTGCCACCGCGTGGTTGGCGCCGACAACCGTCTGCATGGCTACAGCGGATTGTACGGTGTAAAAACCAAGGCCTGGTTATTAAACCTGGAAGGTTCCACCTTTCAAAACCAGTTATTTTAAGAATACGGGGAAAAGGATGAGCGATTTTCGTTCCGGTTTTGTCACCCTGGTTGGACGCCCCAATGTGGGCAAATCCACTTTATTGAACGGTCTGCTCGGCCAGAAAATCGCGGCCGTTTCGCCGCGGCCGCAAACCACCCGCCGGCGCCAGCTGGGCATTCTCAGTCAGGATGATTGCCAGGTCATTTTCATGGATACGCCTGGCTTGCACAAACCAGTGCACAAACTGGGCGAATATATGAACGATGTTGCCGCTGCTACCCTGGAAGACGCCGACATCATTGTCTGGCTGGTGGATGCCAGCCAGCCGCCGCAGGAAGAGGACCAACTGATCGCGGCACGCCTTGAGAAGGTCGGTAAAAACCTGCCCCCGGTCCTGTTGGTCCTTAATAAAACGGATCTGGTCTCGCAAGAGGTTCTAACTGACCGTACAAGCCAATTTCAGGCACTTTGGCCAAGCGCCGAGCCGTTCCCGTTGTCTGCCACCAATGGCTTAGGCCGCGATGCGCTGCTCAAGCGCATTCTCTCTTCTATACCCTTGGGACAGCCTTACTACGATCCCGAACAAATCACCGACCTGTACGAACGCGACATCGCCTCCGACTTAATTCGCGAAGCGGCATTGCGTCACCTGCGCGACGAGGTACCGCATGGCATTGCGGTACGAATTGATGAATACAAGGAACGGAGCGAGGTACAGGTTTATATCGGGGCGACCCTGTTTGTTGAACGCGAATCACACAAAGGCATCGTGATTGGTCAGGGCGCCAGCATGCTAAAGCAGATCGGCACCACAGCCCGCCAGGAAATCGAAGCCATGTCGGGGCGGCACGTCTATCTCGAATTGCGCGTCAAGGTAAACAAAAACTGGCGCGACGATCCAGACGCGCTGCGTTTATATGGTTTTGTTTTCGAGAAGGACGAAAACTAACCTCAGCTAAAACGAGGGCATGGTAGACGAGGATTCCACAATCAGGAGGGTAAAAACCATGCAGGCATTATTGACAGCTTCACCCTGGTTTTGGATCGCATTACTGGTCATGGCAGCCGATTGGATTGCAACAGGTTTCCAGGCAAAGGCCGTACGCTATATCACCAAACCGGCTGCCTTGATTGCCCTCATCATCTGGTTTTCGGTTTTGGGAGGTTGGCGCGGGGCACTGGTCTGGTTCGGGTTGGGGCTGGTGTTCTCATTGCTGGGCGATATTTTTCTGCTCAAGCCTGAACGCGCCTTTATATTGGGACTGGCCGCCTTCCTGACCGGGCATTTATGCTATATCATCGGTTTCAATTCCCGTCCCATCGTCTGGAATGCTGTTCTATTGATCCCGATCATCGCCGTGGTGGTCATCGCCTTGCTGGTTGGCCGGCATGTCCTGGGCGGGATTAACCGTGATGCCACTAACCGCTCGATGAAGATTCCCGTAATCGGGTATATGGCGGTTATCCTATTGATGCTTCTTTCGGCAGCGGCGTGTTTCTTCAGGCCCGCCTGGCCGGTTCAGGCCGCAACTCTTTCAACGCTGGGCGCTGCGAGTTTTCTGGCTTCCGATTCATTGCTTGCCTCCGACCGTTTTGTACGCCCTCGGAGTTGGGCAAATCTGGCGGTGATGATCACTTATCATGTGGGACAAATTCTCATCGCTGCCGGCGCTCTGCTGGCTTTCGGCTGAAAATACAAAAAGCTGTCCAAAATTGTTATGGGCAGCTTTTTTTCTAGAAATAATTCCTAGCGAAATCAACGTTCGCCGGTCAGCGAACGAAAGCCCTCGCCCAATGCTTCATGGGCATGCCCGATCACCATAAATGCAGCCGGGTCTGCCTCCTGGACCAGCTCTTTGAGTTGGTTGACTTCAGATTTGGTAATGACGCAATAAAGTACCGGCCGTTCAGCGCCAGTGTAAGCACCTGTTCCCGAAAGTACAGTCACGCCGCGTTCCAGCACCGCCATGATTTTTTCTGCCACTTCCTTCGGATAATTACTGACAATCATAGCCGTGCGGAAAATGCTGGACCCCTCAGAGACTGCCTCGGCCGCCAGACCGCTTACGTAGATGACGGCCAGGCCATAGAGCGCATGCCTCCAATCAAAAGCAAGGCCGCCTGCCAGGACGACCAGAGTGTCGGTGATCAAATAGGCTTGCGAAATGGAAATGCCAAATTTCGAGTTAAGAATGCGCCCCAGAATATCGCTGCCCCCGCTGGTACCCTGACCCCGGTAAACCAGGCCCAGCCCAACGCCCAACAGGATGCCGCCGTACAGGCAGTTTAAAACCAGGTCATCGGTCACGCCCTGTGCGGGAATAAAAATCACCAACAAATCTGTCAGGATTGAGAACGTGGTTACTGAAACAGCCGTCCGCAGTGCGAACCGCGCCCCCCCTAAAAACCGCCAGCCAAGGAAGAACAAAGGCACATTGCCAATGAATACCATCAAACCAATCGGCCAGTTGGTGAAATGGTTGATGATCTGGGCCGCGCCGCTGATGCCGCCGCTCACCATTTGTCCTGGCACCAGGAATAGCCGCATTGCCAGTGCTTGAAGCAGGGCACCGACCAGGATGTAGCCATAATCCCGTGCCATCCGCCAGGTGAAGCGAACTTCGCCCTTATTGGCACGAATGAATTCCATAAAAGACTGGGTATCCGACCTCGAAACGCGCATGCCAACCTCCGCCGCTTTCCAACCTGCAATTATACTCACCCCTGCTCAATAATGATCCATTTCCAACCATTCTTCTTCTAGTCATCTTACGATGGGTTGTTGACCATTAAAAACCTGCCGGGCGAATGCCCCGGCAGGTTGCCTCTGAACCTATAAAATGTGGGATTTATTCCACTTTCCGCGTATGGTCAATTTTGAGACGGTGCAAAATCCGTTTAGGTGTGCCGCGGCGGCGCCTGGGCGGTTTACCGGCATTGGGACTGAGAATCAACACCAACTGGTTAAGCGCACGGGTATCATATTCGCGCCGGCCGCACATATCGCACACCCAGGCCGGAAAATTCGGTACGGTAACCAGTTCATCATCCAGGTAGGTGAAGAACGTCAGGTACCTCCGGTGCATTTGTCCGGACTGGCATTCTGTGCAGGGAACGGCGGGGCCATCAAAAGGATCTTGCATTAATACTCATTCTTTTCCACAACTAGACCTTGTGCAATTTTCACACCCGCGCTGGAACCCAGGCGGGTTGCACCGGCTTTTAACATGGCGCGCGCGTCGTCCAAAGAACGCACGCCTCCGGCTGCTTTTACGCCCATCGTAGGACCGACGATCCGCCGCATCAATTCGACGTCCTGAACGGTTGCGCCGCCAGCAAAAAAGCCGGTGGAGGTTTTTACAAAATCAGCGCCGGCCGCCTGACAAACCAGGCAAGCCAGAATCTTCTCACGTTGGGTCAACAGACCCATTTCAAGAATCACCTTCAGAATGGCACCGCTGGCATGGCAGGCTGCAGCAACTGCGCGTACATCATCCAGAACGGCCTGCACCTCGCGGCCCTTCAGCAACCCGACTGCCATAACCATGTCGATTTCAGCGGCTCCATCGCCAATGGCAATCTCGCTCTCTCGGACCTTCACTAAAGTCGGCGAGGCTCCCAATGGAAAACCCACTACGCAACAGGTTTTTACGTCCGATCCCAGCAATTCACTGTAAACCAGAGGTGCATAAAGGCTGTTGACGCAAACGGACGCAAAGCCATATTGACGCGCTTCCCTGCAAATCTGCTCGATTTGGGCAGGAACGGCCTCCGTTTTCAGCAGGGTATGGTCTATGTACCGTGTAACCGGCCCTTCCAATGCTCTGAATCCAGCCGGAAAGGGTGGTAGTTCGCGTTCAAAAGCGTCAGTGTAAACGAGAACGTCCTGAATTTCCATGGAATTACTAATTGGCGGCGTTTACGATCGTTGGAAGGGCCAGAATTTTCGCCTGATCCAACGGCCAGTAAACAACCAGCGCCTTTCCAACCAGGTTTTCTAAAGGAACAAACCCCCAATTATGCGAATCGGATGAGGAATTGCGATTATCGCCCAGTACAAAAAGCTGCCCTTCCGGGACCGTCCAGGAGTTGTTGTAATGAGGCGGGGCCATGATGTAGGGTTCATTCATCGGGTTGCCATTGACCAGGACCTGGCCGTTTTCAACCGTGACCACATCGCCGGGCAAGCCGATGACGCGCTTGATGTAATCTTCAATGGGATTCAACGGGTAATGGAAAATAACCACATCGCCGTGTGAAACACTGCCCAACCGGTAGGCCAGTTTATTCACCAGAATAAATTCACCAGGCTGAAGAGTCGGTTCCATACTGATGTTTTCAACA
Source organism: Longilinea sp. (assembly GCA_035560795.1). GTDB lineage: Bacteria > Chloroflexota > Anaerolineae > Anaerolineales > Anaerolineaceae > Longilinea. Next base: position 39,440 of record DATMYV010000023.1, read on the forward strand.
CGTACCCGTGCCAACACACTGTCGATCAAAAAATAAAGCACCAATGCCAGCACCACCGTCTGCAGCACCTCAACCAAAAAAGAGCGCAGTGAATTGCGCGGTGGGGTCTCTTGCGGCTGGGCGGGCTCGGGAGCAGGCTCAGAAATCAAATCCAACCTCCAGAATGGAGAAAAACCTTGACTTTGAATGTCATTATAAAACCGCTTGGGAGGCAAAGCAAGAGCACTTCTAAAAGTGTTAAGTTAGTGAATTAATGTAATTCAGCCAATTTCAGTGAAATTACTACTTTTAATC
>DATMYV010000024.1:0-69912 GCA_035560795.1 Longilinea sp.
AATTATGTGTTAAGGAGAAACCTATGAAGAAGACGTTTTTTATCCTTGCGGTGATTTTGGTCATGAGCGCTATTCTCTTAAGCGCTTGCGGTGGCGGCGGAAGCACCAAATCAACCTCAACGCGGCCTGATGTCCCTTCAACTTATTCCGGGAAGACGAATCCGGTGGCCGGTAAGACGGATGCTTCCGATTCTGGCAAATTGGTTTTTGATACCAACTGTGCCTCCTGCCACGGCGCAACCGGAGCAGGGGATGGTGCGGCTGCGGCTGCTCTGGATCCCAAACCGGCCAATTTGGATAAGGCCGTGGCCGAAGTCAGCGATGCTTACCTCTTTTGGCGGATTTCCGAAGGCGGAGCGAGCGCTCCTTTTAATTCTTCAATGCCTGCCTGGAAGGGAATTCTCAGCGAAAATGATATTTGGAACGTCATCACCTATATACAAATGAACTTCAAGTAAACCGGAAAGAATGTAAATAAATCCCCTGCGGTCTGCAGGGGATTTATTTTTGTCATCACTCCTTCGAGTGAAAGTTGTACAGCAGGAAAAAATATCTGGTTTCAGGTACAATTATTCTATGGATACGTTGCGGCGACTGAAATCCCCGAAAATTCTTCTGGCTGGTCTGGTTGGTTTATTTATTTCCTGGATTGTCTTGTGGATTGGATGGATTCTACAAAACCCGCATACATCACCCTCCATGTCATTTTGGATAATCTCCATATTAGAATCATTCAGTATGGCATTATTAATCATGATTTCTTTGAGTCTCTTGCAAACCCAGCATGATATTTCCGAAGATTTTGTAAAAACGGAGAATAGACTCAGTGTAATTGAGCGGGAATTAAACAGCGTCAATCGTATTACCCATTTGTTGGCCACAGCCCAGGATGAAAAACAATTAATCGAAGGCGCACTCGGTTTGATTCAGGAGACCTCCGATGCAGCAGGCGTATCCTTTGTCCCGATGGATGAGTGGGGGATTCCGCTGCCTGCTTATAGTCTGGGCAGGCAGCCGCAGCCTGTAATAACTGCTTGGGCAGAGCATTTATCCACATCCCGCGTACGCCAGGCCTGCAGCCAGTGCCAGGGTTTGCATGCCGAAGCAGGGATGAAATGTCCAGTCCTGGAGGGTCCTTTTAATTCTTTGGATGTCTATTGTCTGCCCGTCCGGCGAAATGAATTGATGTTGGGAATGGTCAACCTCTACCTGCCGCCCATGCAAGAACTGGACCCAGGAATGGTTACCTATCTTGAAACCTTCCTGGGTGAAATCGCTCAAACCCTTGAGGTCTTCCGTCTACGTGCCCATGAAGGAAATGTCTTGCGCTATTACCAGCGGGATGATTCAGTGATTCCCGAGTTGGATGGACAATTGGCAGGTCTGATGGATGATATGCTGCCTCTCCTGGGGGCAGAAGCCACAATTCTCCAGATTCAGCCCCTTGATGGACGTAAAGAACCTTTACGAATACAACAAGGCTCCATAACCGGGTTGGAAGCGCTTAAGAAATGGGCAAGCGTTTCGGATCAAACCAACGGTAAGATTTTACCTGGCGAAATACGATGGCAGGACCGCATCCAGGTAGAACCCTTTAATCTTCTAAACGGCAGCGTGATTGGGAAATTGTGGATCTTGCTGAGAGAAGGCGCTGAGTTTTCCGAAGGACATCGAATAGTGATTGATCACATCACCCATCAGGTAGGCTTGCTGGCGGAGATGGACCGGCTAAGGAAGTCTTTGAAATTTGAGGTTGTGATTCAGGAACGGACCCGTCTGGCTCGTGAGATTCATGACAGCTTGGCTCAAACCCTGGCGTTTCTCAAGCTTACCGCTGCCCAAATGCAACACTATTTGGGCCAGGGTGACTATCAGAATCTGAATAAGGCACTCAAGCAAAGCTATCAAGCTTTGAGCGAGGCTTACATTGACACGCGCAAGGTAATCGATGATTTGCGTCTCAACCCGCAAGAAGATCTCTCAGGCTGGCTGACACAACTTGCTCTAAAACATGAACGCGATCTTGGCGTTCCAATCCAATGCGATATTACTGAAGGCATTCCCACATTGCCGCCAGAAATCCAGGTGCAACTCCTGCGTATTATCCAGGAAGCCCTTAATAATATTCGCAAGCATTCTCAGGCTTCCCATGTTTCAGTAAATGTACAGCATTGGAAGGAAAACCTGGTTTTCGAAATTCAAGATGATGGTCAGGGATTCATGCCTGAAGAAGTACCTGAAATATCACGGTATGGTTTACGGGGAATGCGCGAGAGGTCTGAAGCCATTGGCGCTGATTTTCAAGTGATCAGCCAGCCCGGGCAGGGAACGACTGTTCGTCTGCTGCTGCCTGTTCCCCAGCAGGAGGTGGGAGATTGAGTCCGAATCGTTTGCGGCTCGTGGTCGTGGATGACCATGCACTTTTTCGGCGAGGATTAGTCGGTCTGCTGGCAGATATGCCTGAATTTACAGTCGTTGGCGAAGCGGGCGACGGCCACCAAGCCCTTGATGTGATCATGATGCAAAAACCTGATCTGGTCCTGTTGGATGTCAATATGCCTCAAATGGATGGGGTAGAAACCGTTCAAGAGCTGCGCGCACGAAAAGACCCTGTTCATATCCTGATGCTTACAATTTCCCAAAATGATGAAGACCTGATGGGCGCCATTCGGGCTGGCGCAGATGGTTATCTTTTAAAAAATACCGAACCTGAGGACCTTCGCAAAGCACTCTTGAAGGTTGCAGAAGGGCAGGGAGTCTTATCGCCAGAGGTTACGGCCCAAGTAATGCGCGCAGTGGCAAATCCTGTCAATACTCCGGAGCAACCATTGAGCGAGCGCGAAATGGATGTGTTGCGTTGCCTGGCAGACGGACAGACGACCCACCAAATCAGCAGCCTATTATTTATTTCAGAAAATACCGTCAAAACCCATATCCGTCATATTCTGGAAAAAATGGAATCCGACAACCGTGTTGAAGCAGTTGGCAAGGCACTAAAAATGGGCCTGATCCGGCCCATCCAATAAATATATTCTCAGCAATTTCTTATCTACCACCCAGGTCCGGAAACACTCGTTTCCGGACTTTTCATACGGGTGAGACCAAAATCATTCTTTTGTTTTACATAAATAACCCGAAAAGGCCGGGCATGAGAATAGCTCTGACGGCAGAAAAAAAGTAAATTTATGGAGCAAGTTAAACACTTCGTTGAACGCAAGGATGGCGAGAGAGAAGAGTGATGGAAAAGTCCCTGCCAGGCAATGCCCGCCGTGTTTTGATTGCCTCTGCCAACCCTTTGTATGGAAAAGGCTTGGAAAAACTATTGTCCCAGCAGGCAGGCGGACAACCCATTGAAATTCGACTCGCATCGACGATGAGCGCCACACTGGAAGCGCTGGAACAATGGAACCCAACCCTGGTCATTGTCGATTATGACGACCATACAATTGATCGCGCCCAATTTCTTAATCAGTTCATCACGGGCGAAGGCCCAATGCAAGTCATGCTTGTTTCTCTAAAAGCCAGCGGTGCGGCTGTGGTTTATGACCGCCGCACGCTTTCATCCGATCAAACGCAAGATTGGTTACATATCCCAACGTCTACCCAACCCCCGCAGGTAAGCGATGTTCCCCGGAGGAGTGAAAGTATGAAACATTTTGCCATTGTGGCAGTGCTGGTGGCGATCTCAACGGTTCTGGTGGACTATCTTCTGCGCACAATCGGTTTACTACCCATTGAGGCCAGCACTCAGGCTACCATCATTGACCGGTTGTTCAACACCCATTTCATGGTAATTTCCTTCCTGTTTTCATTGATCGTGGTGTTTCTCGTTTATAGTCTGATCGTTTTCCGGAGGCGTGGAAAAGAAACTACCGAGGGCCAGTTCTTTAAAAGTTCAACACGCTTGGAAGTACTGTGGACGATCTTTCCGCTGGCGGCGGTCATCTATTTTTCTTATTTGGGGTCGCTTTCACTGGCCGAAACGCGAAAAGTCGATCCTCAAGCTTTGGAGGTGAAGGTAATTGGCCGGCAATGGTCCTGGACCTTTGAGTATCCTGATTTTGGCATAACATCGGACACTTTGCAATTACCGGTAAACCGCCAGGTGTTATTAAAAATGACATCTCAAGATGTGATTCACTCTTTCTGGGTACCTGAATTCCGCGTTAAACAGGATTTGCTGCCGGGTGAAAACCTTGTAAAGGAACTGCGAATTACGCCCACCATCATTGGGTCTTATAAAGTGCGCTGTGCTGAGCTTTGCGGAAAACTGCATGCCTATATGGAAAGTCCGGTGGTGGTCGTGAGCGATGCGGATTTTCAAACCTGGGTGGATGATCAGGTTAAACTGCTAAACGCCGATCCGGCTACGCGCGGCGAATTGGCTGCCAGGCAGAACGGCTGTTTTGCCTGCCATTCGATCGATGGCAGCAAACTGGTGGGACCGTCCTGGAAGAGTTTATTCGGATCCGAACGGAAATTCACTGACGGCACCAGCATGGTTGCGGATGAGGTTTACCTCAAAAATTCCATTATTAAACCAGCTGCCGAGGTTGTGGCGGGTTTCCCAGCGGGCGTGATGCCTCAGACCTATGCTGACTCGCTGACGGATGTCAAAATTGCCGACATTATCGCGTTTATCAAAACGCTCAAGTAAAACAGGCCAAGGAGTGAACGAATGAGAAAATTGTTTTCAATCGGATTGGTACGCGGCATCCTTGGGCAAATCGTAGGCACTGCGCTGGGTATTGGTTTGTTGACCGGTATCCGGGCCGCCATGGGATTGGGCTGGAAAGCTGAACCGGCAGCCGTTTTAGGCGCATTTTTTGGCGTGTTCGGCTTTCTGATCGCCGTTGGTGCGGTGTCTGATTGGTGGAAATGGGCTAAAGGCGAGGATACCCTTGAAGCTGAGGAATTTAAGGATCCGCCTGGCATGGGCAGGTACTTTGGCGTCAGCCTCGACCATAAGGTTATCGGCATCCAGTACGGCATTACCAGTCTGATCCTGTTGGCATTCGGCGGTTCGTTCGCTCTGATCTTCCGGACTGAATTGGCCGCTTCCGGGATGCAATTCCTGACCTTTGATTTATTCAATTCGCTGGTTGGCATGCATGGCATGGTGTTGATCATCTCCATCCTGCTGGGCATTGCCGGAATGGCCAACTATCTGGTACCACTGCTGATTGGCGCAAAGGATATGGCTTTCCCGCGGCTGAACGCGTTTGGCTTCTGGATTGCCGTTCCGGCTTCCCTGGTTCTTTTGAGTGCCATCCTGGTGGGAGGCTTTGATACAGGTTGGACAGCTTACCCGCCGCTAAGCTTGCGTGCTCCGTTAGGAATGCAGATGTTTTTTGTCGGTGTATTTTTTAACGGCTGGTCATCCATCCTGGGTGCTTTAAACCTGATCGCGACAATCATTCGGATGCGCGCCAAGGGCATGAATATGTTCCGCATGCCGATTTTTGCCTGGAGTGTATTGGCAACTTCGCTGATTGCACTTACTGCCACCCAGTTAATCGGACTATCCTTCCAATTGGTCATGTTTGAGCGCTTGTTCGGCATGCCCTTCTTTGACGCCACCAAGGGCGGCAATCCAATTCTCTTCCAACATCTCTTCTGGTTCTATTCACATCCGGCGGTGTATGTCTTCATCCTGCCGGGTTTGGGGATCATCAGCGAACTGCTGCCGGTTTTCGTACGCAAACCGTTGTTCGGTTACAAATGGGTGGCCATGTCCTCCATGGGCATCGCTTTGACCGGTTTCCTGGTTTGGGGACACCACATGTTCACGGCTGGCATCGAGGATTACCTGCGGGTACCGTTTATGTACAGTACCTTGTTGGTGGCCGTGCCCACTGGCGTGAAATTCTTTAGCTGGGTGGCCACCTTATGGCAGGGACGTATCCGCTTTCCGGTGCCTATGCTATTTGTTCTCGGCGGTATCGTCGTCTTTCTGTTGGGAGGCCTGACAGGTCCCCCGAGCGGCACTGTTTCAACCGACCTGCATCTTCACGACACATACTTTATCGTTGGCCATTTCCATGACACGATGTTCGGCGGGTACATCTTCCCGCTGTTCGCCGCCATCTATTACTGGTATCCGAAAATTACCGGGCGCAAGTTGAATGAAACGTTGGGTAAATTGCACTTCTATCTGATGACTCCTGCATTCCTGGTGATGACGTTGGGGCAAATGCGGGTCGGTATGCTGGGCATGCGCCGCCGGATTGCCGATTATGATCCGGCGCAAGGGTTCGATACCACACAGTTGATCATTACCATTGCGGGTTTTCTAATTGCACTTTCTGTGTTGTTTTTGTTCATCAATCTCATCCGCAGTGCAAAGCACGGGGAAGTGGCAGAAGGAAATATCTGGGAATCCCGTTCACCAGAATGGGCTATGCTGCCATCACCAGCACCCATGCATAATTACGATCAGGATTTTCAGGTGGTTGGCGACCCGTATGATTACGGTCTGGCAGGTTCTCGATACACCGAGTTGGTGACCCAACCGGTGGGCGATGATTAAGGGAGATGGGGTAAACCATGGATACAAGGAAAACGACCAGAAAAGGACTGGCTTTACGGCGCGGGGTCATCGTGTTCCTGGCTTTGGCCGTGCTCACCGCAGTTGAATTTGTGGCGGCACGGAGCGGGGTTCCATCAGCGATCCTGTGGATCATCGCAATTCTAAAGGCGGCTTTGGTGATCAATTTCTTTATGCATCTTTCCAGGCTTTTTCAGCCGGATGAAGGAGGACACTGATGTCAACTGCGGCCCATTCTTTGGCTGAATATCAACGCAAGGTCGCAACCAGCCGGTTGGGTTTATGGCTGTTCCTACTTTCGGACACCTTCGTGTTTGGCGGCCTGATGGTATCGCGCTTTTACCTGTTAGGCGGGCGGCGGCCTGATTTGAATACCACGCTTGGCCTCATTGTGACTTCGGTATTGCTGATCAGCAGTTTCTTCATGAATCGAGCCGAGGTTTCAATTTCTCATGGCGACCGAAAAGGGTTCATTATCAGTACGGCCATCACTTTGTTTTTGGGAATCGCCTTCCTGGTTGGCGTGGTGGGGGTGGAGTGGCAGTTGGCTCCATTCGGCCCGGCAGATGGTCCGGAAGGGGCCGTGTTCTATATGATGACGGGCATGCATGCTTTCCATGTGTTAACTGGCGTGTTGTTTTTGATCATTATCCTGCGTAATGGTTTGAAGAACCGCTATTCAGCTGAGCGCCACTGGGCTGTTGAAGCAGCAGCCAATTACTGGCACTTTGTCGATCTGGTCTGGATCTTCTTCTACCCGGCACTGTACTTGATAGGAACCCTGTAAAGGATCTGGCATGAAACGGAATTTGGTGTGGATTGTGGTGGCTGTTCTGGTAGGTCTCATTGCACTTTGGAGTGTAGTTTTTGCCCGGCCGTATTCACTGCGCGGGTCGGAACTTACTCCAGCCGGAATTGCGCCAGAAATCAACCTTGATCGAGCTGGCGGTGGACGTTACCAGTTAAGCGCTCGTACAGGCCGCCCGGTCGTGATTTTTTTCGGCTACACCAATTGCCCGGATGTTTGCCCGGCAACCATGGCTCAGTTTAAACAGGTGCGGACATCCCTGAAAGACCAGGCAAATGAGGTTGATTTCCTGCTGATTACCGTCGATCCTGCGCGCGATACATCCGATAAAATGGCAACCTACCTGAAGGGTTTTGATGCCGGGGTAATCGGTCTGACTGGCAATGAAGCGGATATGGCATCGGTATGGCAATCCTACGGCGTGTTTCGCCAGATTTCGCCTGGAACGAACGCAGACAACTATTCGGTCGATCATACCAGCCGGCTATACGTGGTGGATAAAAAGGGGAATTTGCGCATGACTTACCCCTTTGGTACAACCGTGGCAGACATTGTTTCCGATTTGCGCTTCCTTATCCGGGAGAAATGATGTGAATCCCGTGCAAAAGGCGATCCTCAAGCGGTTCCTGATCTCGATCGGCATTGGCCTGTTGCTTGGCCTGATCGTGTCGGAGGGCTCGTTTTTTTTACAACGCACCCAATTGGACCGTAAACCGGATCAATTCGAATTGGTGGTACCGCCAGGGACATCCGACCGCATCAAGGCCGGATTGCCAGTGCCGTCCTTGCCGGATGATATGACCTTTGTGGAAGGCGATGTCATCCTGGTGAAGAATGAAGATTCCGTCGATCACCAGTTAGGACCGATCTGGGTTCCTGCAGGTGCAACCGGCCGGCTGACGTTGGAAAAGCCGAATACCTACACATTGGCCTGCTCCTTCCAGCCCAGCCAGCGATTGGGGCTTGAGGTACGCCCACGGGTGACCGCTGAAATTCGAATTCAGGGACTGCTCGCGGTTGCTGCGCCGACCAGCGTATTGGTCTGGTTATATATGATTGTGATCGCTCCGCTGCCAAAACCGAACCCGGCAGAAGGAAAGGCGCAATGAAACCGGCTCGATTTTGGTCGTTACGCTGGATATTGACCACCCTGCTGGTAATTGCTGGCGTAGGTGTCCTAATTCGTCTGGGCATCTGGCAACTCGACCGGCTGGCACAGCGGCGTGCATTTAATGAACGCGTGTCCGCACAAATAACGGCCAGCGAGCTCGACCTGAACCATTATACTGACCTGAATGCGAAATTATTCGACATGGAATACCGCAATGCGGTCGTCCACGGCCAATATGACTTTACCCAGGAAGTGCTGCTGCGTAATCAGGCACTGGATGGTAAACTCGGTTTTCATGTATTGACTCCTTTGCGTATAGCCAATTCAGATCAAACCGTGCTGGTTGATCGCGGTTGGATTCCTTTTGATCAGGCATCACCAGAAAAACGCCAGCAATATCAAGAACCGGGAGAGGTGACAGTCCAGGGTGCGATTCGACGGCCGCAAACAAAACCAGATTTTGGCGGCGTAGCTGATCCGACCCTGGCGCCTGGAGAAACGCGCGTGGACGCCTGGAATATTGTCAATCTTGAGCGCATCCAACAACAAATTGATTTGTCGCTTTTACCGGTTTACATCGTACAAGCACCTGATACGGCATGGACAGGTCTACCGGTCCGCCAACTTGTCATGCCTGAGATCACTGAAGGACCCCATCTGGGTTATGCGATGCAATGGTTTACTTTTGCAGCCATATTAGGGTTGGGTTATCCTTTTTTCGTCTGCAAACAATTGCGGCTGGCGGGTAAAACGGTAAAAAACCTGGAGATTGAACGAGAGTCAGCATAATGGGCGGGGAAGGAATCACCAATGGATTTGGAAATTATGAAAACAAGAATAAAACACTTTAGAGAAACGGGCCGCTATTGGATTTTGGCTGCTGCAATCCTTATGTTCTTAGTCATCGTAGTTGGCAATGTCACCCGCGTCAGTAATGCAGCTGCTGCATGTCCTGATTGGCCAACCTGCTTTGGCCAGCTGAGCTTTCCCGCTGAACGGATGGCGCAAATCGCGTTACTGCATCGTTTGCTCTCAGCGGCGGCACTGATCACAACAGCGGTTGCCTTGGGGGGGAGCTTTGCGCACAACAAGGCCAATTATTGGGTGACGCGCCCATTGGCTGCGGGTTTGGTGGTATTGATTCTCCAAATCGCACTCGGAGCTGGTGTGGTGCTGTTCACTGCGCCATCAGTCCTGGCAGCGATACATCTTGGGCTGGCTTTATTGACCTTTGCATTAACCTTGATTGCATTAATCGCCGCATTCATACTCAAACCCGGCAAAGTAGTTTCGCGAATAGAAAGCCTGCGTGTGCCATTCAACCGCCTGACCCTGGCGACTACGTTGGCGGTTTTTCTATTATTATTAAGCGGAGCCATCGTTTCGTTTAGCAATACGGGTTCTGCCTGTAGCGGTTGGCCGTTGTGTGGGGGTGGTTTTCCGGCGACTGGCGCTGGCTGGCTGGCTTTCATTCACCGCATTATTACACTGGCAGCTGCATTTCTAATCAGTGTTCAATTCTTCTATGCCTGGCGGGGTCAACGCAGTCAACCGGTTCAACTCAGCACTGCGACCGGCGTCATGGTTTTGATGTTTGGAGAGGTTTTGGTAGGGGCGGTAAAGGTTCAGCGCGGATTTCCCGCAGATTTGGTGGGATTGCACGCAGCCAGTTCGGCAGCCTTGTGGGGAGTGCAGATCATTTTAACGGCTGCGGCATTTTTTTCCGGACGCTCCACCGAGCAGGAACGGGAGGAAAGCCAGCAATCCCTGCCCGGCTTCAAGTTGCGCGCGCGTGATTTCCTGATGTTGAATAAACCCATCATCGTATTGCTGCTGTTGGTTACGACCTATGCGGGCATGGTGGTCGGCGGAAAAACCCTGCCAGGCATCGGATTAACAGTTTGGACGATGATTGGTGGTGCTTTGGCAGCGGGTGGTGCCAGTGCCTTGAACCAGTATATCGACCGCGAACTTGATAAGCGCATGCAGCGAACCGCGAAGCGGCCGCTCCCATCCGGACGATTGACCCCGGCCGAGGGACTGGCCTATGGTTTGGCCGCCTGCCTGTTGGCTTTTTTCTTGATGGCTAGCTTTGTGAATTTACTCGCTGCAATTCTTTCCCTGGCCGGCATGATCTATTACGTGTTGTTATATAGTATCTGGTTGAAACATGCCACTGTCCAGAACATCGTCATCGGCGGAGGTGCTGGGGCTATACCACCACTGGTAGGTTGGGCGGCGGCAACCGGCAGTTTAAATGTGCCATCCTTATTCCTGTTTGCTCTGGTCTTTCTCTGGACACCGGCGCATTTTTGGGCATTGGCGCTTGTACGGCAAAATGATTACGCCCGCGGCGGGGTTCCAATGTTGCCGGTGGTCAAAGGCGAACATGAAACACGAAAGCAAATCTTCATCTATACCCTTGAATTGGTAGCCTTGACGCTGCTCATGCCGCTTGTTAAGATTTCCGGTAGCGTCTTTCTGGTATCAGCGGTTCTCCTGGGCTTATGGCTGCTACGCACAGCTTACCGGGTACTTCGCCAGGGTGGCAATAAAAACGCTCATTTGATGTACCGGTATTCCAGCATGTATCTCGCCTTCATCTTTTTGGCAATGGTGATCGACGCGTTGGTGTGAATTTGATTTTCAAACAAAAAATAACCGTTGATATTCAACGGTTATTTTTTGTTTCTCCTGGTAAAACCAAAAATTATTGCAAGCGCAGCAGGGTTTTGCCTTTGCTCCACAGATCTTCGAGCCTGTAATAATCGCGTTGTTGCGGCGTGAAGATGTGGACGACGGTGTCGCCCAGGTCAACAACAACCCAACCAGCTTGTGAAGAACCTTCCTGTTTGCTGTTTATATCGAACTGTTCATCAATGCCTTCGGAAACAGCCTTTGCCAGTGCATCCAACATGCGGTCGCTGGTGGCAGTGACGAAGACGAAATAATCGGTAAACCCGGAAAACTCGTGAACATCAAGTAAAACGATATTTTCGCCTTTCTTATCCTCTAAAATGTTCACGACAGAACGAGCAATTTCGATTGTGTTCAGACCTCACCTCAAATTATTGGATTGGGGCAATTCTAGCATAAATATTAGCCACTTTGCAAACCTGGCCCAAAAAATGATGCCTGCCACCGATGAAACACGCAATCTATATGCAGAGTTTTTTACCTGGCAGACTTCTACTTCAAGTTTGCGATGTAAAGCGGCGTGTATACAGGACCGCCAGGCAATAAATTACTGCGGAAGAGTACAACCGTCCGAATAGAGGCAACAGCGTCAACCTTGATTTGACTTGTCGCCAGGAAATCTCCGATCCGCCGGATTTCTTCGGGCAGGGCATGCTGGGATATCCGGCCCAGTGTGAGGTGCGGAGAAAATGGACGGTCTTCAGACGGGTAACCCAGCCTGTTTGTTTCAATGTCGATGGCGTGTTGCAGCGTGTGCAACTCAGGAGGTGCGTCAAGTCCAATCCACACTACCCGTGTTTTTCGTATGGATGGAAATGCGCCCAGGTTGCCAATTTTTACAACGAAAGGATGAACGTGGCTTGCTTCGGCTGTAACGATATTCTTGAGGATTTCAAGGTTTTCTGGAGAAGTGTCGCCAAGGAATTTTAGCGTGATATGGATGTTATTTTCGGGCACCCAACGGATATTTTTTCCAGCGGCTGGACTAAGCATGCGGATAGCATTTCCCAGTTTGGATTGAACACTGGCATCCAAATCGAGGGCGATGAACGAACGAATGGCAGTCATTCTTTTCCCCCTGGCGAATTTCTCATTCTGGAGATTCTTTTACCTGGACTTGAAGCGTTAAGTCCGGATTGGATTGGAAATCAAGAGTCAAGGTAAATTGATCGCCGACGTTTAAATCATGCTCAAGGCTGAAAAGCATTACGTGCCGCCCGCCCGGTTTGAATTCGACTTTGGAATGTGACTCCAAGGGAACTGATTCCAATGGCCGCATCATCATAGTGCCGTTTTCATCCACAATGCTTTCGTGAAGCTCAACAGACTCGGCAACATCGCCGTCCACTTTTAGCAGTACATCCGCTTCAGCTGTCGAATTCTTCAGGGTGAAGTAAACGGCTGAATTGCCGCCCGCCTTGCCGGGTCGTGCCCAGGCATCATTGATTGATAGCCCGGCATTGCGAGGTGCACAACCAGAGAGAAGCGTTACTCCTATGAGCAGGAAAAAAGTCAATGCCGACCTTTTTATCATTTGCATCTCTTCCTGGAAGAAAAATATATTTTTCATAGATCATTCCCTGGAACGAGAATCAGTATACAAGAACAAACAGATCTGTCAAGTGAACCTGAGTGCGGCGCTTGCTTGATATGGGTCACTTTTCAATTGGTTTGAATTGTGGTATAAGGAAGTTGCCCTGCTGTGCACGTGATGCGGCAAGACCGGTTTTGAGCCAACACGTCTTTAATGGGATCCATGATCACGGATGTGATGCGATAGGCTTCGGCCAAGGCAGAACCCCCGTGGAGGTTCCCAACCTGCGTTTGCAGGTTCAAAACTATGCAGCACACGACGCGGCGGGGTCTTTGTATTAATCTTCTCCCCAACAAATAACCTAAATATCTTTTTTTATGACTGAAATCCCATACCAATGTTTCAGGTTACAAATACTAGTATTAAGGTTTCACCGTCCCTTCAAAAGAGGATGCCATGGAACTTTCTTTAATTGTTGGAATCCTGGCCTGGGCGGTGGCGCGACTGAGGCTGGCAAAAATAATCCATTTTTCATTCCGAATCGATATTGAAGTAACATCCGTTCCTTTTTTGATTATTTGAAATGGTATGGGATCTTGATTGCTGACTCTCCTTCCCTTTCATATGATTGCTCATTAAAGGTAAATCCATTTCTACATTGACAGCCTTTATCAATATCAGTAAACTTTTTAAAGGATCACCTATAAGGAGGCAATCAATGATCGTATACCGGTTGGTGATGCGTTCCGGCCCGAATGCTGGACAGGTATATTCGCTTGAAAAAAGTGAAATGTTTATCGGGAGAGATTTGGGTAATGACATCATCGTCAATGACCCCGAGGTCTCCCGGCGTCATTTACGCCTGTTTTTGCAGGGCAATCAATATGGCATTGAGGATTTGGGTTCGACGAATGGGTCCTTTATCAACGGCCAACGCCTTGCCGGCCCCTATCTACTTCATACGGGTGAATTTCTCACCCTCGGTGAACGGATTAATTTTATCTATGAAGTCGTAGATACAGATGCGACCGTTGCGTCCCTGGGGACGCAAATGCGCAGAGATCAACCCCAAACCGCTCAGGCAGCACCAATTCCGGCGCCTCCTCCTCCTTTTTCAACTCCGATTTATCCGGCAGCTCAACCTGCGAATGCTTATGAACCGGTCCAACCGCCGGATCAAGGCTCCTGGCTTGATCCGGCAGCGCAGGAGAATCCGAAAGTCTACCAGCAGCGTCCCGCGGTTCAATCCGCGGGCGGGTATGCGGGTCAGGTGCCAGCTCAACCGGCAGTTGAAAACATTACCCCTGAAAAACGCAAGCTGCCGAATTGGGCGCTGATCACGATCATTGTGGTTGGCGTGTTGGTATTCTTATGTTTGATCTTCGTCGTCGTTGATGCGTTGAACCTGTATTGCAGTCTGTTTCCCAAATTGGTTAATGCTTTCGTGCCTGGTTACTGTCGTTGAACGAGTGAGCGGGCAGGTTCCCTGCCCGCTCGATCTACCTTTGGATAAATATGTTTCTTCCTTGAATATTGTTAAATATGATTTGATAGAGGGTTATCCATGAGTAATGCCGGACCAGATATAGAGTCACAGACAAAGGCTGGTTCTCCACGTTGGAGCGGAACGACGAAAATTACTGTTTCGTTAGCGTTATTGGCTCTATCGGCCTGGTTATTGATGCGATTCCACCAGATTATTGGCCCCTTGTTGATTGCCTTTATCCTGGCTTACCTCATTTACCCATTGGCTGACCTGATCAGCCGTGGTTTGCGGGCTCCTTGGCGACTCTCGGTCACGGTACTCTATTTAATTATTATTATCCTTTTCCTGGGTCTGATCACCCTGGGCGGCCTGGCGTTGGTGGATCAGGTACAAAGTCTGATTATTTTTGTTCAACGCCAGATCACCAATTTGCCCAAGCTTATTGATGACCTGACTCATAACGTGATTCTGATTGGACCATTTTCCTTCAACCTGTCCCAGATCGACATGACCACGATTGGGAACAAATTGCTTGATATGGTGCAACCGACTCTCTCAAAATTAGGGGGAGTGGTCGGCGCCATCGCAGGCGGCGCAGCGACCACCATAGGCTACGTATTTTTCGCATTGTTGGTATCGTATTTTGTGGTGGCGGATACCGGCGGGGTAAACGCCAGTTTGATCCGAATGAGTATTCCTGGATATGGTGAAGACACCAAAGTATTTGGCCGGGAGCTGAACCGTATCTGGAAAGCCTTTTTACGAAATCAGATGATCATTTTCCTGATCACTGTGGTTGTTTACAACATCGTTCTTGGTGCATGGGGGGTTAATTTCTCCTTCGGTCTGGCATTGTTGGCAGGGTTGGCCCGTTTTGTTCCGTATGTCGGACCTTTCATTGCCTGGACAACATACGGACTCGTCTGCCTTTTCCAGGGAACCACGCTATTTGGTCTGCAACCTTTTCCCTATGCATTGATGGTGGTAGGTACAGCCTGGCTTGTGGATATCATCATGGATAATTTTGTGGTGCCACGGCTGATGGCGGATGCGTTGGACATTCATCCAGCCGCAGTCATGATATTCGCCTTAATCGCTGCCAATCTTTTTGGCCTGGTGGGGCTGTTACTGGCAGCGCCTGTTCTTGCGACCGTGATGTTGTTTTCGAACTATGCCATCCGAAAATTATTCGATCTGGATCCCTGGGAGGGTCTCAAATCGCGGCCGCATACGCCAAATCCACCCATTATTCCATTTATCAAGAAACTCGATTTATTCAGGCAAAGAATCCTGAGAAAAAAAGCCTGAATAGCATATCAGCCGTCAACCGGTTTCTTTCCAGGTGGCTGCATTTATGAGATAATACAAGCGAATCTATACAAAGGAGAATTCAGATGAGTAACCCTGCCGAGCCCAAAACGGATACGATTGTAGAAACGGATAATTATTTAGCCTGGAAAGCGGATGAACCTGATGGTGAAACAACCTACCACCTTGAGCTAAATAACGTCACCATGCACTTTTTCACCGAAGAATGGGTCGAGTTTCTTGAATTGGCCCGCGCACTGGTCAAAGAAGCAGACCGCCGCTAATTCGCAATTTGTTGAAATAAAAAGCCGGGATATTGTCCCGGCTTTGCTATTTACTTAGCTTGCTTTGACCCTTAATTTAATTGCGGGTTATAAACGCATCCCGGATCATGCCCTCTTCGAAGAAACCAGTCTTCGAGTCTGTAGCATATTGGTAAACGGCAGCCGTATAAATGCCGTTCAGGGCTGACTGCACCAAACCGATCAATACCAGCAGCAATATCAATACAATTCCCAGGGCAACAGCACCCCAGATGATTTCACCACTGATCAACAAATAGAAAAACGGCAGACTGATCAGGATCAATCCGAAGGTGATCAGGCCAAAGATGAGGCCGACGCCAAAATTGCCAATAATCTGCTCCCCCCAGGTCTTCTTTAGCAAGGCTGTGCTGCGCTTAATCGCATCGATGGGGCCGATGCCTTCTACAGCCAGAATGGGTACCACCAGGAAAGTGGCAACATTCCAGGCAAAGCCAATTAAAGAGATGATGATACGCCCCAAACCTCGGCTGCGATCGGATACCATACGCAGGATCATCCCGACGGTAGCCGCAATGACAGAATAGCCCAAAATCGGCCCAAAATGGCTGAACGCGATCCGAAAGCCGTCACCTACCGTTGGATCGCCGCCTTTCAAGCGGATGGTGGCCGCTCCAACCAGGGCTGTATTGGCAAAGAAGATCACGAAGTATTGCACAATATAGAAAAGAAAAAGCACCAGGTAGTAAATGGCGGGAAACTGGTCCTGTGAAATTGCATTTACGCCGCCGCTCAAGAAAAGTGGCACGGCAAAAGAGATCGAGACGATCAGTGATGCAATGGCTGAGACAATCGGAAACACGAGCAGTTCCTTATCAGCACCGAGTACGCGGGCACTGGCTTTGATGAGTTCCCAACTGCGCGAAAAGCGGTTCATTGTTTCTCCTCCTCAGGTATTCTCTTTCAATTGTCCAGTGGGTTTGCCTTTGCCAAGTTCCTGGGAGCGTTCGTAAGCTGCCCAGATGGCTCGGGAGATCGCCGTGCGGAAGCCGGCTTTTTCGAGGTAATAAATGGCCTCGGCGGAAGTTCCTCCCGGGGAAGTGACTTCATTCCTCAGCGCCGCCGGGTGATTCTTTTTGCGGCGGGAGTATTCCACCGATCCGCTGACAGTTTGCAGAACCAATTGTTCGGCGATGCGGCGGGGAAAACCAAGGTGTACGCCCGCATCAATCATGGCCTCCAGGAACATGAATACATAAGCTGGACCGCTTCCTGAAAGTGCGGTGGCCATATCCAGGTAATTTTCTTCTTCGACGTAGACTTCTTGTCCAAGCGCGCCCAGGATTTGCTGGGTTAAGTCTTTTTGTGCCTGGCTTACATCCGATGACGTAGTCCAAACTGTGATGCCTTCTCCAATTTGTCCCGGAGTATTCGGCATGGATCTGACAATACAGGTGTGATCGAGCTGTTCAGCGATTTTTTCAATGGATGCGCCTGCAACAATGGAAATTACCAGGGCTTTCTCAGGGATATGGCCGCGTAGATTCTCCAATACTCGGTCGATGCGCTGCGGCTTTACCGACAGGATCACCACATCCGCTAGCTCGGCAGCAGCCCGGTTATCAATAAAGGGTTGAACGCCGTAGCGTTCGCGCAGATCTTCACCGCGTTCAACTCGCGGTCCGGAAACAAGAATGTGATCGGCAGTGGTCAGGCCATTGCGAATCAGACCGCCCAGGAATGCCTCTCCCATGACGCCGTGGCCGATTAATGCAATTGTGGGACGAACTGTATCCATAGAAGAATCCATTAATCAGGATTTATTTTTGGTGCGGCATTCCAACGCGCAAATATTGCGTTTGATAGGATTCTGCCGGCACTTTTTTCCTGCAAGGCCACCTCGCCGGCAGTCACCTGGCCATGCAATGATTCGGTAACTTCCTGCAACGCATAATGCAAGGTAATCGCGGATGCTTTGACAGCGTAGGCGGTCATCACGATGAATAGCGGTTTTTCACTTAAGACATCCCGGCAGGCAGCCAGCAAATTTGGAAGCAATTTGTAGAATTCCCACACCTCGCCTTTTGGCCCGCGGCCAAACTTGGGAGGATCGAGAATTAACCCGTCATAACGGGAATTCCGGCGGGCTTCCCGTTCAATAAATTTGAGGGCATCATCGATAATCCAGCGAATGGAATTTTCTGCTATTCCTGAAACCTGCTGGTTTTCCCGTGCCCAGGTAACCACCTTGCGGGATGCATCCAAGTGCGTGACAAAGGCGCCCGCCCGCGCTGCTGCCAGGCTGGCAATTCCTGTGTAGCCAAATAAATTCAATACTTTTATGGGCCGGCCAGCAGCCTGAATTTGCTTCTCAGTCCAATCCCACTGGCAGGCTTGTTCGGGGAAAACACCCAAATGGCGCGAGGAAGTGGTTTGCACCCAGAATTTCAATCCCTTATAGCCCATCTGCCACCGGTCCGGCAGTGATTTCATGGTCTCCCAATGCCCGCCGTTTTCTTCAGGTGAGGGGATGAAGCGGGCATGCGCATCTTTCCAGTATTTTTCAGGCAGCGCCGGTTTCCAGACTGCTTCCGGTTCCGGGCGCTGCAACCGGTAGGCGCCGTACCGCTCCAGCTTTTGGCCGTATCCGCTGTCCAACAATTCATAATCTTGCCAATCGGGCGCTGTGAGAACGGTTATGGTAGGAATAAAGGATGCGGTCATTGATACCCTGTTCAAACCTGATTTGACCTGAGTATACCAGTTTTGGATTGCCAGGGATGGGTTCGATGCAAGTATAATCAACTCACTTTGGTTTAAGAGGAGCCTATGGATCCGCGTTTCGATATCATTCCTGACCGTAAAAATTCGTTGAGCGTGAAATGGGGCGTTTATGGCCCAGATGTTCTTCCGATGTGGGTAGCCGATATGGATTTTCGGTCGCCAGAATGTGTTGTGCAGGCTCTCCAAAAAGAGGTTGACCTGGGAGTTTTTGGTTACGCTTATGACAAAGAGGAATTTAAAAATATCCTGGTAAAGCGGCTGGACGACCTTTATCAATGGAAAATCACTCCCAAGGATATCGTTTTGATTCCAGGCATTGTAACTGGCTTGAATCAAGTGGCGCATATGTTTTCAAAGGTCGGCGGACAAGCCATCGTCCAAACGCCCATCTACCCGCCTTTCTTGAGTGTGGCCGGAAATGCCGGATTGGTCCGTGTAAACAATCCATTGACGCGGCTGCCCGATGGGACCTATGCAATCGATTTTGATGGGTTCGAATCAGCAATTACGAATCAGACGCGCGTATTCTTCTTGTGCAACCCGCACAATCCAGTTGGCCGAGTGTTTCAAAAAGAGGAACTAGAACGTTTTGCTGAAATATGCCTGCGTCATAATGTTTTGATCTGTGCGGATGAAATTCACTGCGACCTTATTTATTCAGGCTACAAACATAATCCAATAGCATCACTAAGCGATGAAATTGGAAAACATTCGATTACCATGATGGCTCCAAGTAAAACTTTCAACATTCCTGGTCTGCAATGTTCCTTTGCCGTTGTCCAAAACCCTGAAATTCGCCAGAAACTGGAACAGGCTGGAGAAGGACTGACCGGGTGGGTCAATTTAATGGGATTGGTTGCCGGAAAAGCAGCTTATCAGGGCGGGCAAGCCTGGCTTGAAGATTTGATCATTTATTTGCAGGGAAATCGGGACTTTTTATTTGATTATGTTAACCAGAATTTACCAGGCGTCCGGATGGCCAAACCGGAAGGCACCTATCTGGCGTGGTTGGACTGCCGGGAAGCTGGCATTGTGGGAAATCCTTATGCATATTTCCTCCAAAGTGCGAGGGTGGCGTTGAACGACGGTAAAGCTTTTGGGGAAGCAGGCGAAGGTTTTGTACGATTAAACTTTGGCTGCCCGCGCTCCATGTTAGCGGAAGCCTTGTCACGCATGAAAGATGCCTTGGAGCAGCACGAGAAGGTTGTCAATCCGTCCGGCTATGTCGATCCATTTGCGCACTAAACCAACGCGTTCAAAAGCCAAATTGGATTGGGTGCTGCTGATCGTTACAGCACCAATTCTCTTGTATCTACTCTTTTGGGGAATAGGCGGCTTTCTGGTGGTGGGCGATTCAATTCAAAAGGCGGACGCTGTAGTCCTTTTGAGCGGCGGTGATGATGCCCGCCTTGGGGAAGCAGTCCAGGTTTACCAGTCTGGTTTGGCAGAGCTGCTGTTGATCACTGAGACCGGCAATATCCCGGATGGCGGTGGTCCGCGTGCCAGTACGCTGTCAGGACAAAGGGCTGTATCAGCCGGCGTGGCTGAGGAGGATATTTACACGACGCTAGGAAAATCGGCCAGCACCCACAATGAAGCTGCGGCAGTGCTTGGCTTTTGCCAACACGAGAGGTTGAAGACCATCATTGTGGTAACCGATCCGTATCATACCCGCCGAACTCAGGTCATTTTTCGATCAATTTTTGCAGGCAGCGGCATTGACGTTTTGGTTCGGCCCGTCCGGGATCATTGGTACCAATCTTCAACCTGGTTTTTCAGCCTGCGCGGATGGAAGACCACCCTGACGGAATATGTCAAACTGACAGCCCTCTTGTTTGGAATTCAAGGAGATTAAAATGCAATCCCCCGCCAAACGGCGGGGGATTGATATGCGCTTATGAGCGGAACTACTCTTCTACGGGAGTTACGTTCGCAGCCTGCAGGCCTTTGGGACCCTTCTCCACAGAGAATTCGACCTTTTGGCCTTCTTTTAATTGACGATAGCCCTGCATCTCGATTGCCGAGAAATGGACGAATACGTCCTCGCCATCATCGCGGCCAATGAAACCATAACCCTTGGCGGGATTGAACCACTTTACGGTCCCAACGAAACGTTCTGCCATACCTGCTTTACTCCATCCTAAAATTGATTGAAAAAAAATTAGACGCCCGTTCGCCAAATGTGTGATAAAAGCGAACATTTTGGGGGCGAATCGAAGCGTCCATCCAACGAGCGATAGATTATCATTAATTGAAATGCCTGTCAAGGAATATGATGCAGGATCGTCTGCAATGAATATCGTATAGCCGAATAATGCTGATTATCGGGCTGTGCAGTCTATCC
Organism: Longilinea sp.; assembly: GCA_035560795.1. Classification (GTDB taxonomy): domain Bacteria; phylum Chloroflexota; class Anaerolineae; order Anaerolineales; family Anaerolineaceae; genus Longilinea. Next base: position 20,883 of record DATMYV010000024.1, read on the forward strand.
AAACGCTGCTTTATAATTACCCCATGCAACGAAAAAACCTGGTAAGCCTGCTGTGGACGCTTTTGATATTGCTGCTCGTCCTGGGACTGGCCAACTGGCAGCCGGGACAGGCGCAGGCTGCATTGGCGATGCGGCAGGTAAAGTTGGCGCAGGCGCGCCAGCAGCCCCAGGAAGCAGCACAGGCTTTACAGCGTCTGCTTGGTGCGCAGCCCTGGCGCACCGATTTGATTGAGCAGATTGGCACTTACCTGGAAAAAGCGGGAGACCAAGCTGGGGCAGCAGCCGCTTACGAGTCGGCCCTGGCGCAACAGGCACTCAGCGCGGATGGTTCGCTGAGATTGGCCGAATTGTGGTTCGAAACAGGACAAGATGTCAAAGCAGAGCAATTGCTACTGGAATTGACAACAACTAAAAACCTGATGAGCGCTGCCTATCCACAGGCGGTTAGGCTTTTAGAAAAGGTCGCTCAACCCAATGAGATCCTGGATGCGCTGGCAGGCTGGTTGGAGGTGGATTCGACCAATGGTAAAGCCCTATTCCTCAAAGGCGTGTACCTTGCTGCTACCCGTCCAGCGGATGCAGCACTGGCCCTTGAGCAGGCCAAACAAAAAGCGGATGGTTACCAGGCATCCTCTGCACAATTTCTTGAAGTTTTGGATTCCGCGGCGAAAGAAAAAGACCCTGGAAAAATGGCTCTGGAAATCGGGCGGGGGTTGGCCGAATTAAATGAATGGAAGGCCGCCGAAGCTGCATTTGACCAGGCGGTTGCTGCTCAACCAGACCTCGCCGAGGGGTGGGCATATCTGGCTGAAGCCCGGCAAAATTTGGGAAAACCTGCCCAGGAACAGATTGACCGCGCCTTGCAGATCTCGCCGCACTCGGGCATTGTTCAGGCGTTGACCGCGATCTATTGGCGGCGCATGGGCAAGCCTGAGGTTGGTTTGGTTCATCTATATGCGGCTGCCAGGCAGGAACCGGATTCGGCTTACTGGCAGGTTGAGTTGGGCAAAACGCTGTGTGAACTTAACAATCCGCAGGATGCCCTGAACCATTTTATTTTGGCAACCGAACTTGAACCAAAGAATTCCCGCTCCTGGGTCGAGCTGGCCCGTTTTAGCCTGAATTTCGGCATCGAACCAACCCTGGTCGGGCTTCCAGCAGCCCGACAGGCGGTCTATCTGGCGCCAAAGGATGCGGATGCTTTGGACATCCTGGGTGCTCTGCTGCTTTCACAAAATGATTTGCCCAGCGCGGAACGTTTCTTGCAACAATCCCTCCAACAGGATGCAGCCAATTCAGATGCACAATTACACCTCGGACAGTATTACCTGGCATCTGGAAATCCCGAATCTGCCCGCCCTTACCTCGAAGAGGCGGTGCGGTTATCCCCCGAAACCGCAGTGGGCAAACTAGCCGAACGGCTCATCCAACAAAATTATCCGAACCGGTAATATTTCGCAGGAGGGCAGCGCATGCGCCGACTGGCAGGTACCATCCTGACAATCCTATTAATCGCCATTTCACTGACCGCTTGTTCGGTCAACGACTTGCTGGAACAGGTTTGGGGCGGGCAAAACGCCGACAAAGTACTGCTTATTGATAACTTCACTGATCCGATGAGTGGATGGAAAGTTTGGGTCGGCGAAGATGGTTCCTCCATTGATTATTCGAATGGAGCATTGCGGGTATTCATCAATCAAGCCCAATTTGATTACTGGTCGGTGGCTGGAAAGAACTACGAGGATGTCCACATCGAGTCGGATATCAAAAAAGGGGATGGACCGGATGACAATGATTTCGGCCTGATCTGCCGTTACCAAAATCAAGACAATTTCTACGCTTTCGTGATTAGTTCCGACGGATACGGCGGCATTATTAAAGTGAAGGACGGCAATTACCAGGTACTAAGCGGAGATACGCTGCAATACTCCGAAGCTATCCGGCGAGGTAGCGATCGCAATCGCTTGCAGGCAGTATGCATTGGAGATGTTTTGACCTTTGCTGTGAATGGAATCCAATTGTTTGAATTGACTGATGAGGATTTTACCTCCGGAGATGTCGGCGTGATTGCTGGCGCTTATGACACCGCCGGGGTTGAGGTTCTCTTCGATAACTTTGCGGTGCTCAAGCCATAACCGTATCAACCAGAGTGGCTTAATCGGGTAAAATAGCGGGGTATGAAGGTTTACCTCGATTCAATCGGCTGCCGCCTGAACCAAAGCGAAATTGAGAAGATGGCCAGACAGTTCCGTTCTGCCGGCCATGAAATTGTTCGCGCCGCGGGCGAAGCGGATGTGGTGGTTGTAAATACCTGCACGGTCACTTCGCAGGCTGCGTCAGATTCACGACAAAAAATCCGACAGGCTGCCCGCGCCGGGGATGCTGAGATTTTGGTGACCGGTTGCTGGTCTACGCTCGAACCGGAAAATGCGCTTGGGCTGCCAGGCGTTCGGCGCTTATTTGCCAATTTTGAAAAAGACCGCCTGGTTTCAAGTTATTTAAATCTACCTGAAGAAATTTTCGATCTCGAACCACTGGCGCGCCAACCGCTGCCCGGTCTGCACCTGCGTACGCGCGCGTTCCTGAAGGTGCAGGACGGCTGTGACAACCATTGCACATTCTGCATCACCCGCATTGCACGCGGCGAAAAGCGCAGCGTGCCAGTGGAACAGGTGCTTTCAGAAACGCTCGCAGCGCAACAAGGCGGTACGAAGGAGATTGTGCTTTCAGGAGTTCACCTGGGATCGTGGGGAAGCGATTTCGGCAAACCACTTCATCTTTACCAATTGATCGAGACCATTTTACGAAACACTGATATTCCGCGCGTCAGGCTTTCTTCGCTGGAACCCTGGGACCTGAATGACGCGTTTTTTAACCTTTGGGAAAATCCGCGAATGTGCCGCCATTTGCATTTACCGCTGCAATCTGGTTCGGCAGCCGTGCTGCGCCGCATGGCTCGAAAAACTATACCTGAAAGCTTCGCCCTGCTGGTCAAACAAGCCCGCAAAATTGCACCTGGGATGGCTATCACCACGGATTTGATTGCAGGCTTTCCAGGTGAAACCGAGGCAGAGTTCGCCGAAGGCTTGGGATTTGTGGAAGAAATGCAATTTGCAGATGGTCATGTTTTTACCTATTCCGAACGTCCAGGAACGCCAGCAGTGCGTCTGCCAGACATGGTGCCGGCTTCGATTCGCAAACAACGCAGTGCTTTATTAAGGGAAGCTATTGCCCAAAGCAGCAAGCAGTTCCGCCAGATGCAGCTTGGCCGGGAGGAAACGGTAATATGGGAATCCACCGACTCCACTGGTCCTCAGGGTTGGCGGCTGCATGGATTGACAGACAATTATCTCAAGGTCAGCGCATTTTCGCCCGAACGATTATGGAATCAATTGGACCAGGTGCGTCTGAATGAATTAACTGAGGACGGAATTCTGGGAATTTTGGTGGAGTAATTTCCTGTGCGTGCCATGCTTTTGAAAACCCCGGAGAGTGCCGAGAATTCTCCATTAAAATTGGAGAATGTCCCGCTGCCCGGTCCTGGGAATCAGGAGATACTCCTGCAAGTGCTGACCTGCGGTGTCTGCCATACCGATTTGCATATCCTTGAGGGTGACCTGGTCCCGCCGAAATACCCGGTAATTCCAGGCCATCAGGTGGTTGGCAGGGTGGTGATGGCAGGAGAAGGGGTCGCGGAAGGAATGATTGGCCAACGGGTCGGTGCCTACTGGCTGCATTCAGCTTGCGGAGCTTGCGAATATTGTCTGCGCGGGTTTGAAAATTTATGCCCTTCAGCTCAATTTACCGGTTTCCATGTACCGGGAGGCTTCGCGGATTATCTATTGGCGGATGCGCGATTTGTTGTGCCAATACCGCAGTCCATCACCGATGAACAGGCGGCGCCGTTATTGTGTGCCGGTGTAATCGGTTACCGCTCCCTGAAAAAGTGCGAACTTGAACCTGGCGAACAGCTGGGGCTGTTTGGATTCGGAGCCAGCGCTCACCTAGTTTTGCAGGTTGCACGCTATTGGAATTGTGAAGTCTTTGTGTTTACACGCTCGAGGGCTCACCAGCAGCATGCTTTGGAGATGGGTGCAGCCTGGGCACGTGGAGCTGACCAGATTCCAGACAAATTGCTGGACCGTGCCATCCTGTTTGCTCCAGCTGGCGACCTGGTTCCGTTGGCGCTCAAAGCTGTGCGTCCCGGTGGAACAGTGGCCATCAATGCCGTCCACCTCAGCCCGATTCCCGAAATGCCATACGAATTGATTTATGGAGAACGCACCCTGCGTTCGGTGGCCAATGTGACCCGCAAGGATGCCTCCGAATTCTTTATGCTTGCCCAGGAGATTGGCGTTCAGGCAACCGTAAAGATTTATGATCTTGCTGAAGCAAACCGCGCTCTGGTCGATTTAAAATACAGCCGTTTCAACGGCGAGGCTGTGTTGAGGGTAGCAAAATAATAAAAAACAAGGCAGAGAAGTGGCCAACACTCTGCCTTGATATATGGAAAATGGGACTCAATCCAGTTTCAATTGGTGAAGGGTACTTTTCAACACCTCGGCCGATTTTTTCAAGCCGCCCAGCTCATCATTATCCAATTCAAGCTGAACAACCCTTTCAACACCGCCGCCATCAATGACTGTGGGCAGGCTGAAGCACACATCGTTGATGCCGTAATAATTGTTAATCAGGCTGGAAACGGACATGACTGTACTCTGATCGCGAATGATTGCCTCCACCAGGCGGGTCAGGCCGCTGGCAATGGCATAAAACGTGGCGCCTTTGCGCTCAATAATGTGATAAGCAGCATCGCGGGTTTGTTGAAAGATCGCGGTAAGCGTTTCAGGTGAACATTGCATTCCATTGGCCGAACAATAAACTGGCAGTCGCATGCCCGCCAGATTGGCCAGCGACCAGACCGGGACTTCGCTGTCGCCGTGTTCGCCGATAATAAATGCATGAACAGAACGCGGATCGACTCCAAAATGCTGGCTGAGCAGGTAACGGAAACGGGCAGTATCCAGGATAGTTCCCGAGCCGATGACCCGTTCGGGTGAAAGCCCAGAGATCTTAAGCGAGGCATATGTCAAAACGTCCACAGGGTTTGTGGCAATGACCAGGATACCTTCAGAATTGTTCTTAACGATATTGGGTATGATCTGACGAAAGATCTCGGTGTTGCGTGCAGCCAGGTCCAGGCGGGTTTCACCGGGCCGCTGTGCCGATCCTGCCGTGACGACGGTAACGACAGCGCCGGCGCAGTCCTCATAACTGCCTGCCCAAATGCGGGCTGGCCGGCCGAGCGGTACGGCATGCATCAAGTCCATCGCTTCGCCTTCAGCTTTGGCCTGGTTGGCATCGATCAGAACAATTTCACTGGAAAGACCGCTGATCAATAATGAATAAGCAAAGGTCGCGCCGACATTTCCAGCGCCAATGATGGCTACTCGAGTCGGGTGTCCGTGTTCATGCGTCATTTTTTCCTCCTCGCAAAATAATGCATTTAATTATATGCTATGACCGCTATTTTCGTTCCAGGTGTCCCTAATTTAGACTAAAATAAAGGGTAAAATTACTGCTGTATTTCTTTGAATTACCAAATAGGTTGGACAGGTGGGTTGCAGTCCTTGACCTTAAGATTGGTTATTATTATAATAGCTCGCTTTGTCTGACCATATATTGTAAATGGCAGCAGTAACGTATTGAAGTGAGTGTAGATGAATATTGAAGATCGCAATGGAACGACCGTAGTTCGGCGGACGGGGGAATACAAGCCCAAACCTTCTTTTAATACCTGGTTAATCGGTCGGCCATTACAAACCGCAGATTCCGAGCAGCAAACCATTGGCAAGTTTATCGGTCTGGCTGTTTTTTCGTCAGATGCAATGTCGTCTGTTGCTTATGCACCGCAAGAAATGTTGATTGTTCTGGTGGCAGCCGGAACAGCGGGTTTTGCCTATTCCATTCCACTGGCAATTGCCATCGTTGTTCTCCTGACAATTCTCACTTTATCTTATGAACAGACCATACATGCCTATCCCAACGGCGGTGGCGCCTATATCGTATCGCGCGACAATCTGGGCGAGATTCCGGCATTGGTGGCTGCCTCCGCGCTGCTCACAGATTATATTTTGACGGTTGCTGTTTCAATTTCGTCCGGCGTGGCACAGGTGGTTTCAGCGCTGCCGAACCTGGAACCATTCAGGGTCACAATTGCGGTCGGAATGGTCGTCTTCATCACAGTGGTCAATTTACGCGGCATCAAGGAATCCGGCAGCACCTTTGCCATCCCATCGTACTTTTTCGTCTTCATGATGGTCTTAACCGTGGTTGTTGGATTGTTCCGTTTCCTGGTTGTAGGATCGTTGGGCCAGGTGATCGATCCGCCGCAAGACCTGATGGGCAACCTTGTACAGCCGATCACCATTTTCTTAATTCTCAAAGCATTCTCGAGCGGAACGACTGCATTGACCGGGGTTGAAGCGATTTCAAACGGCATAACAGCATTCAAGGAGCCGCGCAGTAAGAACGCAGGCACTACTTTAATCATGATGGCGTTTATCCTGGGTTCCTTGATGCTTGGCATTACCTTCCTTTCTCACCAAATCGGGGTGTTGCCCTCTGAGGAGGAGACGGTCATCTCGCAATTGGCACGAACGGTTTTCGACTCACGTGGTGTGTTCTATCTGGCGGCGATTTTTTCAACGATGGTCATCTTAATGCTGGCAGCCAATACGGCCTTTGCCGGGTTCCCCTGGCTGGCTGCTTTAACCGCAACTGACGGCTATTTACCGCGCCAGTTGACCTACCGCGGCAGCCGACTGGTTTATTCACGCGGTATTATCATGTTGGCGGCGGCGGCAATATTGTTGATTTTCATTTTTCAGGCAAACGTCACTCGTTTGATTCCGCTGTATGCCATCGGTGTATTTCTTTCGTTTACATTATCCCAATCCGGCATGGCCCACCGCTGGTATAAAACTGGCAAATTAAAACCGGGGGGGGAGACAAAAGAACGCGGTTCGATGCTCAAACATGACCCGCGTTGGTGGATTAAGATGATTATTAACGGCCTGGGGGCAGCCGTAACACTTGTGGTAACCCTGGTTTTTTCGATCACCAAATTTACAAGCGGCGCTTATATCGTCCTCATCTTGATTCCACTACTCGTTTTTGTTTTCCTGGCTATTCACCGGCACTATAAATCTATTGCCAAGAAACTTTCACTCGATCATTATGGCGCACCGCCGCATCTCTCTCGCAACCGGGTCATTCTGGCAGTGGCAGGGGTGCATCGCGGAACTCTGGCAGCCTTGCGTTATGCCCGTACGCTTTCGGATGATATTACAGCCGTGCATGTTTCCATCGACCCCCTGGAGGCTGAAAAACTTAAGGAAAAATGGGAAACATGGGGAGATGGCATCCGTTTGGTTATTCTCGAATCGCCCTACCGTCTTTTTCTCGAACCAATGCTCGAATATATTGATGATATCGACGCGCAGCGGCAACCCAATGATATTATTACGGTGGTGGTTCCTCAGTTCGTTACCACCAACCTGGTGACAAATATGCTCCACATGCGAACCGCCGATACATTGCGCCATGTTCTATTAAATCGAAAGGGAATCGTGATTAATGAAGTTCCCTATCAAGTGGATTGAAATTCTCACGCGAGGTAATCAATGAAGGTAATTGTTGTTGGATGTGGAAGAATGGGCGCTGAGTTGGCATATCGGCTTTTCACGCGTGGCCATGATGTCGCTGTGATCGATACCAGCACGGCGGCATTCAACCATTTGCCAGCTGATTTTCAGGGGCGTTTTTACGAAGGCGATACACTCAGTTATGACGTGCTGCACCGGGCCGGAATTGAACAATGCGAAGCCCTGGCGGCAGTGACTGATTCGGATCCGTTGAACCTGGTTATTGCTCACACCGCCAAGGCGAATTTTCATGTAAAGAATGTTGTCGCCCGCAATTATGATCCCACCTGCCGGCAATTGTACGAAGTTTTCAATATCCAGGTTGTCAGTGCCACGGGTTGGGCTGCCCAACGCCTGGAGGAAATGATATACCATTCGGAAATCCGGACCGTTTTTTCCGCCGGCAATGGCGAGGTGGAAGTGTACGAGTTGAAAGTGCCAGCCGAGTTGGATGGCAAGACCATCGCAAGCCTTTTGGAGGGTACCGAAACGGTGCCTGTTTCGCTAACCCGGGCCGGAAAATCCATTTTGCCGGCACCAGAACTGACTTTGCAGGAAAATGATATTGTCCATTTCAGCGCAACCCTGGATGGGATTACTGCAATGCGCCAGCGGGTCAACTTCTAAGGGCCGCTCGGATAAACAAGGAGAAAATCATGTATGTCATAATTGCGGGCGGGGGTCGAACAGGAACCCAACTGGCGCGTCTGTTGATCAAACAAGAACACGAAGTGCATATCATCGAGACCCGCAAAGAGGTTCTCAACCGCTTACACCGCGAGCTTCCGACTGAAATTATCTTTGAGGGTAACCCGGTTGACCCAAAAATATTGGAGCAGGCTGGCATTGAGCACGCTAATGTATTGGCGGCTTGTACGACCAGTGATGAGATCAACCTGGTACTTTGTTACCTGGCTCGCCAACGCTATCATATTACCCGCACCATTGCCAGGGTCAATAATCCGCGGGATGCCTGGCTTTTTGACCAGAAATTCAATGTGGACGTGGCAGTTAACCAGGCTGACATTCTCTCGAGCCTGATTCAGGAAGAAATGTCGATGGGCGATATGATGACGTTGTTAAAACTGCGTCGTGGAAATTATTCGTTGGTGGAAGAAAAGATTCCCGAACAGGCGCGTTCGGTGGGCAAGATGATTAAGGATCTTAAACTACCTGATCATTGCGTAATCGCAGCAATTATCCGCAAGGGCGATGTAATCGTCCCGCGCGGCATAACAACTCTTGAGGCTGGCGATGAAATTCTGGCGGTCACCGATCCGGAAGGAGCGGTTGAACTGGCCAGTTTGTTCTCGCCGCAAGAGAAATAACCGTTTTCATTCTATTGAAATAAAGCTCAGTCGTTTGACCCTTTGCCATGATTACGGTATAATTCGATTTCGGCATTTTGCCGGAACTCTATGGATGTTGAAAGGAAAGCGTAATGTCAACGAAGCGGACATATCAACCGAAGATTCATCGCCGCCTGCGCGTGCACGGCTTTCGCTCTCGGATGGCTACAGCCGATGGTCGTGAAGTCCTAAAGCGCCGACGCGCCAAAGGCCGCCACAAATTGACCGTCAGCATGAACAACCACGTCAAACGGATTCAGTGGTAGCCGAGAGCCTGGCTTGACCAGGAGAAAGGTACTGGTTGAGCCTGAAATGGTAGCTCAGTGGCCGCGGTTCAAAAACGCGGGCTGGTACATGAGTGAGAAGAAGGTTTCGATTAACCCGGTCAAACGATTTCAAGCGGGTGCGGCGCGTAGGAAAGTCATATGCGCACCCGCTTGTTGTGTTGATTGTCGACCCGAATCCGGAGGGCGGACTGCGCATCGGAGTAACAGCAGGACGTTCCGTTGGCAATGCTGTCTTGCGGAATCGGGCAAAACGACGCTTACGGGCCGCAGTCGATGGGCTGCTACAAGAATTGGCACCGGGCAAAAATCTGATTCTGTTGGCGCGTCCTGCCATCGCATCTGCCAGCTTTTCAGAAATCCAGACCGCGCTGGCGAGATTGATGTTAAGGGCTGGCTTGTTGCAAACGGACGAGGAATTCAATGATCGAGCGCGAGCATCCCAATGAACCACGCTTGCGGGATTTACCCTTTACCTTGCTGAATTTTCCTCGTTGGATTTTGCTGGGCTTGATCCGCCTGTACCAGGTGACTTTATCCCGCACGCTTCCGCCGAACACTTGCCGATTTTACCCTACCTGCTCTCATTATGGTTACCAGGCGATATACAAGCATGGCGCCATCAAAGGAGCATGGCTGGCAATCGGCCGATTGATCCGGTGCAACCCGTTTAACCCCGGTGGTTACGACCCAATACCATGAATTACTGCCGGCAAAAACAGGAAATAACTCCCGATTGAGAATCTATGAAAGCTAAGTATACATTTACGATTATGGTACTGGCAATTGCTGCCGTGCTGCTTACAGCCTGCGGCGGCGCAATTCCTTCCAATTCCTTCCCCGGGGTTTCAGCAGTTGATGATGTTGTTTACCTTGCAAACGCCGGAGAAATTTATGCCATCCGACTGGCGGACGGCGTGCTCGATTGGCAATATCCGGCTGAAAAGGCCGAAGCTGGGCGGGCATATTTTGCCCCACCAGTCATGGCAGGCGACCGCCTCCTCGCAGGAGATTACCTAAACACCCTGCATGCGCTGGATCCAAAAACCGGAACCCAACAATGGACATATTCCCTGGCCAAGCGCTGGGTTGCCAGCCCGATGGTGGTTGGCGATGTCATTATCGCTCCGAATGCCGATAAGAGCGTTTATGGTTTCAATCTGGACGGTACGCTGTTATGGAAATTCGGTTCAACCGAAGTTTTCTGGGCACAGCCTACCAGTGATGGAAAACTGGCATTCGTGGCGGGGATGGATCATTTCCTGTATGCAATAATGCCGCAGGATGGCAGCCTGGTCTGGAAAACGGATCTGGGGAGCGCGATGGCCTACCCGGCAGCCGTAGGGGATGGCAAGCTATACCAGACAACCATTGCCAATGAGCTGGTCGCACTTAATGCCGAAACAGGTGAAATCCTATGGCGTTTTAAGACGGATGATGCCGTCTGGATGCAACCTTTGTTGCGTGAGGGTGTGTTGTACATGGGCGATGTTAAGGGCAACGTCTATGCGGTCGATGCAGCATCTGGAACCCAGAAATGGAAACAGGCGCTAGGCGATGAACCCTTGTTTGGCACGCCAGCCATGCTTGAAAACGGTATGGTATTCTCGTCGGAAACCGGCAACATTATTTTGGTCGATTACAACGGCACAAAACAATGGAATCGCACCATCGAAGGCAAGCTCTATTCTGGTGTCGTTTTGGCCGGGGATACGATGTTGGTTGGCGTGACCAAAGGTAAAATTACCCTGGTTGCATTCGATCTAAGTGGCAACCAAAAATGGTCGTACCCGCCTCAGAAATAGGTAGGAAAATATGTGGGATGCGCTAATTATCACCCCGTTTATAAATGCACTTTTGTTCATCTACAATCTTGTAGGTAACTTTGGTGTCGCGATTATCCTCTTCACCATTTTGATTCGACTGATCACTCATCCTTTGATGGTTTCGCAAATCAAAGGAAGCAAGGCCATGGCGGCCATGCAGCAGGATAAACGCTGGATTGAAACGCAGGCCAAGTATAAGGGAGATAAAGAGAAACTGGCGGTCGAGCAGCAGAAATTGCTGAAAGAACTGGGCGTCAACCCCTTTGCGTCCTGTCTGCCAACGCTCATTCAGTTCCCGATCATCATCGGTCTTTATCAGGCGGTGATCCAGGCCATGGCCGCGACGCCGTTGGAAATGATGAACCTGACCCGCCATATCTATCCGGCTTTGCTCAAGGTTTCGTCGCTAATTCCACTGCAAAACCATTTTCTGTGGATGGACTTAGGTACGCCTGAACGATTGAACTTGCCAGGAATACCTTTTGGCATCCCGATCCTGGCCATCGTGGTTGCGGCGACGACTTACCTTCAATCCAAGATGATAACGCCGGCGACCACAGGCAATGCAAGTGACCCGAACAATCAGGCTGCCATGATGGGCAAAATGATGAATCTTTATATGCCTTTCTTGATGGGCTATATGGCGCTGACTCTGGCATCCGGACTGTCTATTTACTTCCTTACCTCCAACTTGATTGGTATCGCCCAATACGGATTTCTTGGACAATTGAATCTCAAAAACCTTCTGCCAGGGAAGAAGGCGGAAGTTATCAAGCCGAAAGGCAGATAGACTCAACGATATCGAGGCAGTGTATGAGTCAGGAAAAAACCACGTTGGAAATCATAGCACCAACCGTTGACGAGGCGGTTGCTCGCGGCTTGAACCAGTTGGGAATCGCGCGTGAAATGGTGGATGTGGAAGTGCTGGATACCGGCAGCCGCGGCCTGTTTGGACTCGGCAGCCGCCAGGCTCGAATCCGATTAAGCATCAAAACCACTGACTCACGCCCGGAAAGCCAACCTGCAAGCAGCGAAACGCCAGTCAAGCCGGTCAGCAAACCGGCCAACCGACCTGTCGAAAAACCGGTCAAGCCGGTAAAGGAAACAGAAGTCTCTGTACCAGGTGATCCTCATGCTCTCGATTCAGCCAATGCAGTGGTGAGTGAACTGCTCGAGAAAATGAGCATCAAGGCTTCTGTCAGTTCAAGTTATGTGCAGGGTGACGGGGACGAAGATAATCCGATGGTCATGGTGGAAGTTCAAGGCGATGACCTGAGCATTCTGATAGGGCGGCGGTCCGAAACGCTGAATGCGCTTCAATATATTGCCAGCCTGATCGTATGCAAGGAAGTCGGCCGGTGGGTTCCGCTCACGATTGATATTCAGGGTTACCGCCTGCGCAGGGAGCGTCAATTGCGCCAGATGGCCCGCCGGATGGCCGAGCAAGCCATTCATACCGGCCGCCGCCAGGTACTGGAACCGATGCCCGCCAACGAGCGCCGGATCATCCATCTTGAATTACGGGATCATCCAGCAGTTCTCACAGAAAGCACTGGCGAGGAGCCAAACCGTAAAGTGACAATCGTTTTGAAGAAACAGGGATCATAACTTTTTTCCCGCAGGAAAAGGCGTTTCTTTTGAGCAGCCTCGAAAGAAACGCCTTTTTGTTGCCTTATTCACGAACAGAACGTTTCTTCACTCTTTCAGCCTGACCCTTGACCGGGTAAAATTGATTACAACCACCATTAATAAAACTGCGACATTCTCCAAGGTTCATTTGGAGAAAGACTGGAGCTCCTGATGCGTGCGGTAGACATCATCATTAAGAAACGAGAAGGCGGGGAACTGACCAGCACTGAAATTGATTTTTTTATTGACGGTTTCACCCGCGGCGAGATCCCGGATTACCAGGCAGCTGCCTGGGCGATGGCAGTCCTTTTGTGCGGCATGAATGAACGCGAAACCACCGATCTGACCATGGCTATGGCCCATTCTGGCGAAACGTTAGATTTGACCGGGGTTGTTCCCATCGCAGTGGATAAGCACTCGACCGGCGGTGTCGGCGATAAGACTACCCTGGTTGTGGAACCCGTGGTTGCCTCATGCGGACTGCCTGTGGGGAAGATGTCAGGGCGCGGGTTGGGTTTCTCGGGCGGAACGCTCGATAAGATGGAATCCATTCCAGGCTACCGGACTAACTTAAGCCGTGAAGAGTTCATCGAACAACTGCGGACCGAGGGATTGGTCCTGACTGGTCAATCCGCCGATCTCGCGCCGGCTGATGGCAAGCTCTATGCATTAAGGGATGTCACCGGTACGGTGCCTTCCATTCCTTTGATCGCATCCTCAATCATGAGCAAAAAGATCGCTGCCGGCGCTCAGGCAATCGTCCTGGATGTCAAGATCGGACTGGGTGCATTTATGGAGGACCTGGCAGAGGGACGAAAACTGGCCAAATTGATGGTTGCCATTGGCGCATTAAGCGGCCTTAAAGTGGTCGCACTTCTTTCAGATATGAATCAGCCGTTGGGCTGCGCGGTTGGAAATGCCCTGGAGGTGCGGGAGGCGATTGATACGCTACGCGGACAAGGTCCCGAGGATTTTCGGGAACATTGTCTGGTGGCGGCTTCGCATATGTTGGTGGTCGGCAGAAAAGCAGCCAACCTTGAATCAGCGCGCACCATGGTCGAATCGGCTTTGGAAAGCGGTCGCGCGTTGGAAAGCTTCCGCCGTCTGGTTGAAGCACAGGGCGGCGATGTTCGCTATGTGGACGAGCCGGAGCGGTTGCCAGTGGCGCCATTAATTGAAACGTTTCTGGCCCCCCGGGCTGGTTATCTGTTGGGAATTAATGCCCGTGAGGTTGGCGAGACCTCTGTTGAATTAGGCGCGGGGCGGGCACGCAAGGAAGATGCCATTGACCATGCGGTGGGCATTGAAATCCATCATAAAGTTGGAGACCACATTGAGGCTGGTGAGCCGTTGTTCACCATCCATGCCAATGACGCTGTCAAATTGGCGGCCGCTAAAACACGATTATTGGCCGCGCACCAGTGGAGCACAGAAGCGGTCCAACCATTGCCTTTGTTTTATGACGTGATCGGGGAATGAAAACCACACATTGACGAATGAGTTCAATTGTGGCATAATTTTTTAACACAAACGCGTTGATGGAAACGAGTAGGTTTCAGATTTACTGACAGCGAACCGGGAAGAGTGAAAGCCGGGACAGTAATCAAGACCGAAAATCCTTCCGGAGCGGCAATCTGAACGCAGGAAACTGCCAGTAAGTGAGACGGTTTCACCCACCGTTACCAAAGGTGCGGGCATCTTCTATCAAGACGTGCCCGACTGAGCGCCTCTTATATTGAGAGGAAGCAGGGTGGTACAGCGAGAACTGGCTCTCGTCCCTGATTGGGATGAGAGTTTTTGTTTGCCAGAAACCTTACTCCTTATGGAGGTCGAATGTTCAAACCAGTCAGTCCAAAGCTCAACATAACCATTCTGGAAGAAGGCGTACTGCGGCTATGGAAAAGTCACGACGTCTTCCATCGCTCTCTGAAACAACGCGACGGCGGCAGGGAATATGTCTTCTATGAAGGGCCGCCCACGGCCAACGGTCGGGCAGGCGTCCATCACGTCCTGGCGCGTGCTTATAAGGATGTATTTCCGCGCTATAAGACCATGCGTGGTTTTCACGTCAGCCGGCGTGGTGGCTGGGATACGCATGGGCTGCCCGTCGAAATTGAAGTGGAAAAGAAACTCGGCTTCACCAACAAGCAACAGATCGAGGAATACGGAATCGCCAAATTCAATGCATTATGCCGCGAATCGGCGTTTGCCTACATCCAGGATTGGGAAAAACTGACTGACCGCATCGCCTTTTGGGTGGATTTAAATGATGCCTATGTTACTTTTCGGAACGAATACATCGAGTCAGTCTGGAGCATTCTGAAGAATTTCTGGGATCGCAATTTGCTTTACCAGAACTTTAAGGTTGTTCCTTATTGCCCGCGCTGCGGTACGCCGCTTTCAGACCACGAGGTGGCGCAGGGTTATGACGACGCCGAAGATCCATCCATCTTTGTGCGCTTGCCATTGGTAGATCAGCCTGACACATCTCTTTTAGTGTGGACGACCACCCCGTGGACGCTTCCGGGAAACGTGGCCGTTGCTGCACATCCGGATGTGGAATACGTAAAAATTGAGCGGTCAACGCCAGATGGCAGCAAAGAATACCTCATCCTGGCGGGAAAACTGGTCGATCAGGTTTTTGGCGATGAACCGGTTCGAGTGGTGGAGCGCTTCAATGGCAAACAACTGAAGGGAAAACGCTACCAACCGTTATTCACATTCCTACCGCCCGACAAACCAGCCTATTATGTTGTGAACGCGGATTATGTGACCACCGCGGACGGCACTGGTCTGGTGCATATCGCGCCGGCTTTCGGCGCCGATGACATGACGGTTTCCATGGAAGAGGATCTGCCGATTTTGATGACGGTCGCTCCAGACGGCACCATCATTTCAGAAGTGCGGCCGTGGGCCGGAATGTTTGTCAAGGATGCCGATCCATTTATCATGCAGGACCTCGATGCCCGCGGACTGCTTTTCCGCGCGGGTAAGATCACCCATACTTATCCCTTCTGCTGGCGCTGTGGTACTCCTTTGCTATATTATGCCCGTCCGACCTGGTATATCCGCACCAGTCAATTCAAAGACCGCCTGGTGGCCTTGAATGAAAAAATCAACTGGTATCCAGGGCATATCAAGAACGGCCGGTTTGGCAACTGGTTGGAAAACAACATCGATTGGGCTTTGGGGCGCGAACGCTACTGGGGAACGCCGTTACCTGTGTGGGAATGTGACCGCTGCCATAACCAGGTCTGCGTGGGGTCAATTCAGGAACTGGCTGAAAAAGCCGGACAGGATATTAAAGAACTCGACCTGCACCGTCCATTTGTGGATGATGTGGTCTGGACGCATGATTGCGGCGGAACGATGCACCGCGTGCCCGAGTTGATTGACGTCTGGTTTGACTCTGGATCGATGCCTTACGCTCAGTGGCATTATCCTTTCGAGAACCAGGAAAAATTCAAGCAACAATATCCAGCTGACTTTATTTGCGAGGCAGTAGATCAGACACGCGGTTGGTTCTATTCATTGCATGCCATCAGCACGTTGCTGAATGACCAGGAATGCTTCAAGAATGTCATCTGCCTGGGTTTAATTCAGGATCAAAATGGGCAGAAGATGTCCAAGTCGCGTGGAAATATCGTGAACCCGTGGGATGTGATCAACCAGAATGGCTCCGACGCGATGCGTTGGTATTTCTATACAGCCAGCCCGGCCGGTCAGGAACGCCGTTTTTCCCCCGAATTGGTGGGTGAGGTGGTTCGGACCTTCACCCTCACCCTGTGGAATACCTACTCGTTCTTCGTCACCTATGCAAACCTGGATGGCTGGAAACCTGAACTTGGGGTGCTGCCGGCTTACAGTCCTTTGGACCGCTGGCTGCGTTCATCCCTGCATGCTCTAGTGCGCGATGTGACCACTGCTTTGGAAAACTATGATGTTTTGGGTGCCACACGCCCGATCCAATCCTTCGTTGACGACCTGTCGAATTGGTACCTGCGCCGGTCACGCCGCCGTTTTTGGAAGAGCGAATCGGATATGGACAAGCAGGCGGCTTATGCCACCCTGCATGAAGCATTGGTGACATTGAGCAAGTTACTGGCCCCGACCATGCCCTTTATGGCGGAAGAGCTCTATCAAAACCTGGTGTGTTCTGTAAACCCTTATGTGCCGGACTCAGTTCATCTGGCCGACTGGCCTGAATTTGATCTGTTGGCAATCGATGAAGAATTGAACCGCGATATGGCTGTGGTAATGAAACTGGTGTCGGTTGGGCATGCCGCGCGGAATAAAGCCAACCGGAAGGTCCGCCAACCTCTGGCAGAGGCAGCATTCTCAGTAGGCAGCGTTGAAGAACGGAAAGCCATGCTGAAATATGCTGAACTGATCGAGGATGAGCTGAATGTCAAACAGGTGCGCGCCTTGGATGCCGCCAGCGAGGCAGTGGCTTATAGCCTTAACCCTCAGCCCAAACAGTTGGGTCAAAAATACGGCAGCCGTTATCCGGCAATCCGGCAGGCGATTCTGGCGCTTGATCCGGAAGCACCTGCCCGGGCACTCCTGGAAGGACATCCGGTAAACTTGGTAGTTGAAGGGCAATCTCTGGATATCCTTCCGGATGAAGTCGAAGTCCGTGCTCAAGCAAAAGCCGGTTTTGCAGTAGCTTCGGAAGGCGCTTACTTGGCTGCACTGGTTACCGATTTGACCCCTGACCTTGTGAAAGAAGGGTTGGCGCGGGAATTTGTCCGCCGGGTCCAAGATTTGCGCAAACAGGCCGATCTGGAAATCGCTGACCGCATCCGGATCTACTACCAGGCCACCCCCACTCTGGCAGACGCTGTTAAGAGTTTCAAAGAGTATATTACCAGCGAGACACTCGCGTTGGAAATGGTAAACGCTGCGGTGCCGGAAGGTCTAGAACAAATGTCGGACACCTTTGATGGCGAAATGGTGACGGTTGCACTGGTTAAAGCTTGAGGGTTTTTGATCACAATGCGCTCCCGGCAGAGTTATCGGCCGGGAGCGCTATTATTTTCCCCCAGTGCTAACTGATTAGCATCGGGCAAGCAACTTTATTTAAGGTAAAATGAAGAGACGTTTTATCAATGGAGGAAGGCTTGAAGAGAATTTTACGAGATTATTTGCCTTTGATTCTGATCGCAAGTGTCATTATTCTGATCGATCAACTTACCAAGGCAGTAATACAGCAAAACCTTGCATTACAGGAAACCTGGATGCCCTTATCCTGGTTGGCGCCTTACGCCCGCATCGTGCATTGGTATAACACCGGCGTTGCTTTCGGCATGTTCCAAAATGGAAATTTAATTTTCGCTATCATCGCAGCCATCGTCTCTGTCGCCATTTTTGTTGTTTACCCTCGTATTCCCCGCGAGGAACGGATTCTGCGTATTGCGACCAGCATGATGCTGGCTGGCGCAATCGGTAATTTGATTGATCGGATCACGGTTGGGCATGTGACTGACTTTATTTCTCTTGGGTCTTTTGCTGTTTTCAACGTTGCAGATATGTCCATCACTCTCGGCGTGTGTATCCTCGTCCTAGGGGTGTGGCTTCAGGAACGCCGTGAGCGAAAACAGACGCCTTTGGAAAATCCGCCTTCGCCATCGCAAGATGGGGAGAAAATTTTGTGAGTGAATCATCCCGGACTTTTTATCTATCAACCGCTGACGCGGACCGGTTGGATAAATTTTTGGTTACAAAATTAAAGAACTTTTCCCGGTCGCGCTTGCAAGCCCTAATTCGCGAAGGTAATGTCAGCGTGGATGGCAAAGTGGTAACCAAGACGGGAACTCCACTGGTTGCCAGTCAGAAAGTGGACATCCGCATTCCTGCAATCGAGCCTAGC
Source organism: Longilinea sp. (assembly GCA_035560795.1). GTDB lineage: Bacteria > Chloroflexota > Anaerolineae > Anaerolineales > Anaerolineaceae > Longilinea. Next base: position 39,546 of record DATMYV010000024.1, read on the forward strand.
AGTTTGATTCCCGAGTCAATTCCTCTAACGATCGTGTTTGAAAATCAGGACTTAATGGTGATCAATAAACCTGCCGGCATGGTTGTCCATCCTTCTGCTGGACATTTTACGGGGACATTGGTTCATGCTGCGCTGGCACACGCCCCTGAATTGGAAGGTATTGGCGGCGAACAACGACCTGGCATAGTCCACCGCCTGGATAAAGATACCAGCGGGTTGATTCTGATCGCCAAGAATGATCGGACCCATCATTGGTTGCAGGATCAATTCAGGCTGCGAAAGGTAAGGAAAATATACCTGGCCCTGGTCGATGGTCACCCGCCAACGCCGACCGGGCGGATTGAAGCGTTTATCGGACGCGACCCTGATCACCGCAAGAAAATGGCCATTGTTTCGGCACAAAAAGGGCGTTCGGCTGTCACCGAATATTTCACCAAAGAAACATTTCTGCGCCATTCCTTGCTTGAAGCACACCCGCTGACCGGCCGCACCCACCAGATTCGCCTCCATCTGGCATTTATTGGTTGCCCAATTGTCGGCGATACGGTTTACGGTCACCGCACCCCTACACTCGATTTACCCCGGCATTTTTTACATGCTGTCAGTCTGACGGTCCTGCTGCCTGGAGAAGAAAAACCGCGATTATTTGAAGCTAACTTACCAGCAGAATTGGATCAACTGCTGACACAGTTGCGCGCCAATCATTGATTTATTCGGAGGGTAGTATGTTGCCTTGGATAGATTTGCGTTCTGATACGGTTACCCAACCGACGCCTGAAATGCGTGCATCCATGGCTGCTGCTGAAGTTGGCGACGATGTTTACGGTGAAGATCCAAGCGTCAATCGCTTGCAGGAGATCGCGGCGGCGCAAATGGGAAAAGAAGCCGGTCTATTCGTTCCCTCTGGCACCATGGGCAATTTAATTGCCGTTCTGGCACAATGCGGACACGGCGATGAAGTGATTATGGGTAATTTAGGGCATACCTTTCTCTTCGAGGGTGGAGGAATCGCTGCGTTGGGTGGTGTTTTTCCCCACACACTGCCAAACCAGGCTGATGGCACTTTGTTGCTGGATGATATTCGATCTGGCATCCGTCCGGACGATATCCACCATCCCATCAGCAAACTCATTATTTTGGAGAATACCCACAATCGCTGCGGCGGTGTACCGTTGAGTAAGGAATATACACACGCAGTAAGCGAGTTGGCGAATAGTAAAGGTTTGGGGTTGCACATTGACGGCGCGCGGATTTATAATGCCGCCGCCGCGTTACAGACCTCTCCAGCTGACCTTGTGGAAGTGGCTGATTCGGTAACTTTTTGCTTGAGTAAAGGATTATGCGCCCCGGTCGGATCAGTCTTATGCGGCAATCAGTCGATGATTGCCCGTGCCCGGAGAATCCGTAAACAATTAGGCGGCGGAATGCGCCAAGCGGGCATATTGGCAGCTGCGGGAATTTTTGCAATCGAGCACATGACCCAAAGATTGGTTGATGATCATCAACGGGCTCGCCGGCTGGCGGACGGTCTGGCTAACTTGCCGGGAATTTCCTTTGAACTCGGAATGCCGGCGACCAATATGGTTTTTCCATCCTTGAATAAGGAAATTCCAATGACGGCAGCCGATCTAGCCAACCGCCTCAAGGAAAAAGGGATTCTTGTAGGAACCGTTTCCGAACGGAGACTGCGGATGGTGACCCATTATTGGATCGATGATGCAGGCGTAGAGCAAACTGTACAAGCCTGCCGGGACATACTTCGTTAGTTCAGACTTGAAAAACTATCTTCGCTATATTGTATGATTACAGGTTCATTAATTGCGTGGCAGGTGGATTGTTCTGGTTCGATCTGATTCCTGCCTCGTTCTTTTGCCTCATATAGCCTTTGATCAGCCAAATCTATCAAAGCCACGATTTCATCAGCTTCCTCTGGAAAAACCGAAATGCCTTGACAGATGGTCGGAGCAGGAACGGGCACTTGATCGCGGCTGAATAGGGAGATTTCGCCAATTGCCCGCCGAATTCGATTGGCTACTTGAATGGCCTGAGCGGCATTTGCGCGCGGCAACGCGATAATAAATTCCTCACCGCCCCAACGACCGATTGAATCGGTACATTTTATATTTTGCCGGATAGCATCGCATAACGCGATCAAAACTTGATCGCCAACCAGGTGGCCAAAATTATCGTTATAAATCTTGAATTTGTCGATATCCAGCATAATCAGGGAAAGCGGTTGCCCGCTGGTTTTCGCATCGGCAATCTCGCTTGCCAATGTGTTGATAAATGCACCGTGATTGATTGTGGAGGTAAGCGTATCTTTTCGCGATTGATCTTCGACAACCGCGTGATGAGCGGCATTGTCAAGCGCCATGGCAGCCTGTTGCGTTACGTTTTGTAACAATTCTAAATCGCTTTGGGAGTATTGGTTCCGTAGATAGGATGCCACAGCAACAACCCCGAAAACCCGCCCGCTGGCTTCCAGCGGCACGCCCATCCAGGAATGGCTGAGTTTGGGCTGCCCAATGGTGGATACTCTAATTCCCAACTTTTCACGGGCTTCAGAGGTGACATTCCTTAACAGAAGTGCCTCGCCATTGGAAACAACCCAACCCGCTAAAGAATTATCGAGGTCGATTTCCGTATTTGTGAAAAAATCGCCATCATCATAGAGTAATTCCAACCGGATGGAAGAATCACCGTTCATCAGTCCCAGGTAGTACGTATCCGCATCCAATGTGGTCTGAATGGCATTGCTGACTAAGGCAATTACCTGGTGCATCTCGAGTGAGGAGGAGAGATCGCGGGCGATCCGGTTGAGTGTTTCGAGTCGTTGCAGTTGAATGGAAATTGCTTTCTTCATAATGGTAATGGTTTCAGTGACCAACGCCGTTACAATCAAAATAAATAAGGTTGTCAGCCAGGTGCTGCTTGAAAATTCAATAAATCCTGTTCGTTCGAGTAGTATTTGAACGCCAGTTGTCATAAGTACAAATAAGTAGGTCGGCCAGCGTCCAGCAAGGACAGCGCTTGAAACCATCAGGATGGTAATTGCAAGCGGAACGAAACCATTCAACATATAAGATTGGAACAGAATAGGGATCGTGATTAAGGCGGCATTTAGAAAAACAGAAATGCGGTAAATATTCTGTTTTGCCGGTTCGAGTTGTGGCAGGATAATGAAAAACGTCAGGATGATGTACAAAATTCCTGCTAAACCGATCCCGATATTTACCTGGCGATTGATTAGTGGTAATCCTGGGCGGAGGGCAGCGATAAAAATAAAGACGCACAGAGCAAGTCCCGCAGAAATAGCAGGGAAAGCCAAGCGCTGTTGATCTTCAAGTGTAAGGTTTAGAGAAGGTGAGTTAATGGTTCTGCGGGTAATAAGTGGCGTTGATTTTAGGAAATGGAAAATTGGCTGTGTAATGGAATGTACATGGACAATGAGTTGCATGTAACGGAATCCCCTCAGGTTCAACATGGCCCCCATACCTTACGTGCATATTTCTCTCTGTGACATCTCAACCGGTAATATTAAGCCAATAAACCACCGTAGATATAATGATCTACACATATTTTACCAACAAACCCTTACAGAAACATGACCCTGGCAGGTTTGTAAGCCAATTATAAGGTTCGCATAGTCTTTCCATGGAAGGACTGCCGTCTCCTATTCTGATGTTATAATTTGGTTTGAATATCATGATTATCGTAATAAATCTGTTACCTAAAAATTGCCAATACCTTTGGAGGAACAATGCCGGGTAAAGAATTCTTTACACTTGCCGAAATCGACCAGGTCGCAGATGGTGTACGCCGGCGGACGCAGTATAAACCCCGGGTTGGCCTAATTTTGGGCTCGGGTTTGGGTGATCTGGCGGATGCGGTTGAGGACGCGGATGTAATTCCATACAGCGATTTACCTTTTTGGCCGGTCTCGACGGTCCACGGTCATGTAGGCAAGCTGGTGATTGGTAAACTGGAAAATCAGCCCGTCATGGTCATGCAGGGACGGGTGCATTATTACGAAGGTTATTCCATGCAAGAGGTAACCTTACCCGTCCGTGTGATGCAGCGTTTAGGTGTCGAATTGCTCATTGTAACCAATGCTGCCGGGGCAATTCAACCAGATTTCGCGCCAGGCGATGTAATGTTAATAACCGATCAACTAAATATGGTTGGAATGGCTGGTCTTAGCCCGCTTCGTGGACCAAACCTGGATGAATTGGGAGAACGTTTTCCGGATATGAGCCAGGCCTATGACCGTGCCTTGATCGATCAAGCGCGGAAGATTGCTGTGCGCGAACATATCACCCTGCATGAGGGAGTCTATGCCTGCCTGGCAGGTCCTTCGTTTGAGACGCCCGCCGATTTACGTTTCTTGCGGACCATCGGCGCAGATGCAGTAGGTATGTCGACTGTTCCTGAGGTAATCATTGCGCGGCATGGCAATACACGGGTTGTGGGTTTTTCAGGCATCAGTAATAAAGCCAATCTAAATGGCTCAACCATTACCACCCATGAGGAAGTGCTTCAAGCTGGAAAGATCATTGTTCCAAAGCTAAAGACTCTAATCCTGGGTTTGCTTGGCAACCTGGAGTAATTCCCGAGTTGTTTTTGGATGATTAAACTGTTCCATTTGATTTACTTAATGCGCACCATATGAGGGACTTTATTCCGGTTCTTGAGAATTATGAGATCTGGATCTATGCCCTTTTAGGGGTGGTGTTATTATTTTACCTGAGGAAATTAGCAATAGCTGCACGTGAATGGCGGGCTGCCCAGTTTGGTTTTGAAAAAGTAGTCGCGCAACGCAAATTGAACTTTGCCCTGACCCTGGTGGTTATCTTTGGATTGTTGATGCTGGCGGAATTTATCCTGGTTTCTTTCGTGGCACCATCCTTGCCAAATCCTAAAGTCCTGGTCACTCCAACGCTCGATTTGCTTTCCACGCCAAGGGCAACTTTGGTCGCCCAAACAGCTGTCATAACGCCAACGACTGTCGGAATCGAAGCAACCCCGTTAGTGGTTACAACGGAGGGCTGTCAACCGGGCAGCATCGAATGGGTCTTCCCGAGGCAGGGAGACGAGATTCAAGGCGTGGTGAACGTGAAAGGAACTGTGAATGTCAATAACCTTGGCTTTTACAAATATGAATATGTGCAGGCGGGCAGCACCGACTGGGTGACCATCGCGGCGGGTAATACGACCGTGGTAAATGACCTGCTCCAGGGAACCTGGGATACGACGCAATTGATCCCAGGCGATTATCAACTTCGCCTGGTTGTTGCCGACAACCAAAACAACGCTTTTCCTGCCTGTACAGTGTCCATTCGGATCATAGGTAATTAACGGAGAACCAATATGCCAGAAATTGAAATTCGCCCCGTAGTCCCCCACGATATAACTTACCTGGCTGAAATGGAACACCAGAGTCAATCGGATTATGTATTGCAAATGGATCGGATCGTCAATGAGGGTGAAATCACCATCCACTTTCGTGAAATCCGCCTTCCGCGCCCTGTTCGAATCGAGTACCCTCGTCCTACCCGTTTCTTGATGGATCAATGGAAAATGCGTACGCAGATTCTGGTGGCGGCAATCGCTGAGGCACCCGTTGGATACATCACATTATCTGACCAGCAAGCGCCGTTAACTGCCTGGGTGAATGACCTGGTGGTGAGTCCGCCGGTACGGCGCAAGGGAATCGCCACCGCCCTGGTAATGGCTTCGCAAGAATGGGCTATTCAACGCGGATTACGGCGAATGATTTTGGAAATGCAATCCAAAAACCATGCCGCCATTCGGCTTGCATCCAAACTCGGTTTTGAATTTGGTGGTTATAGCGATTACTATTATTTGAATCAAGATATCGCTTTATTTTTTGCATCATACTTGCGATAGGAAACAAGAATGGGCATATCCTGGCAGGAAAGCCTCCTGGCTATCCTGAGAACGACCAGTCAAATCCTTACTGCTGGAATCGCAATCACTGCGTTTTCCTTATTGTTGTATGCACTGACATTTAACTTGCGCGACCGGGTTGCGCGTTCTTTTGCTTTAATCATGATTTGCGTCGTGATCATCTTCACTTCTGAAGCCATCGGCAGCACATCGACGCAAACGGCTCTTCTTGAATTGTGGGGCCGGGTGGAATGGGTAGGGATCGTTTTACTTCCGCCGGCTTATTTGCAGTTTTCTGACGCGGTGCTCGCCACTACTGGCCGGGTGAGCCGCTGGCGCAGGCGTTGGGCAGTCCGATTAACTTATTTGGCCTCATTTGTCTTTCTGGCAGCGCTACCTTTTCCGGGTTTATTCGGAAATTTGGTGGTTGACCGCCCCCCGGCACCTTATTTTACAATTTCAATAGTGACGGATGCATTTACTGCGTTCTACCTGGTGGTGATGGCCTTATCCTGGTTCACGTTTATGCGGGCATTAAGACGGACGGTAACCCCGACCAGCCGACGGAGGATGATATACCTGTTATTTGGCGCAGCGGCCCCTGTGTTGGGTGGTTTCCCCTACTTGTTGTATGGGTCCGATTTTACGGCGCAGCATCCAACCTTGTTCTGGTCTGGTTCTGTTGTAACAAACCTGCTGGTGGGAACATTGATCATTGTCATGGCCTACTCAGTAGCGTTTTTTGGCGTTTCGTGGCCAGACCGCGTTGTACGCGCCCGTTTGTTTAAATGGATCATGCGCGGTCCGGTTACTGCCAGCTTCACCCTAACTTTTGCCACCCTGGTTCGCCGGGCGGGCGAACTATATGGAAATTCAAGTTATACGGCTGCCGTCCCGATTGTTATGGTTGCGACTGTTCTTTTATTCGAGCATGTGATCACTGTGTTCGGTCCCATCGCCGAACGTTACCTGTTTTACGGGAATGATCGGGATTCGATGGAACTGCTGCACCTTCTGGAAGACCGCATGTTGTCGCGTACCGATCTGCGCCAGTTCCTTGAAACCGTGTTGGCGGCAGTATGCGACCGTTTACAGGCACCTGGGGCATACCTGGCATCCTTAAGCGGCGGAAAAATGGAGTTGGTGGTAACAACCGGAAAAACACGCTTCGAAAACGATGATGTATCCAATGTCCTCACTACAATGATGGCGCACAAAGATGAATTTCCCCAACTATTCCAATGGGGTGATGATCTTCTTGTACCCATCACAAATGGAGATGAGGAAGATAGTGTCCAACTCATTGGACTCTTGGGGGTGAGTCAATTGGGTTTGATTCCAGTGGATGAGGAACAAAAAGCCGCACTGCAACGATTGACGGATCGCGCCAAACTGGCACTACGGGATTGGAACTTGCAGGAACAGGTTTTTAAGTCCCTTGAAACCCTTTCACCGCAGGTCGAATATATCCAGCGACTGCGCGCGGCTGGCAGTTATGATCAGAATAATGTTCTTGAGGGAGAAGGTCTCGATCAAAACGGTGATTTGACCCAATGGGTGCGGGATGCATTGACACATTATTGGGGCGGTCCGAAATTGACTGATAGCCCATTGGCGCAATTGCATGTGGTAAAAAGCTCCATTGAAAACCATGAAGGCAATACAGCTAACGGCGTGCGGGCTATTCTACGTGCAGCCATCGAACGCACCCGACCGGAGGGTGAGAGACGATTTACTGGTGAATGGATCCTGTACAATATTCTTGACATGAAATTTCTGGAAGGAAAAAAAGTGCGCGAAATCGCCAGCCGGTTAGCGATGAGCGAGGCTGATTTATATCGAAAACAAAGGATTGCGGTGGAAGCGGTCGCAAAAACCATCCTGGAAATGGAACAGGAAACAAATAACGGAAATCAAGACCATTAACGTCTATCGGATTTCTTCATTCTTGTGTATATTTAATCCATTATTAGTTTATCTGTATCGAACCAATCGCATAGGGAGGTGGGTTGATGCTGAATAATACAACAGAGCCAGACCTGGAAGCGCATGATATCCCTGAGCTGGATGAGGGCTGGTGGTCAGCAGTATTGGCCGACGAAGATGCCTATCAGACGGCAAATAAGGATAATGCTTCCAAGGCCAGCGCTCAACCTGGACTTGGGAATGTAAATTGGGATAAGGTCCAGGAATGTTACGATCAGGATGAGGTATTGGAATTATCCGTTCAAGGGTTTAACCGGGGAGGATTACTGGTGGTGGGGGATGGCGTACAGGGGTTTGTGCCAGTCTCCCATCTTATTGAAATGCCCTGCGAAATTGAGGAAGAAGAACGGCGTGAAATCCTTACCGGATATGTTGGCCGAACCATTCACTTGAAAGTGATTGAATGCGAACCATCCCAGGAACGGATCGTATTCTCCGAACGGGCAGCCCTGGCTGGAGAAGGGCGGCGGAAACACCTTTTTACCACATTGAAGGAAGGCAGCCTGGTTTCGGGTTCGATCACCAATGTGACTGATTTCGGTGTTTTTGTGGATCTGGGCGGGGTGGAAGGCCTGATCCATGTTTCCGAACTTTCCTGGGGGCGGGTACAGCATCCTGCCGACGTTGTAAAAGTTGGCCAATGCATTCAGGTGATGGTGTTGCAGGTATCGGAAGAAACTTCGCGGATTGCCCTGAGCTTGAAACGTTTGCAGATGAATCCATGGGAAACACTCGTCGAATCGCATCAACCCGGCGATGTGGTTCAGGCTGAGGTAACATCGATCATGAAATACGGGATTTTTGCACGGTTGGAAGAAGGAGTGGAGGGGTTAATCCACATCTCTTCAATTCCATTCCCTCCCGGGCAAAAGGATTTCAACCATCTTTTCCAGGTTGGACAAATCGTTCAAGTACGAATTCTCCATATCGATGCCGAACGCCGCCGGTTGGGATTGGGCTTAGTGCAGGTTGAATGAGCAGCACGCCTTCCGGTAAACGATCGACCCCAACCAAAAGCATATCTGAAAAGTCAGATTTGCCTCCAGCACCTTCCTTATTGGAACGGTTTGCCAATTATTGGCTTCATTTTGACCGTTTTGGATGGGATGTGTTGGGCATTGTTTTGCTGGCTTTGGGTCTCATATCACTGCTTGGGCTGATTGGTAAAACCTTTCCTGCGTTTCAGGGGGCGGCCCTCTCGCCCTGGATCAAGTTTCTATCACGCTGGCTGGGTTGGGGATCCTTTATTGCTGCACTGGCAATCGCTTATGCCGGATTTATGGCATTACAAAGGAGGTCGGCCAATCCAAAAGGCGTCCGTTTAAGCCGGTTATTGGCTATGGAAGCGGCTTATTTCCTGTTTCTGGCTTTGCTCTCGCTTTTTGGCGGCAGTTTATTGGAGCGTGCTGAAGCTGGATTGGATGGCGGCATCATAGGTTGGGGGATTTCTTATCTCCTGGGAACCCTAATACCGCCGCCGTGGAGCATTCTGCTTCTTGGGACCTTCACCATTCTGCTGCTGGCATCCGGTCTTGGAATTACTGCCGCGTTGGGTAATTGGATCGATAAAAAAATGGAAGTGTTTGACGCGGAAGATTATTCTTCAACGGTCGAGTTTGATACAGGACGGAGTGAAGTAGATGCCCGTTCTTCACAGAACGCTTCTACCCGAAAAACATCACAGGCTAATGATAGGACTCCGGCGCTCATCGGACTTACTGAGACAAGCCGGGACTCAACCCTTCCGCCGATGAGCCTGCTATCCAATGAGACGAACGCACCTCCAGACGAAGCAATTATTCATGATTCTGCCTTACAGATCGAACAGACCCTGGCAGAATTTGGCATTCCGGCGCGCGTTACCGGATACCGGGTGGGTCCGACTGTGACACAATTTGCTGTGGAACCTGGCTATGTCGAAAAAATTGGTCCCGACGGCAACCTGCAGCGTCAGAAGGTACGCGTGTCGCAAATATCGGCCCTGGCCCGCGACCTGGCATTGGCGCTTTCAGCTTCGCGTTTGCGCGTCGAGGCTCCAGTTCCTGGCCGGTCTTATGTGGGCATTGAAGTACCCAATCCAAATACCTCCCTGGTGAGGTTGCGTCCCATGCTTGAAAGCGATTCCTTCAAGCAAATGGCTTCGCCGCTGGCCTTTGCGCTCGGAAAGGATGTGTCCGGACAGCCAGTCGTTGCCGACCTGGTGCGGATGCCGCACTTGCTGATTGCCGGCACGACCGGTTCTGGCAAATCGGTGTGCATTACGGCCATCACTGCCTGCCTGATCATGAATAACACCCCGCAAAAGTTACGAATTGCCATGCTGGATCCAAAAATGGTTGAATTGATGCGATTCAACGGCGTGCCGCACTTATTGGGGAAGGTCGAGACCGACCATGACCGCATGCAAGGGGTACTGAAATGGGCGTTAATGGAAATGGATAATCGTTACCGTTTGCTGGAGGACGCCCATGCCCGAGATTTGGTAACCTACAACCGCAAACAGGAACGCAAGAAATTACCTACATTACCGCGCATTGTCCTGATTATTGATGAATTAGCAGATTTGATGATGACGTCGCCAGAGCAGACAGAGCACAGCCTGGTGCGCCTGGCGCAATTGGCCCGTGCGACAGGCATTCACCTGGTCGTTGCCACCCAACGGCCCAGTACCGATGTGGTCACCGGTCTGATTAAGGCTAATTTTCCAGCCCGCATTTCCTTCGCTGTTGCTTCATCGATCGATTCCCGTGTCATTTTGGATACCGGCGGCGCTGAAACGCTTTTGGGGCACGGCGATATGCTCTTCCTCAACCCTGAAGTGGGTTCTCCTCAAAGGGCGCAAGGCGTGTGGGTTTCAGATGCTGAAGTCGATAAACTGGTTGCGTACTGGCAAAAGACTGTTACGAATACCAGCCAGCCGCCAGAATCCGCTCCATGGGAAGAGTTTATCGCCATAGAAGGGGATAAGTCGGATTCGATGGTTGATCAAGCCATTCAGCTGGTCAGGCGGACACAGCGGGCCAGTGCATCATTGTTGCAGCGCCGTTTACGCATCGGTTATCCGCGCGCCGCGCGTTTGCTGGATGAACTGGAAGCAGCTGGTGTGGTCGGGCCGTCCGTGGGCAGTGGGAAGGATCGCGATGTTTTACTTCCACCGGAGGATGGCGAAGAAGATGACGGGGATGGAATGCAGGACTATAATAAGGAAATTTGATCACCGGTTGAAATTCTCCGGGTGAATGTCAAGGGTTTTATTCGTGATAAAGGTGACAATTGGAAGAAACTGCAAAAAATCGCCCTGCAACCTTTACTGATTTCTTACGTGACCGATTCAAGGGCAAACTGGATCCGTTCGCAAGATTCTTAAACGGACTTGGATTGATGCCTAACGTGGTGACCATTTTTGGCCTGATTGGAAACGTGGTTGCTGCTGGCTTGCTGGCAAGCGGTCAGATCACCTGGGGCGGGGTGGTTGTATTATTGATGGGGCCGGTGGATGCTTTGGATGGCACCATGGCACGTTTGCGCGGTCAACCGTCCCGGTTTGGTGCTTTTGTCGATTCTGTTACCGACCGGTATTCTGAACTGGTCATTCTGCTGGGTTTGTTGGTGTACTTTTTACGGACAGATAATCCGGTTTTTGCCGGGCTGGTCTATTTGGCAGCGGCTGGTTCGGTTTTGGTTTCTTATGTCAAGGCCCGGGCAGAAGCATTGAATTTTGAGGCTAAAATCGGCCTGATGACGCGGGTGGAACGCTACCTGGTTCTCGCTCCCTGCTTGATTATCAATATTCCGGCGGTCGCAGTGGGGATTCTGGCCGTGATGGCCAATTTCACGGCTCTTCAACGGATTTTTGCGGTCCGCAAGCAGGCATACGAGCAGCATGCCACGCATAAATGATTATCTCTTTTTAGAGTAAAATTAGGCCCATTAATATCTATCGCAGGAGTAATTATGATTCCCGATGGCTTTACAATTGGCGGTTTCAAGATTTATTTTTATGCGTTAATCATTCTTACTGGAGCGCTTCTGGCAGCCTGGTTGGCCTCCCATCAGGCGAAGAAAAAAGGTGTCAATCCAGAATTAGTCTGGGACATGTTACCCTGGCTGCTGATTGCAGGCATCGTTGGCGCGCGCATCTGGCATATCCTGACGCCGCCTGCCTCAATGGTTGAGCAAGGTATTACCACCGCTTATTACCTAACCCATCCCCTTGCCATGCTGAATTTCCGCAACGGCGGGTTGGGAATTCCTGGCGGCGTGATTGGGGGCGCGATAGCGCTGTTCTTTTACGCCCGCAAACATAAAATCGGTTTTGCTATCTGGGCGGATATCGCTGCCCCTGGACTGGCGTTGGCTCAAGGGATTGGTCGCTGGGGAAATTTTTTCAACCAGGAAGTTTACGGTGCGCCGACCAATTTACCGTGGAAGCTTTTTATTGATTCAGCCCGCCGCTTACCGGAATACAAAGATGTGGCCTATTATCATCCGCTGTTCCTTTATGAATTTATTTACAACTTATTGAATATGGTTGCATTACTTTGGATCGGAAAGCGTTTTGCCAACCGGTTGAAAGACGGCGATATCTTCCTGGCGTACCTGATCATTTACCCGATTGGGCGGTTCTTTCTCGAGTTCTTAAGATTGGATCCTTCACCGGTCGCGGGAATAAATGCCAATCAAACCCTGATGGCCGTCATAGCCGTGTGCGCTGCAGCTTTATTAATCATCCGTCACCGTTTTGGTTCGGTTACTGTCACGGCCGAGGCTGCCAGCCTGCCTGAAATGCCCTCTGAGGAAGAAAAAACCCGCGGCCAAGACTAAGCAGTCGAACCGTTCAAGGGGGATGACAAGACTGATATGATACAAACTCAGGACCTGACCAAGAAATTCGATGAGTTTCTCGCGGTTGATGGCATCAACATCGATGTCGCCGCGGGTCAGGTTTTAACTCTCCTGGGACCCAACGGCGCGGGAAAAACGACTACCGTGCGCATGTTGACATCGGTATTGATGCCTACCTCAGGCACTGCCCAGGTAGCGGGCTACGATGTAATTCAACAGGCAGATAAGGTTCGTGCATGTGTTGGCGTGCTTACCGAAAGCCATGGTCTGTACCGGCGCATGAATGCAATGGAGTATCTGGATTTTTTTGGCGAATTATATGGCATGCCCGCCGCTGCACGGCACCGGCGCAGTGAATTCTTATTGGAAAAGTTCGGTCTGGCAGATTCCAGCCGCAAGCGTTTGGGGGAATATTCGAAAGGAATGCGGCAAAAGTTGGCCCTGGTGCGGGCGATGATTCATGATCCGTCAGTGCTGCTTCTGGATGAACCCACCTCGGCCATGGATCCGGAATCAGCCCGCATGGTGCGGGATTCCATCCTTTCTTTACGATCTGATGAACGCACGATTGTGTTATGTACGCATAACCTGAATGAAGCTGAAGAGCTGGCCGACCAGATCGCGATCATCCAACAGGGAAAAATAATTTCGTATGGGACGCTGGCCGAATTGAAACAACAATTCCTCGGCCTGCCGGAGTTTGAAGTGCGATTTGCAGCACCGGTCGATCATTTTCCGGATCTTCCCCACGGCATTGTATCAAACGAGCATGGCGAGGATTGGCTGCGTTTTTGGACGGCCGATCCGCGCACTCAAAACCCATTGGTATTGCAAGCATTGATCGATCAGAAATTTCCGGTGGTAGGTCTGCAAGAGGTCGAACGCAGTCTGGAATCTGCATATCTCGAAGCAGTCAATCACCACCCGGCAAACGGAAATCATCATGGCTGATAGATTTCAACCGGTCTGGATCATCGCCAAACGAGAAATACGCGACCAGTTTCGGGATTGGCGCATAATTTTTCCAATCGTAATTCTGACTCTTGGTTTTCCATTCTTAATGAATTTCACCGCCCAGCAAATGCTAAATTTCGTGCGGGGGTATGGGGCCGATATTGTTGGCGAACGGTTGGTTCCCTTTCTGATGATGATTGTCGGTTTCTTTCCACTATCGGCTTCCCTGGTGATTGCCCTGGATACATTCGTTGGCGAGAAGGAACGCGGCAGCATTGAACCATTGCTGAATACGCCGTTAAAAGATTGGCAGCTTTATGCGGGTAAGTTATTGGCTGCTATAGTCCCGTCCCTTTTTGGCAGTTTTTTAGGAATGAGCGTTTACCTGGGCGGATTGGCCTTGCAGGGCGTCCCTCTGCCAGAATTTGAATTGACCATTCTCATTCTCCTGCTAACCATGGTTCAGGCAGTCGTCATGGTCAGCGGGGCAGTGGTGGTTTCCAGCCAGGCTACCTCGGTCCGGGCCGCGAATTTACTTTCCAGTTTCATCATTATTCCGGTTGCGCTCTTAATCCAGGGCGAGAGTATCCTCATGTTTTGGGGGACTTTTTCCACACTGTGGTGGACAGTATTTGGCCTTTCGATGCTGTCCATTTTATTGGTGCGCGTCGGCCTGGCGCATTTTAAACGGGAAGAATTGCTGGGACGAGAAATTGATGTCCTAAATTTCCGTTGGGGCTGGAAGACCTTTCGCAGGCAGTTTGCTGGCGGTGCGAAAAACCTGGCAGATTGGTATTTAAAGGCAGTGCCAGCTGCAGTAAAAAGGATGAGCCCGGCGATTTTGCTCACGACAATCTTTGCGGTCATCGCGGTCATTATTGGCATACTGCAGTTGCAGCGCTTCCCGGTGAAGATCGCGGGATTGAGCCTGGGTAATCAACTAAGCCAGGTCATGAATCTGTTGCCGGTTTTTTCTGCCGCGCCTGTACTCATTATTTGGCTACAGAATATTCGCGTCCAGGTGGTCGGTCTGATTCTTGGTATTTTTTCTTTCAGCATTCTCGGCTTTATCCCCATTTTCATTTCCATGGCAATCAGCGGATACCTGGTTGCAATGTTAGTTCAGAATGGCGTGCCTGCCTTGCCATTAATCGTTGGACTTTTCTTGCCGCACAGTATTTTTGAGATCCCCGCGATAATTCTATCGACGTCGGCTGTTTTCCAGTTAGGAGTATTGTTAGCAACCGCCAATCCGGCAAAGACAGTTGGCGAAGTGTGGATTTCCGCACTGGCTGATTGGGCAAAAATTATTATTGGTCTGGTGCTGCCGTTGTTGTTGATCGGCGCGGCTATTGAAGCATGGATTACTCCAAGGATTGCACTTCTGCTGCTCCATTAACTGAGGAAATTTAGACAGAGGAGGGTAAATGGGGAAAATCGTGATCCTCGGTTCTGCCAATGCGGTACCGGATGAGAATCACGCCAATACTCACTTGCTGATTCAGGAAGGGAGTCGGGCGATCCTTGTGGATTGCCCGGAAAACCCAATCGTGAAACTGCGTCAGATTGGCTTGACCCTGGATTGTCTCACGGACATCATCCTGACCCATTTTCACCCCGATCATGTTTCAGGGGTACCTTTGTTATTGATGGATTTGTGGCTGTCGGGTCGTCGATTGCCGATTACGATTCATGGTTTGACTGACACCCTGGACCGCATGGAATCGATGATGAATTTATACAACTGGGAGAGCTGGCCCGGTTTTTTTCAGGTTTATTTCCACCGTTTGCAAGGCGAAGCGAATTCGACGCTTCTTCAAGATGATGATTTTGTCATAACAGCCTCTCCAGTGAAGCACCTCATTCCAACGGTCGGAATTCGAATCGATTTCAAACGTTCTGGCAAGGTCATGGTCTATTCCAGCGACACCGAACCGTGTCAAAATGTGGTGGATTTAGCTCATGAAGCCGATATTTTAATCCATGAGTCGGCCGGGTTGCTGACTGGGCATTCCACGCCGGGACAGGGTGGCGAAGTTGCACAACAAGCTGGCGTAAAAACGCTTTATTTGATTCATTACCCGACGGATGCAGAACCAGAAAAATGGATTGGCAATGCAAGTCAAATTTTTATCAACCCGGTTTTTCTGGCAGTGGATGATCTTGAAATCGAAATGGATTGAAGTTCGCGGAAATCTACCAACCCGTTAAAAAGGGCATCCATTCCTGGTTTTCGTTGAGATGGCGGCCAAAAATATACAAAGTTGAAGCAGGCGGTTCCTTGGGGAGATGAAGCAGTCTCATTTTCGCTTCCTCGAGGGTATGCCCGCCTTTGAGGTGGTTGCAACTGCTGCATGCTGTTACCAGATTCGTCCAGACTTCCTTGCCGCCCAGGTGGCGCGGAAGGATATGATCTACCGTCAAAGATGCAGCGCGCTTGCCGCAATACTGGCAAGTATAATTATCCCGGCGAAAAATTTCGCGCCGGGTAAGTTTGACTCGTGGCCGGGGACGGTATATCATGTTATCCAAACGGATAACGGAGGGAATCGGATAGGCAAGGGAAGCGGAATGGATCTCCCCACGGCCGTTGCTGACCAGAGAAGCCTTACGGGAGACCATCAGGCCGATCGCCCGTTGCAAATTGCACACATTGATCGGCTCAAAATTTGTGTTGAGCACTAACACCAACGTTGACATTGTTGAAATTATAGCATGAGGATAATTTCCAATTCATAATCTTGAAATAATATAAAGTTCTTGTTTGGAAGATGGAGAGGGCTTTATGAAGGTTCTGATTGCGGGAGGAACTGGGCAAATTGGGCGGTTGTTGGTCAACCGGTTAATGGAGGATGGGCATGCAGTCTGGGTGCTGAGCCGGAATCCGCAGAAAGCCAATCTGCCCCTTGGCGCGCAGGTGGTCGGTTGGGATGGACGCAGCCCGGTTGGCTGGCAACATATACTCGAACAAGTCGATGCAGTTGTAAATCTTACCGGCGAAAACCTGGGAGCAGCCAGGTGGTCAGTCCAACGAAAAGCAATTTTACGATCCAGCCGTCTTGAACCGGCGCAGGCAATCGGCAATGCCATATCCGCTGCTTCACACCGGCCAGCGCTTTTGTTGCAATCTTCAGCGATTGGAATCTACGGCATTGGTAAAGGTCAGGAGGTGGATGAGAATTCACCTGCGGGCAACGATTCTCTTTCCCAACTGGTGGTGGACTGGGAGAAAAGTTCCCTTCCGGTTGAGAAATTGGGAGTAAGGAGAATCGTTGTCAGGCAAGGCATCGTATTGGATGACCGGGAGGGCGCGTTACCGCGGATGCTGCTGCCGTTCCGCCTGTTTGCCGGCGGCCCAGTGGGAAGCGGTAAACAATGGATCTCATGGATCTCCCGCAAGGATATTGCCGATGCGATACTGTTCCTGCTCAAATCCGAAACAGCCAACGGCGTATTTAACTTAACCTCTCCGCAACCCTTGACCAATGCAGAATTCGGCAGGACGATTGCGAGAGTCCTCAAGCGGCCTTATTGGATGCCGGTTCCTGCCTTTATTCTCCGGATGCTTTTCGGCGAAATGGCAATCGTTGTCTTGGAAGGTCAGCGTGCCATTCCCAGCCGGCTTATTGAATCTGGTTTTCGATTCAAATATGCAAACCTGAAATCAGCATTGGAGGAATTGTTCGGGCACTAATTGGGTTGTAGAGCTGCTTGCAGTACAGTAAAGCCAATTTCCCCAGCAGCTTTAGGATTATATTCTTCCAGTACTACCACCAAGGCCAACGGCGTCCCTTGCCAATCCGGCAGGGTGCCGGCTAGATACCAGGTGACGGTGGTTTTATCGCTGCTGCCAATGCCGTAAGCTTCCCAGACCGGGCTGTCGCTGCGGGCAAGCTGACGGGCTGTTTGAACGGTTCCAGACGAGCCCAATGCGTTGATTGGCGCGCCGGCAGGCAGGATAACCCATCCCTGCGTTGGCGTATCGACTGCATTGGCGAGGCGCGGTGCTGGCAGGATACCTCCTGAACTCAGCGTGGCAGCCGCCAGTGCCATCTGCAGCGGAGTGACTTGCCAACCCTGCGGGTTGAGTGGATTCTCTGCCAATGTCTGTCCCGTCGGCAGCGGAGATGGCTGGCTGACGGGCAGTGGAATGTCCGGCTGAACTGAAAAATTCAACTTCTCATAAAGTTCCAAAACTTGAGCGGCAGTTATTTGTTCGGAGAGGGTCAGCATGGCAGCCGGGCAGCCGCTGCGAATAACTGACCCCCATGAAAATGTGGGAGCAGGATTCGAGGCGCACATGGATGAACCGACCGATAGTTCGGTGGGCAGATCCGGCAATGTGCCTTTATTGAGCCGGTTGGCCAGCAGAAAAGGTCCAAGCGCCGTGCCAGGCGGGTAAACACCCTGCGTAACCCGGTTGACAAAAGGCGCGGAAGGATCCTGATTCAATTCTGACCAATGCTCATCCAGCGTGTTTGGATCAAACCCGGGATGAGAAGATAATGCCAGAATTTCTCCCGTAAAGGAATTGATCAAAATCAATGCGCCTTTTTTTCCAGTAAGCAAATGGTCAGCTTTCTTTTGAATTCCTCCATCCAGGCTTAATCGCACGTTTAGTCCTGCCGGAGGTTGGCCGGTCAAAAGCTGGGAAGCCCAGACGAGGGAGGAAGGCGTGCCATCGATGCCGCGCAAGTAATCATCCAGACTGGCTTCCAACCCGCTTTGGCCGTAAAGCGGATGATTGTACCCGATGGTTGTCCCCAGATCGGGTTGGAGCAGCCGGCGGGTCAGGCTGCCTGATTCGCCTTCAGTCACGGCCAGGAGTGCATTGTGACGGTCCAGCAAACTTCCCCGCATGGCAAAACGGTCATTGATTGCTGGGCGGGGATTATCGGCCCGGGTTTGAAGATCGCCTGATTTAATGAATGCCCAATAACCGTTGGCCAGTCCAAGGGTCAACAGACTGACCATTATCAGACCTGATACTGTGATGTAAGCTTTAGAAGAGAAACTTGGGGTTGGATCTTCCCCGGCCTCGTTACTAATGAGCGTAAGCAGTAGAAGCGCCAGGAACGCTGTTACCAGCGAGGATCCACCGTAAGATGTGAACGGAAGCGTTACACCCGTAAGCGGCAAAAGGCGTAGGTTTCCGCCAACGATTAATATGGTTTGCAGGCCAAGGTAAAAGGATAATCCTGCCGCAAGAAAGCGTTGGTAGGGATTAACTGCATGAATCGATATGGACAGACCGCGAATGACCAGCAGACCCACTAATAGTAAGACTGCCAATGTTCCAACCAGCCCCAATTCTTCACCGACAGCTGTAAAAATGAAATCGGAAAATGCGACCGGTACGACTCCGGGGCTGCCAAGGCCGGGTCCACGTCCGAAAACACCGCCCGCGGCTATCGAGATCAGCGATTGGACAATTTGAAAGGAATTGCCTGATGGGTCTGCCCATGGATTCAACCAGGCGAGGACCCGCACGTGGATGATATCGATAAAAAGGTAACCGGTCAGCCCGGCCGCTGCCAGCAGAATTGCACCGATCCAGAGAACCTGTTTACGACCCGAGGCCAAATAGACCATCAAGGTGTACAGGACAATGAACAAGGATGCGGTTCCCAGGTCGCGCTGAGCAACCAGGAGTAATAATGCTGCTCCAGCCAATACCAGAGTTGGCATGAGGAGTTGCATGAAACTATGCTGGAATGTTGTTCGGTCTGCCATATAAGCAGCCAAATACACGATCAGGAATAACTTCAGTGTTTCTGAAGGCTGAAAATAAACCCCACAGCAGCCCAGCCATAAGCGCGGACCAATTCCGCCCGGATAAGTCCCAAAGAAGAAGGTCAACCCGGTGATGATTAATGACGTTACAGCCCAGAGATATTTATATTTTCGCAGCAGATT
The DNA here is from genome assembly GCA_035560795.1 of Longilinea sp. Lineage (GTDB taxonomy): Bacteria > Chloroflexota > Anaerolineae > Anaerolineales > Anaerolineaceae > Longilinea. Next base: position 59,154 of record DATMYV010000024.1, read on the forward strand.
TAAAATCTGCGGGTAACGCAAGCCGAGAATAAAGGCGAGGGTAGCCACAGAAAGCCAGATGGTCTGCCTGGCGCCCAGGTTGGTATTTAACCGCCAGATGGTGAGGATACCCAATCCCGCCAATACGCTTGCGATGGGAACGATATAAGGGTCGCGATCGGGTGCGCGCCGCATCAGAACGCGATGCAGCAGCGAAAACGCAGCCAACCAGACAAGCACAGCCGCCCAATGTTGCCAACGCAAGGAGGCTGTCCAACTGTGAAGGCGCACCGCGGGTGACAGTGTCAGGGCAACAGCATACGCGATAACCATCAGTGCCGCAAAAGAGAATAATCGGCCCTGGGTCCGGTCTTTGGGTGATTGGGTTACAGGAAATAGGAAGCTCACGGCTCCATGTATTTACTTACCAGAAGTCTGACGCGTTCATAGGTTTCAGGTGGTACGCATTCCGGACGAGTAATCACAGCGTCAGCCAGTGCGTTCGAACACTGGCAGGTTGATTCTTCCGTCAGGTTTTCAAGCAGTTTCTGGATGGCCAATTGAGCGACTTGTGTATTTTTGGCCAAGGTTCTCACCACCATATCCACGCTGACTGGTTCCTCAGACAAATGCCAAACATCATAATCGGTCACATGCGCCATGATGGTATAGCACATTTCAGCTTCGCGGGCGAGAAATGCCTCCGGACAGGCCGTCATACCGATCAATGAAATACCCCAGGAGCGGAACAAATCCGATTCAGCCTTGGTCGAGAATCGCGGACCCTCGATGGTTATCAGCGATCCCCCCGGGTGAACCGTCCCGCCGACTTCGCCAACGGCTGCCGCCAACTGTGTGGAAAGCTCCGAACAAACGGGTTCTGCGACGCCTACATGGACTACCAACCCATCGGTAAAAAAGGAACACTCGCGATTGCGGGTGAAATCGACCAGTTGATCCGGTATGACAATGTGCCCTGGAGCAAAATCTTCCCGCAAAGAACCACAAGCGCTAATGCTGACGATTTGTTGAATTCCCAATTGTTTAAAGGCATGGATATTGGCGCGGTAATTGACCTGGGTGGGTGATAGAAAATGGCCTATACCGTGGCGTGCGATAAACGCCACTTTTTTTCCAGCCAGGGTACCCATCATGACAGGCGAACTTGGCTTTCCAAAGGGGGTTTCAATTTCAACAGTCTCAACCTCTTTGAGAGCGGTAAACTCGTAAAGTCCTGAACCGCCGATTACTCCTAAAACAGGTTTATTGCTCATGAATCTCTCCAATTCACTTAAGGCTTACTCAGAACAGTGACCAGGATTTCAGCCTGGCCACAACGCACGATATCTCCAGAAGTGACCACGACTGTGGATAGGATGCGCTCATCGTTAAGAAACGAGCCATTCGTCGAATGCAGGTCTTCCAGCCACCATTGTTTCTTATGATAGCTCAAGCGGGCATGGTGTGCTGAAACAGTCTCATCATTGATCGGAAACGCACTTGAAGGGTCTCGCCCGATAATGACTTCCGGTTGGGTGAATTTAACATCCATTGTTCCCTCATCCTGATCCAATGCCAAAACCAGGACAGGGATCTCGCGACCGCTTACCAGCTGGGTTTGAGCTCTGAAATCGCGCCATAAAGTGTACAGGGCCCAAATTAAAAAGGCATATAAAGTGACTGCCAGGGCTAAGCGAAGAAAAAGAACAATAAAGCCGCTCATAGTCTCAAGATGCAATTGGGGAGGTGGATTGTCCTGGTTCATCAGTCCAGGCAGGCGAATCTTCGCCATAGATGAGCGCGATGCCTGCAACCTGTATGACATCTCCGGCTTCCAACTGGTGTTCCCGAATCAGGTTGCCATTCACAAGCGTCCCTCCGGTAGAATTTAGATCGAACAAGACAAACCTTCCGCGGTTGGCGCGAATTTGCAGGTGAGTGCGCGAGACTCTTGGATCGTCAAGAACCAGGTCGTTATCACTCCGGCGTCCAATATTGAAGACCAAACGGTCTAGCGGCACCGTTTGCGACCCCTGTACGATCAGATAGGCATTGGCAGGAATAGCATCTAATGGCGAGTCTTTAGCGTGCAATTCAGCGGTCACAGGCAAAGCTGCAGTGGAACCAAGCAATTCAGCGGAATGGATTGCGGTAACTCGCAGGCTGTTAATGGGCATATCGACTGCAGGTGCGACCTGAATGCTAGGTCGAAGAATTGAACCATAACCGGCATCTTGAAGTGCGTCGGCGATGATCTGACCGAGCCAATCCATCCATTGGGGTTGCTGCCAGGCTGCAACATTGTCCGGATTCAGGTAGATTGTAAACTGGTCCGGAGCAGTGCCGTTTCCATCAAGCTGTGCGGGAAGCTGCTCATACAACATAGTTGCCAGCTGCCTGGCCAATTCTTCCTGGCGGTTGGTGCGCCCGAATAGGCTTGCGCTGGCTTCAATAATTGTCTTTAGACGGCGTTCAAGTTGTTCGAGTGGCGATCTCATACCTTATAATTATAAAGCGAATATGGAAAAGTTAGGAAGTTCAGGTTTTCGGGACGTTGATCATACCGCTGACCTTGCACTGGAAGTGTGGGCGCCAGATCTAAGCGCTCTTTTCGTTCAGGCAGCCCTGGGCATGTATCATTTGATGAACATTCAACTTTCGAAACAACCTGGCTTCTTGCATCAATTCAATCTATCAGCAGAGGATGAAGAGAGTTTACTGGTAAAGTTCCTTTCGGAGATTTTATTCGCCGTGGAATCTAAAGGGATTGCCTTCGATTCTTTTTCCATCAAGTTCGCTGGCTTGTCATTGCAACTAACGGCTGCCGCAAAACACATTCTAAATCAGACCCGCACCATAAAGGCTGTCACTTTTCATAACCTCTCCATCCGTCATGAACCAGGCCGGTATACCGTTACGATTGTTTTTGATGTATAAGGATGATTTTATCTGCAGCGAGAGGCGACCGCATGTTGAAAAATGACTTTATTAGGATCAGTGATTACGAATGGGAGTTACCAAAAACCTTTCGACCCGATATGCGTGTAGCAGTGAGGTTGTTCGCGAGTAAGAAATTACTGATCGCTGCGTTGGACGATTTATCGCTGGTACAGGCGGTGAATGTAGCCACGCTTCCCGGCCTGGTCGGCCCAGTTGTGGTAATGCCGGATGTCCACCAGGGTTATGGATTCCCAATTGGAGGCGTCGCCGCCACAGAATTTCCGCACGGCGTTATTTCACCTGGCGGGATCGGATATGACATTAATTGCGGAGTCCGTTTGCTGAGTTCGCGAATTCGATTTGAAGAGGCAAAACCTCACCTGGACGAATTGGCAGCAGCGCTCAATGCCAATTGCCCGAGCGGAATGGGAAAGTCGGGGCCGTACCAGCTCAGGCATGCTGAGATTGATGATGTCTGCCGCCTTGGCGCGAGATGGGCCGTTAATAAAGGGATGGGTATGGTGGATGATCTGCGCCGAACGGAAGAGAACGGCTGTGTTGAAGGCGCCGATCCACACTGGGTGAGCGAGCGGGCCAAGACGCGCGGAGGCGACCAATTGGGCACCCTGGGTTCAGGCAATCACTTTATCGAGGTGGATGTGGTCGATGAAATCTACGACGTCCAGGCGGCTCAAGTCATGGAACTTGAAAAGGGCTGCCTGGCAATCCAGTTTCATTGCGGTTCGCGCGGGTTGGGGCATCAAGTGTGTACTGATTATGTGCAGGAGTTCCAAACAGCCGTCCAGCATTATGGAATACAGCTTCCAGATCGTGAACTGGTTTGTGCCCCCATGGATTCACACGAAGGCCAGCATTATCTGGCTGCCATGCGTTCAGCGGCCAATTTTGCCTTTTGCAATCGCCAGATTCTGGCACACATGGCCAGGCGTGCATTCGAGCAGACATTGGCTGGTGAGATAAAACAGGTTACTCTGCGCCAGGTTTATGATATCGCTCATAACATGGGAAAGATCGAGACTCACACCATCAAGGGACGGCAAGTAAAAATATGCGTTCATCGCAAAGGTGCGACTCGCGCCTTTGGACATGCACAGGCTGGGCTGCCGGAGGAATATTTAGCGATTGGTCAGCCCGTTCTTGTGCCCGGATCGATGGGTACGGCTTCCTGGGTTTTGGTGGGCACGGATGCAAGCATGGAACGATCCTATGGATCCACCTGTCACGGCGCGGGTCGCCTGATGAGCCGAAGCCAGGCCAAGCGCGAGGTGCGGGGTGAAAGACTGCGGGATGAGTTAAAGCAACAGGGCATTCACATCCGGGCTGGTTCCATGTCCGGGCTGGCTGAAGAAGCACCGCAGGCTTATAAGGATGTAGATGAAGTCGTGGATACGGTTTGTGGTGCTGGCATTGCGCGCAAAGTAGCCAGGTTGCGTCCAGTGGTGGTTGTAAAGGGCTGACGGTTATTCTTCTTCAGCGCCAGGATTCTCCATTCGTTTGCTGACCAGTGCGATTCGGGCACGGCAGATTTCGGTCAATGCAGCAACCGGCAGGCGGATATTCAATCCGAGTTGTCCGCCAGAGATGTGGATTTGCTCATGCCGGATGGCTGATTGATCTATGATCACCTGGAAGCCTTTGTTAACCAAAGCCAATGGCGAGATGCCACCGGCCTGCAAGCCGGTCAAAGATTCAGCCTCCCGTTGGGTGGGAAGGATCACCTTTTTTTCTCCCAAAACTTCCGCCAATGCTTTAAGATCAACTTCATGATTGCCAGGAATGACTACCAATAACGGTTTGCCAGGCTTGTCGCGCTTTACCACGATCGTCTTGAATACGATTTCCTCAGGCACACCGAGCCGGCGAGCGGTTTCAATCGCACCGAGCTTTTCTATTGGTAAATCAAAGGCAGTATAAGGAATTTTCCGTGCCGCCAGCAAGCGGGTGACATTGTTGGCTTGCATTTTAGCCTTCCCGGATATAAATCGGGTTGCTGAATATCCACCCCCGCCGTCGGCCCAAATATCGGAGATAGCATTCAACGCGGTACACGCCTGGCTGGTTACTGATGAATGCGCAAATCTCCTGGTTATGCCAGGTTTGAACCACTTTGCCATCTTTCAATAGCCGGCATTCGGCTTCGCCAGGCAGGCGGATTTGTAGTGTAACGCCTTTGCGAAGGCGGACGGTATCCCCCATGATGGCCGTTTCTTCGCATTGAGCTGTGAACCGGAAACCCTGTGTGGAGGCCGGTCGGTCATATCCGACAAAACAATGTCCATCCCGTAATGCTTGTAGAACCATACGCCTGTCGTTGATCAAATCGCCGGAGAGAGGTGATGGCGTAAGCAGATGGGTATTGATCGCGCCAAAGTGAAATTCGTAAGGAAATATTGTCTTACGAATGGGTCCGAAGGTTTTATGCAGGGCGTGGGCATCCGATCCTCCCACCGCGACCACGGGCTCTCCGCCGGCTAGCAACTTATCCCACAAAGCCAGGGTTTCCGGCAATGGACCATGCGCAATCGTTGCGGGAAACAAAGCGTGGAAAATTGTCTGGAGCAACGAATGCGAAACGCTCTTCAATTCGCTTAACCCATTCCATAATTCGATTCCAGTGAAACCGTGAATACCCCAGTCTTCCCAGGTGATATCGGTTTCGCCAAAAGAAGGAAGAGCATGTTCATTCGGGTGTGCCAAAAAGGCTAAACCGCCCGCATTTTTTACCTGGTTCAGCAAAATTTGAGGATCTGGCGCATAGGTCGCCAGTTCACGGTTGGCTCCAATGACTAATAGATGATTCTTTTGCGGCAATCGAACCGGATCATGGATTTCCTCAGCGCAAAACAGCAACACCTTCCGGTTTCCATCGCGCAGGTAGCCATCCATGCCCTGCACATAGACATTATGGTCTGTGGGGATCACTACGTCCAGACCCGACCGTAAGGCCGCTTGTAGCACTTCCTGGTGCGTTCCAGAGCCATCAGAAAAGCGGGTATGCAAATGCAGATTGGTGATGAGTTCTTCCATTTTGATTGACGATTCAGGCAAATGAACGGTATAATCGACCTTGCTTTTACTTTAGGAGGCTAAGCGTGGAAAAATACTTAGACATTGTCCTGATTATAATATCGATCGCTCTGATCGCTGCTGTAATTCTGCAAAATAAAGGTGTCGGCCTGGGTGGATTTGCAGGAAACGACAGCGGTTCTGTTTTTTCCGCCCGCCGAGGCGTCGAGAAGACTATTTTCTATATCACCATTGGTTTGGCGGTTGTGTTCTTCATCGTCACGATTGTCACAGTTGCGGTTAAATAACGGAGCCTGAAGCTTTCTTCCGCAAACCGGCTGACCCAAAGACGCAATGGATAAGGCGACTTGCCTGAAATTGGGGTAGTCGCCTTTTTTCGTTTTTCAGAGGCCTATGAAAAAAATCCGCTGGCAACTAATCATCATTTTCCTGACTGGTCTGGTTGTAGCAGCTTTGCTTTTGATCGAACAACCGGCACCACAAACAAACTCCACTTCACCGCAGCCTTCCGAGGGCGGTGCCTATGCAGAAGCATTGATAGGTTCCATACAGCGGCTTAACCCGGTGTTGGATTTCTACAATTCAGTCGATCGGGATGTGGACCGCCTGATTTATAGCCGATTGATCACTTTTGATGACCGGGGAAACCCCGTGGCGGATCTCGCAGATTCGTGGGGTTATTCAAAAGATGGGACGATCTATAATTTTTCCCTTAAAGACAAAATTCTTTGGCAGGATGGTAAAGCGCTAACAAGCGATGATGTGCTTTTTACAATTGAATTGATGCGAACCGATTCGCCTGTGATTCCTTCCGATCTGCGCGATTTCTGGACGAGCGTTGAGGTTACAGCAGTCAACCCAACCCAAATTCAATTCAAGCTACCAGAGCCATTTTCACCATTCCTGGATTACCTGACGTTTGGCATTCTTCCCCGGCATCTGCTTGAAGGCACGAGCTTTGCAGATTTGGTTGACGCACCTTTTAACCTCAAACCGGTCGGCAGTGGGCCTTATCAATTTGAACGCATTATTGCAGAAGATGGCAGAATTACCGGAGTTGTGCTTTCTGCAAACGATAAATATTACGGCAACAAGCCCTTCATTCAACAAATCGTGTTTCGTTATTATGCTGATGACGCATCTGCATGGGATGCATACCGGAATGGTGACGTGCAGGGAATTGCAGGGTTCTCGAAGGATATTCTCCCGGAAGTCCTGCGAGATCCTGGGCTGTCGTTATATACCAGCCGCCTGCCTGAATTATCGATGGTTTTATTTAACCTTAAGAGCAACGATAAGCCCTTCCTGGCTGATGCGACCGTTCGAAAAGCCCTTTTTACCGGTCTCAACCGTCAACGGATTGTTGACCAAATCCTCGATGGCCAGGCCATTCTTGCTGACGGACCAATTTTCCCGGGAACGTGGGCTTATAACGAAACCATCAACCGGGTTGAATTTGACGAGACCAAAGCGCAAGACATGCTAAAGGATGCTGGATATATCATTAGTTCTGATGATCCAGCAGTGCGCGTCAAGGATGGTGTGCAACTTGCCTTAACACTGATCTATCCAGCTACGCCTCAACATGAGCTGATTGCGCAGGCTATTCAAAAAGACTGGGAAAACCTCCAGGTGAGGGTGGACCTTGAAGCAGTCCCTTATGACGTGTTATTGAATGAGAGATTGGCAAACCATGATTACCAGGCAGCACTGGTCGATCTAAACCTCTCCCGCTCCCCAGATCCTGATCCCTATCCTTTCTGGGATCAAGTTCAAGCGAATGGCGGACAGAATTATACCCAGTGGGATAATAAGGTAGCCAGCGATTATCTGGAGACCGCCCGCGTGACGTTGGACATCACTGAACGTGCACGCCTTTACCGCAATTTCCAGGCTATTTTCGCGGATGATGTTCCGGCACTGCCTATGTATTATCCCGTCTACTCCTATGCGGTTGATTCCCAGGTGCAAGGCATTCGCATGGGGCCGCTTTTTGACAGTTCAGACCGGTTTGCCAATGTTACATCCTGGTTCCTGCAAGCAAGAATTGCCACCCCGATACCGGAATTGACCCCAACGCCATAATAAATTGGCACTTCTTCAGTACCCAGGAGGGGACTTATGCAGTCGGTGGATGTTGATCGTGCTTTTCTGGAAAGTTCCTTGACTGAATTGCCAGAATTTGTACTCTCAAAGGAAATTTACTGGCCAATTGGGATCCAGCCTAATCGAATTTTTGCGTCCAATCTTCCGCAATTATCTATTGGAAACATTAGGTTGGCATCTGCCAGGTTGGTCGCGGGAAAGGATTCTGGCAAGGATGCGCAACTGATAAGCGCCATCGATCAAGTATTCACACAATGGCGTTCCAACTGGGCTAAGAAAGCAGCACTCGAGTATTCAAGCCGTTTAAATCTATGGAAAGACCGGTTGGCCGAATTGATTAGCGACCCCTCCCAGGCTATCTATCGTTATGAAATTCGGCTGCGGGTAATCCTTGATTTATTACAAGATGATCTGCTACTCGAACCTTCTCAAACACAGGTCGACCTGTTAGCCGGCTTGGACGCCAGGTTGCAAGCGAGCACTATCCTCTCCGAATTCATTTGGGACCCTGATATCCAGGATGGTTTTCCCAAAGAGCGCTTCTGGTATCTTTACCGAAGCCTTAAATTGAGTGTATGAGGTAACCATGGGTAAGTTTTACACTGGTTTGGGAGATGATGGCACCACGGGATTATTAGGCGAAGGCCGAATTCCCAAATACGATCTTCGCATGGAAGCACTTGGGGCAGTCGACGAAGCATCCGCAGCGCTGGGAATTGCGCGTAGCCATTCGGTACGGATGGAAACTCAAACGAAAATCCTAACCATCCAACGCGAACTTTACCAATTCATGGCTGAATTGGCTGCCACCCCGGAAACCGTAGCACGGTTTCAGTTTATTAACGCCAAATCTGTTTCCCGCCTTGAAGAAGAAATCCTCGATTTGGGAAAGGATTTGGAAATATCCCGCGAGTTTATTGTGCCTGGCGACTCTCTATCTGGAGCGGCACTTGATTTGGCCAGAGTAATCGTGCGCCGGGCAGAAAGGCGCGTCGCAGAGGTATTGGCACGCGGCATAATTTCGAATCAGGAACTTCTGCGGTATCTAAACCGTCTTTCTTCCCTGTTATTTCTCATGGAACTGTCTGAAAATGCGGTCTCTGGCCGCGAAAACCCTACATTGGCGAAAGAAAAATGATCGGTACATTTGTTAACGTCGCTGCGGTAATTGTTGGAAGTCTGCTCGGTAATTTGATGGGCAACCGCCTGCCTGAACGCGTACGCAGTACGGTCGTTGCTGGGTTTGGGTTGTTTACATTGGGGTATGGATTGCAAATGTTTATTAAAACCCAAAATGCGCTGGTTGTGGTCGGCGCCATTCTGATTGGCTCCTTATTGGGAGAGTGGTGGCAAATCGATCAGCGCCTGGCACAGTTGGGGGTGTGGCTGGAAGGCAAGTTCAATAAGAAGGGTGGCGGCCTTCAGTCCTCAAGCCGGTTTATCAAAGGTTTCCTAACGGCTTCCCTCATCTTTTGCGTCGGACCGATGGCCATCCTGGGGTCGATTCAGGACGGATTGACTGGAGATAGCAGCATTTTAATCGTTAAAGCAATATTGGATGGATTTGCCGCACTGGCGTTTGCTTCCACTCTGGGCCTGGGCGTGATCTTCTCGGCGGCATTATTGCTGATATACCAGGGCGGCATTACATTGCTGGCTGTTCAAATGCAGACAATTGTTTCAACGTCGATGATCACCGAAATGTCCGCGGCTGGCGGTCTTATACTGGTTGCGTTGACGATTAGCAGCCTGCTTGAATTAAAACCCATTCGTTCGGCCAATTTTTTGCCGGCCCTTGTAATCGCTCCATTGCTGGTTGTCGCTTTAACCGCATTTGGTCTATATTAGTTAAACGCCGTGATGGACGAACAAAGAGGGCGAGGATTTGAATTTCGCCCTCTTTGTATAATTCATGTTACTTGAGATTATTATTTCGTCAGGGCAGCATCGATAGCCTGGGCCAATCCAACATAACCCTCCACCAATGTGCCGTTTACAATAAAGGATGGCGTTGCCTTAACGCCCAGACTGCGGCCGCGTGCCAGATCGTCAAACACCTGTTGTTTGTATTTATTTCCTGAAAAACAACTCTTGAATACGCCAGTATCCAATCCAAGGGTTTCGGCAAAGGCCGTTAACCGTTTGCTGGTAAAATCGCCGATATTCTCGCCATTTTGATTGGTAAAAAGGAGATCGTGGAATTCCCAGAACTTGTTCTGGTCGGCGGCGCAGTAAGCGGCTTGAGCCGCATCTTTTGACTCGCCGCTGGTTGTGCTGGTATCCAGGATGGAGAAGGATGAGTATGTAAAATAGACCTTGCCTGTCTTAACATAGTTATCAACAATATTTTTCTCGCCCTCTTCAAAGAAGAGGCGGCAATAAGGACACTGAAAATCGCTAAACTCTTCAACTTTTACCGGTGCATTCGGATCTCCCATGGAATTACGATTGACCTGAGGACGATCCAGGGCAGCAGCCGGACGGATCTCCCCGATTGGCTTGTTATTAACCAGGATTAATACAGCAACAATAGCTATGGCAACAATCGCAATGATGCCGATCCAGATATATCGCCGGCGGGTTTCGTCGCGCTGGCGTTTTTCCTTCAACTTCGCGCGAGTTTCATTTTTTCTTGGCATATTATCCCTCTATCATCAAAGATAATGATATTTTGCCATTAATGGTA
>DATMYV010000025.1:0-22165 GCA_035560795.1 Longilinea sp.
ATAGAACATTTTTCACCCCAAATCAGGAGGATAAACAATTCTATTTGTTACGCTCAAGTGCTAAACTAAAAATATATTTCCCAGGCTATTCTCAAGGAGGATCGCATCGTGCATTACCCACCGGAACCTTTTCGCATAAAAGTTGTTGAACCAATCCATCTCATCGATGCCGAGGCACGCCAGCAGGCCATGCTCAAAGCCGGGCATAATGTGTTTGCATTGCGGGCTGAGGATGTTTTTATTGATCTATTAACTGACTCAGGCACTGGAGCAATGAGCCAGGAACAATGGGCAGCCATCATGCGCGGTGATGAATCATATGCCGGTGCACGTTCTTATTACCGCTTAAACGACGCGATGGCTGATATTTTCGGGTTTGAACATTTTGTCCCCACCCATCAGGGCCGGGCTGCAGAAAACATTCTGGCCAGCCAGATGGTCAAACCTGGCATGTATGTACCGTCAAACATGCATTTTGATACCACCGAGGGCAACATTATGGCTCGCGGCGGGCGTCCGGCTAACCTTGTGATTGACGAAGCGTTCGATCCAACCAATTTACACCCTTTCAAAGGCAATATGGATTTAGTAAAACTGCGCAATTTCATTCAGCAGGTTGGACCAGAAAATATCCCCTTTGGCGCAATCACCATCACCAACAATGCCGGCGGCGGGCAGCCGGTATCGCTGGCAAATATCCGTGCCGTATCGGAGACTTATCACGAATTTGGCATTCCATTCTTCATCGATGCCTGCCGTTATGCCGAAAATTCCTATTTCATCAAGCTAAGGGAACCAGGCTATGCGAATAAAACAACACTCGAAATCGCCCGGGAAATTTTTGCATTGGCCGACGGCGCCTGGATGAGTGCCAAGAAAGACGGCATGGTCAATATTGGCGGATTCTTGGCCGTTCGCGACGAGCCACTTTTTCAGAAGATCTGCAACGAACTGATCCTGCGCGAGGGTTTTATCTCTTATGGCGGGCTTGCCGGTCGCGACCTGGATGCCTTGGCGGTCGGTCTATATGAGGGATTGGGAGAAAGTTATTTACAATACCGCCTGGGGCAAACTGCGTACCTGGGCAAGCGGCTGAAAGAAAACAATGTCCCTTGCATAGAGCCATTCGGCGGACATGCAATCTTTGTGGATGCCGGTCGGTTATTGCCGCATATCCCCCACGCTGAATTCCCCGGTCAAGCACTGGCAGCCAATTTATATCTGGCCGGCGGCATCCGCGGCGTGGAAATTGGGTCGCTCATGTTCGCCCATCCTAACCCGGATACCGGCGAAATGATCTACCCGCAGCTTGAGTTACTACGGCTGGCCATTCCACGCCGGGTGTATACTCAATCTCATATGGATTACATCGCCGATGTGCTGGGGGATCTTGCTTCGAAGGCCAGCGATTTACGTGGCTACCGGCTCACTTATGCGCCAGCATTACTGCGGCACTTCACTGCACGTTTCGAACCCCTATAAGGAGATGCCCATGAAAGGTAAGCTCATCCAGGTTTTTCTTATCGCCATTTTACTGTTCACGATAACCGCCTGCCTGCCCGGCAAAGCGGTTAAAGGAACGGCTCAGGAAGCAGTGTTAAATTATACTGAACCGATTGCCGATAACATCTTGAATGGAATTGAAGGGAAGGATTACGCCCTCTTCTCACAGGATTTTACTGACACAATGAAAAAGGGCATTGACGAGGCTTCCTTTACCCAACTTTGCGACTTGCTTTCCAGCAAGGTTGGCACTTATCAAAGCCGCCAGGTAAGCAGCGTGCGTGATGTTGATGGAATGCTGTTGGTTATCTACACGGCTGTTTTTTCCAATGCCAAGCAGGTGGTAATCAACCTTAGCATTTCACCTGATGAACCTCATTTGGTAACGGGACTCTATTTCAATTCGCCAGAATTGCGGAAATAATTAACTTGCTCGCTGAAATGCAAAAACTGCCCGGCGTGACCGGGCAGTTTTTCATAAAATATTATCCGTTAGGATCCGTCGTAACTTTTCGAAACAGGAGTCCTAAAAGTCCAACAACTCCAAAGCCAAAAATAACATCCCAAATCAGGTTAAATTGCCAGAGTTGTTTTGCCGGATCGCGCATCCCGCCCACCAGCATTGTCATGCCAAATTGCAGGACTGAAATCCCGACTAAAATCGTAAAAACAACCACATAAGGTCTGGCAGTTGGCCGGCGAAACCAGAATTGCAATCCGGCAATCACAGGGGCTGAATATAAACTGATCAGGAAAAGGCTCGTCTTTGGAAGAAACCTTTCCTTGAAATCACTCCAAAATGTGAACTTCTCCACATGGCTCAGGGGCGGAAGACCACTTGCCCGTTCGTAGTTTCCCAGAAAATCCAGGCGCATTCGAAAGACTTGAGAGGCGCCGCGGTTCAACTGCTGAAAAACCCAGGCCGGATGGGAATAATAATATCGGATCACATCGGAGAAACTGGTTTGTTGAAAGAAAATGCGGTCGAATTCCGGATCATGTACCAGACCGCCTTCCATGTAATAATCCCGTCCGCTGTACGCCGCCAGATCCTGCGGCAGATTGAAAAATGCCAGGGTATCCATCGTGTTCGAAGTGGGCAAAATGTCATGGAAGACAATATTAAACTGGTTGGCACGTTTATACCGTTGCGGAGTCAATTGGAAATAAGCAGTGGTCAAAATAATTAATGCTGCCGATAAAGCAATGGCCACCTTCATCTGCTTGCGGTCTTTCTTTAGGCACCCGATTCCAAGTCCGCCGGCCGCGAAAAGTATTCCCATTAAGGTATTCTGTGTTTTTACGGTCAAGAGTAAACCGCTCAACAGGTAAAAAAGGATCATTGCCGGCCAATTGCACCCTGGTTTACGAATCCAAAAAATCGTCGCGGCTAGCCAAAAACCTAGAAAAATTAAAAAAGCCGGCTCGGAATAAAACGAATTTAGATAGGACATCACCCTCAGGTCCGTCAGAAAGAGAATCAAAAAAACTGCGACAAGCAGCCGCTGAATGAACCGCAGACCTCGCGATGCAGCCAGAATGCAGCCCACCGCCAAAAGCAATGCAAATATATGCAAACCACCCAGAAAGCGGATATCCCAGAGGCCATTTTGCGCAAAGGGGTGACCGATCCAGAAGGCAGCCTGGTGGAAAAAAGCTTCTGAAGAGAGAAAATCGCCAAGCAAAGGCGTTGTGGCGGGAACAATTTTGTACATCCGCTCGAAGTAATTGAAATACCTATCTTCTACGCGGTCGGAGGCATGTTCCAAGCCGACCTTTGCCATCATCCTGCCAAAGTCGCCATTGTCGGCCATGCCAATTGCGGGGGTAAAGAGCAGATTGACAACCAGTACACTGCCTATCGCCAGAAGAACAATGATCTCCAGCCATGGGATGCTGGATAAAAAATGCCGGGTTTTCATGAACCCCGTTCGATCTTCTTCGCTTCGTCCCACAGAACGTCCATCTCCGCCAGGGTCATGCTGCTAAGATCACGTCCCATTTCACGGGCGCCTTTTTCAATGTGGGCAAAGCGGCTGCGAAAGCGCTGGTTCGCCTCGCGCAGTACGGTTTCAGAATCTGCTTTATGCCAGCGGACATAATTGACCACGGCGAAGAGCAGGTCGCCCAGTTCTTTGGCACGCTGATCATCGTCTGCGGCAGTCCGCACCTCTTCGAGTTCTTCCATGACTTTTGCCAGGACGGGTGCTACGTCCGGCCAGTCAAACCCGACGCGGGCTGCCCGGTCTTGAAATTCCTGGGCCTGTTCCAACGCAGGGAAGACTGTCGAGACCCCATCCAGAATGCCTTTGTGATCAGCCTCCCCGTTGGCTTCCCGTTCGGCTGCTTTTAACTTTTCCCAGTTTTGTAAAACGTTAGAAACGCCATTGACTTGAACGTCACCAAAAACATGCGGGTGGCGGCGCACAATTTTTCGGTTAATACCCTGGAGAATGTCAGCCATGCGAAATTCGCCCGCTTCAACGGCGATCTGGGCATGCAACACAATTTGGAGCAGCAAATCACCGAACTCCTCGCTCATTGCCAAGGTATCGCGCGCGTCCAAAGCTCCGAGGGCTTCATAGCTTTCTTCCAACAAATGTTTGCGCAATGAATCATGGGTTTGTTCACCGTCCCACGGGCAGCCATCTGGCGCGCGTAGATGGGCAATGACCTCTTGAAACGCTTCCATCGAGGTATCCTTGCCTAAAGCGGGTAGGAACAGGGCATCCATCTGCAGCATTGCACCAAGTTGGTTAAGGGGTAAATTGATGCTTTCCAAATCACCGGCATCTTTTTCGCTTACGGCACAAATTTCGAATGTCCCTGGGTATACATGCTCCAGTATGGTCTGTAATTCAAGCAGGTTGGCATTTTCCAACCCGGTCAACACGGCTGGCAAGGACGGTGGAAATGGCAGAGTGTGCTTTCCGGCTAACGCGCCGCCAGGCAAAATTACCACGCCTTCTGCGATACTGACTTGAAATATTTCCAGGTACCGGTCAATCAAACCTTCGTGACTCATATTCATCACGCACTTTCTCCACATTCAAAGAAACCCAACGATAATTCTACTCAATGTACCAAAAGGGATGTGAAAAGGCAAATCCATTTGTTGATTAAGGAAACGCAATGGGTCATCAGGCCATGCACCTTTCTATTTGGTGCAATAAAAGTGCGAATTGAAATAATGACCTTGGCGTTCCATATTTATTTGCGGCCATGGAATCATAAGCTGATCCAGGACTGTCATCGCCAGCCCTAGAAACACTTTTATGGTGCGCTGCAGCAATTTCTGCTGCCTCGCACCATAAAAGGTACTTTCAATTTCCCGGAACGGGAATATTAACGCTTTGTGTAGGTTGGAGCCTTGCGGGCGCGCTTCAGGCCTGGCTTCTTGCGTTCCTTGATGCGAGCATCGCGGGTAAGCAGACCGTACTTGCGCAGCATTGCCACGTAATCGTGATTCATCTTAACCAATGCGCGTGCCAATCCCAGCTGAACTGAGTCCACCTGGCCGGTCACACCGCCACCTTTGACAATCACGGTGATGTCGTAAGTGGATAATTCCTGACCGGTCGCCTGAAAAGGTTGAAGCACTTTCTCCATATCGCCCATGCGGGTGAAATATTCTTCAGCAAGCTTTTCATTGACCACAATTTTGCCGGTGCCATTCATTAAACGGACACGGGCACTGCTTTCCTTACGGCGACCAATACCTTCGAAATACTGAACTGACATCTTCGCCCTGCTCCTTTACGCAACCGACTGCGGGTTCTGGCTTTGATGCGGGTGATCGGTCCCGGCATACACCTTCAATCGCTTAATCAGCTTGCGGCCGACCTTATTATGCGGCAGCATTCCCCATACAGCCGCCCGGATCACGCGATCCGGATGCCGGATGAGCTGATCACGAAGGCTGATGGATTTCAAACCGCCGGGATAACCAGAGTGATGGTGATAAAACTTTTCTTCCAACTGCTGGCTGTTTACTTTCACTTGCCCGGCGTTGACAACAACCACAAAATCACCCATTTCGACGCCCGGGGTGTAGGTTGCTTTATGTTTACCCAGCAAGTATGCAGCGATTTGCGTCGCCAACCGGCCCAGGCCTTCTTCCCGTGCGTCCACGAGGATCCATTTACTTTCAGGTCTTCCCTTGATCACGAACGTCTTGTCCACGGTCATCTTCTCCACTTGCAGACAAGGTATTTAACCTTTTTTCCAGTTTCTGCCTACTGTCCGGATACCGGACTTCCCATAATTCCAGTCCATTTGGGGCAGCGATCCCGGCAATTTGCTCAGTTTGGTGATCGATTCCATCCGCAAATTGCTCGAGTTGCCATCGCCCCTGGGCTATCGCCACCTGGACATAGACCAAACGCCGCACCATGTGGTAAAGGAAGGAGTTCGCGGTTATCACAAACTGCCATCCATCCTCCACCGGTTGCCAGGAGGCTTCATTGACCACCCGAATGGTACTACCTTTCAACCGGGTGGGCTTGCCGAAGGCCGCAAAATCATGCGTTCCCATCAGCAAATCCGCTGCAGTTTGAAGGCTTTCACCATTCACCGGAGGCCACACGCGCCATGCAAACCGGTCGCGGAGCGGGTTTCGCTCTGCGCGGCAGTAAAGCCGGTAATGATAGCAGCGCCAAAGAGCATCAAAACGGGGATGAAACTCTTCTTCTGCCACCCTTACCGCCTTCACTGCCACATCATCCGGCAGTTCGGCGTTGAGGGCCTTGCCCAATGCTTCTGGTGGGTGGTGCCAGTCGAGATCGACCGCAATCACCTGGCCGGAAGCGTGGACACCGGTGTCGGTTCTCCCACTGGAGAGGATGCTTCGACCTTGCCAGCCCAATCGCCGGAAAGCCGCTTCAACCTCACCTTGAACCGTACGGGCCTCATCCTGGCGTTGGTAGCCCAGGAAGTCCGTCCCATCGTAGGCAAGAATAATCTGGTAATGTGCCATTCCATTCCGGTTCTGCAAGCCCGGTTTGGACTATTCTTCGACTAGCTCCAATAGAACCATATCAGCATTGTCACCCAGGCGGGGCCCCAATTTAAGGATACGGGTGTAACCGCCGGGACGGGTGCTGAAACGCGGAGCAATGTCGTCAAAGAGCTTCTTCACCACCACTGGATCGCTGCCCAAACGAGCAGAAACCAGACGGCGGGCGTTGACCTTTTGAATTTCAGTGCCTTTCGCGCTGTTGCGAGCGAGCGTGATTAGACGCTCTGCTGCGCTACGGATTGACATCGCTTTGGCGCGAGTAGTCTTTATCCGTTCATGCGTGAATAGCTGGCGGATCATCGTCCGGCGCAATCCTTCGCTCCGGCCTTTTCCACCGCCAAGTTTGTATCCAGCTATCTGATGTCGCATAAAATCTTACTCCGTTATTTTGTCATCGCGCAGGAAGCCCTTTTCGCGCATCTTCTGGCGAAGTTCATCGAGACTCTTTTCACCAAAGTTGCGGATGGACATAACGGCTTCATCGCCCTTTTCCAGTAAATCCAACACGTCGCCCACGGTAGTAATCCCGGTCCGTTTGAGCGAGTTGAAAACCCGCACCGACAAATCAAGATTTTCAATCGGGGTTTCGGCAGCTTCACTGGTCAACCGGCTGCCAGTCGTTTCTTTTTCGGTACCGATCACCAACGTTTCTTCGCTGATGCCCGAAATGAAACGCAAATGGTCAATTAGGATCTTGGAGCTGGCACCCAGGGCCTTTTCAGGCGGTACGGTTCCGTCCGTCCAGATTTCAAGGATCAGGCGGTCATACGCGGTGCTCTGGCCGACGCGGGCAGAAGCGACGCTGTAATTGACACGCTTTACTGGCGTGTAAATTGCGTCGATTGGAAGCTCGCCGATCGGAAGACGGCCGCTGCGTTCGCCGGATGGCGAATAACCGCGTCCGCGCTCTACGGTCAAATCGATTTCCAGCCGAGTACGGCTGTCGTCGACCGTGAACAGATAAAGATCCGGATTGACTATCTCAACCTCAGCCGGTGCCTGGATATCGGCGGCAGTGACAACACCTTCACCGCGCACATCCAGATGCAAATGTGCCGAGTCGCCTTCATGCAGGATCAGGCGCAGTTGTTTTATCTGCAGCGTAACCTGAATGACATCCTCGCGCACACCCGGGATATCGCTGAATTCGTGCAGCACATCCGTGACCCGGATGGACGTAACCGCGGCTCCCTCGAGGGATGACAGCAGTACACGCCGCAGCGCATTACCCAGGGTGACCCCAAAGCCACGTTCGAGGGGGCTGATGACAAACTTGCCGTAATTGCGAGCCTCAGCTTCGCGTTCGACTTTTGGCGTTACCATATTACTCAAGGCGCACACGTTTCACCCCTTTCCGATGCAATGGTTTGCATCTCGCACACCGGATCGTTTCAGCATTACCGTGAGTAATACTCAACGATCAGTTGTTCGTTCAAGTTACCGTCGATTTCGGCGCGTTCAGGGCTGCGCAACACACGTCCGGAAAGTGTTTTCAGGTCGCGGTCGAGCCAGGTGGCGCACACACGTTTTTCAGAAATATCGCCGAGTTCCTTGAAGAAGGTGGTCTGACGGGCGCTTTCGTGCAGCGTAATAACATCGCCCTGTTTGAGAATCATCGAGGGGATATCAGCGCGGCGGCCGTTGACCAAAAAATGACCATGATTCACCAACTGGCGAGCCTGGGCACGATTTTCAGCCAGACCCATACGGTAAATCACATTGTCAAGACGCAATTCCAGCAGCACCAGCAGGTTGAAGCCTGTGAGACCGCGGGTGCGTTGTGCTGATTCAAAAGTTCCGCGGAACTGTCTTTCCAACACACCATAGACGCGGCGGGCTTTCTGTTTGGCGCGTAACTGGCGGGAGTAGTCCGAAACACGCTCAGCTCCACGCTGGCCGCTCTTCCCGTGTTGACCAGGGGCAAATCCGCGGCGCTCAAACGAGCACTTTGCCGTGAAGCAGCGGGAGCCCTTCAAAAATAGTTTTTCACCTTCACGCCGGCATAATCTGCACACCGGCCCGATATATCTCGCCATATCTTCCCTTCCTTGGTGGTATTAGACGCGGCGTTTCTTAGGCGGCCGGCAGCCGTTATGAGGAACCGGCGTGATGTCAGAAATCGAACGCACCCGCATGCCCATGGTTTGCACAGCGCGGATGGCGGATTCACGGCCAGGACCCGGACCTTTCACAATCAGGTCGACTTCCTGGATGCCCATTGTTTGAGCATTCTTGATAGCCTGTTCAGCTGCCAGACGGGCGGCAAAAGGCGTGCTCTTGCGGGAGCCCTTGAATCCAGCCGAGCCGGAGCTGGCCCAGCAGACCGCGTTGCCCTGAATATCAGTGACCGTCACGATCGTGTTATTGAAAGAGGCAAAGACATGCACCTGTCCAGAAGACAGTGTGCGCTTTACCTTGCGGACGTTTGTTGTGCGTCGCGCTGTACGTACGTTCTGTGCCATATTCCCTCGTTAATAAATCTATCAAAGTCCTGGTGAGCAGAAGTTTGGTCTGATACTTTTCCTGGCTGGGCAGCCGCGGGGGTGGAAGGGTCCCCCATTTTCCCTGCCAGGAAGAAGCAACCGATTACTTCTTCGTAGCTCCACGGCGGCGACCGCGACCGGCCACAGTCTTCTTAGGACCTTTGCAGGTACGAGCGTTGGTACGTGTGCGCTGGCCATTCACCGGTAAATTGTGGCGGTGGCGCAGACCACGGTAGCAACCAATCTCGATCAACCGTTTGATGTTCATCTGAACTTCACGACGGAGATCGCCTTCGACCTTATAGTTTCTGCTAATAAATTCACGCAGAGAATTCACTTCGGTCTCGGGTAAATCTTTTACCCGGACATCCGGATTGACTTTGGTGGCTGCCAGAATGACCTTGGCGCGCGTCGGTCCAATCCCAAAAATATAGGTCAATGCTGTCTCGATCCGCTTGTTGCGCGGCAGATCAACGCCTTCAATTCTTGCCATTGGTCATTACCCCTGTCGCTGCTTATGCTTTGGGTTTTCGCAGATCACAAACAAGAGACCGTGTCTTCTCACGATCTTGCATTTCGCGCAGCGTCTGCGAATGGATGGTGAAACCTTCATAATTAACTCCTCATCAACAAGTGCATACACAGCCAAAGATGCAATTATAACTGCACATTGGCATTTCGTCCAGCACTTGGACCCTCATCCAGGGTTGTCAGGATGAACGGCCCATTTTCAGTCACGGCGACCGAATGCTCAAAATGTGCTGTCAGGGACCCATCGGCCGATTTGACTGTCCAAAGATCCGGCATCACTCGGGTCATGGGCGTCCCAATCAGCACCATCGGTTCCAGCGCAATGGTCATGCCCGGCCGCAGCAATAAACCGCGGCCAGCCTGGCCATAATTCGGCACCTGGGGACCTTCATGCATTTCACGGCCCACCCCGTGACCTGTGTACTCGCGTGTGACGTAATAGCCACGGCTTTCCACGTATTGCTGAACTGCAGCGGAAACATCGCCCACCCGGTTGCCTACAACCATTTTAGCAATCCCGGCGTAGAGCGCGCCTTCCGTCACTTCCATTAGTTTCCTGGCCGTTTCCGATACCTCGCCCACCCCAAAGGTGATGGCTGAGTCTCCGACAAAACCTTCAAATACGGTTCCGCAATCAACAGAAACGATATCGCCTTCTTTTAGCTTACGCTTGCCTGGAATGCCATGCACCAATTCTTCATTGATACTGACATTCGTACTCGCTGGATAAGGCGTCGGACCAGGATACCCTTTGAAGGGTGAGTAACATCCGTACTTGTGCAGGACTTCTTCGGCAGCAGCATTCAGATCAGCCGTCAACGCACCAGGCCGGGCAACCGCTTTTGCTGCAGCCAGGGCTTCCGCATTAATACGGCCAGCCTGACGCATGATCGCGATCTCCTGCGCTGATTTGATTGTGATCTGACGCTCCCAAGACATACTGCATTATCCTTTCTGGATCGCAGCCAATAAGTCTGCAGTAACTTTATCGATCGCCTGAGTACCGTCCACTTCGCTCAGCAAGCCGCGCCCGCGGTAGTACTCAATCAAAGGACTGGTTTGCTCCAGGTAGACCCGGATACGGCGTTCAACGGTTGCCGGTTGATCGTCTTCGCGTTGGTAAAGATCCAAACCATCGACATCGCACTTGCCAGGAACCCGCGGGGGATTGAATTCCGTATGGTACACATGGCCCTGCTGGCAGGTCCAGCGCCCGCTCAGGCGCGCGATTAGCACTTCACTGGGTACATTGATGTATGGCACGCGGCGCACATTTCCACCCAAGTCTTTAAGCATGCCTTCGAGGGCATTCGCCTGGGCGGGCGTGCGAGGAAAACCATCCAACACTGCCCCATTGAGGCAATCGGGCCTCAGCAAGCGTTCACGGATCATGGCAATGGTGACGTCATCCGGCACCAATTCGCCACGGTTCATAAATCCTTGCGCAAGTTTCCCCAGTTCGGTTTCATTTTTCAGGTTTTCCCGAAAGATGTCGCCGGATGAAACGTGCACCAGCTTTAAGCTTTCAGAAATCACTTCAGCCTGAGTGCCTTTGCCCGCTCCTGGAGGTCCCAACAAGACGATATAAGTGGTCATTGATTACCCTTTGATCAGGCTCTCATCGTAACCGTGCAGTTTCAGCTCGGTTTCGATGATGGTGAATGTGTCGCGAACCACACCGACCACAATCAGCAAGCCAGCGGAGGAGATCAGGAACAACCCGGCCTGACGCGCGCTCACCGGCAGCATGGCTCCAACTACAAAGGGCAACACAGCCACAAAACCCAGGAAAAAGGCACCCGGGAAGGTGATTCGGCGCTGAACACGGGTGAGATATTTCTGGGTAAGGCCGCCAACGGTAACGCCAGGGATCTGGGCACCTTGCTTCTTCAGGTTATCACCATAATTCTGTTGTGCGAACAAGACGTCTGTATAGAAGAAGGTAAAGGCAACCACCATGACGAAGTACATCAAGTAATACCAACCATTGCTTCCGCTAAAGAGCGTATAAACACCATGGACGAGATTGTTCAACCAGGCAGTCTTCACATTCAGGAAGAATCCAGCCAGAATAGCCGGAAACGACAGAATGGAGGAGGCGAAGATCAGCGGGATCATGCCAGCCATGTTTACCATCAACGGAAGGCTGCTGGTTACAGGCATGGACATGCGGTTGCCAACCCGCCGGCCAGGGAACATAACGCGTACGTTCCGGCGGCCTTGTTGGACAAACACGATGGCAAAGATGGTCAATGCCAGGATGACCAGGATGATAAAGATCAACCACCAGTATTGCTGATCGGAAAGCAGGCTGCGGATGTGCGAAGGTATCTTCGCAACGATGCCGGAGAAGATGATCAATGAAAGACCTTGATTCGGGATACCGAATTCAGAGATCAATTGACCAATCCAGATACCAAACATCGTACCAGCCACCATGCTGATGAGAGTCGTCAAGGTCGGCAGCAGGTTTGCCCCGGTAAAGCCAAAAGTAAAGCTGAGTACCGACGCCCCGGTTGACATAGAATTAAAGATATTGATCTGTCCAATCGCAGAAAGGAGCGCCATCGGTATGGTCAAAATAACCGTCCAGCGTTCCATCCACTTCTGGCCTTCGCGCTGATTTTCCTTCATCTTCCGTTCGAGCGCCGGGATAATCGGCACAAGAAGTTGAAGGATAATCTGCGCTGTGATGTAAGGATAGACACCCATTGCCAGGATGGAGAAGCTGGTAATTGTGCCGCCCGAAAGTAGGTCCAGCATGCCTAACAAGTTGCTGGCACCAGCTGCGGTAGTCATAATTGAGGCAATCGCTTCGCGGTTGACACCCGGGACTGGCACGTTGGCCGCAAAGCGGTAAGCCACCAGCAGCAGCAGCGTGATGAGCAGCTTCTTACGAATATCCTCTGATTTCCACAGGTAACGCCAGGCCGACCGTTTCATAAAGGGGTCTCCTCGTCAATATCGCAAGTTAAGCGATGATTTCAACCTTGCCGCCAGCCGCTTCAATTTTTGCGCGGGCGCTTTTGGTGATTCGTTGGACGCGCACCGTTAACGCAACGGTGATTTCCCCACGGCCAAGCAAAGAAATCGGCCAGGCGCGGTTGTGGAGGAGGTTTAACTCCGCCAGAACAGCCGGTGTTACTTCGCTGCCAGCGGCAAAACCATCCAGTTGGTCCAGGTTGATTTCATTATAACTAATCTGGTTTGGCGGGGTGAAACCCTCACCACGGATGAAAGGCAGGCGGCGAAAGAAAGGCAGGTTACCGCCCTGACGATACAGGTGGCCGCCTGCACCCGCGCGCGAAGCCTGGCCTTTGGTACCACGGCCGGCGGTTTTACCCTGACCGGCAGAAATACCCTGGCCCTTGCGCTTACGCTCTTTGCGAGCGCCTTCGTTGGGCATAAGATCGTTGAGTTTCATTTCGCTTCCTGTTCCTCGATAAGAACCAGGTGGTTCACTTTCAATAACATGCCCCGTAAACTGGGGCTATCTTCATGAACCACAGTCTGATGCAATCGATGAAAACCCAGTGCGCGAACAGTCTCTTTGTGGCGCACAGAGTAACCAATTGCGCTTTTCAACAGAGTTATGCGCAACATTTTTGTTTCGGTCATGTTACGCTTCCTTCCGTGCCCAGAAGGGCAGCAATTCCCTGACCGGCTTGCCGCGACGGGCGGCTTCCTGTTCGGGAGTCTTCAGCATCTGCAACGCATCCAGGGTAGCCTTCACCACATTCAAGGTGTTGGCCGAGCCCAGCGATTTGGTCAAGATATCGTGGATGCCAGCGGCTTCACATACGGCGCGTACGCCCGATCCGGCAATAACGCCGGTACCGGCGGAGGCCGGTTTGAGCAGCACTTCAGCACCGGCCACGCGGGCAACTACCTCATGCGGAATTGTCGTACCGGTGAGGGAGACTTTGCGCATGTTCTTATGGGCGCGTTCAGTTGCTTTACGCATCGCATCGGGAACAGCGTTTGCTTTGCCGATTCCAATGCCGATCTTTCCATTGTTATCACCGGCGACAATCGTCACACGGAACTGGAAACGGCGGCCGCCTTTGACTACTTTGGCTACGCGCGCGATTTCAATGACGCGCTCGTCAAACTGCTGTTCCAGGGGGGTATATTCATTTTCCATTATCCGGCCTCTCTAATTTTCGCCTAAAATTCCAGGCCAGCTTCGCGGGCAGCATCTGCCAGGGCCTTTACACGGCCCATGTAGCGGAAGCCGCCACGATCGAACACCACGGCCTTAATCCCCTTTTCCTTGGCGCGTTCGGCAACCATTTTGCCAACCAGTTTGGCCTGATCCGTTTTGGTCAGACCATTGGTTTCGACGCGCAGGGCATGGTCGATGCTGGAGGCCGCTACCAGAGTGGTGCCAGCTTCATCATCGATCACCTGGGCATAGATGTCCGACAGGCTGCGGAACACACTCAGGCGAGGCCGGTCCGGCGTGCCGTTGACAGTCTTGCGTACACGGCTGTGCCGGCGAAGTCTAGCTTCTTTACGACTCAACTTTGCCATAGCTCCTCACCTTACTTCTTGCCACCCTTGGCACCCTTACCGGCTTTACCAGCCTTGCGGCGTACGCGTTCGCCTTGATAGCGAATGCCTTTGCCTTTGTAAGGTTCAGGGGGACGAACTTCACGGATATTAGACGCAATCTGTCCAACCTGTTCGCGGTCACGGCCAATCACCCTCACCTGATGCGTTTTCGCGTCAGCTTCAAAGGTGATGCCATCAGGCGGTTCTACCACCACCGGATGCGAATAACCGACATACAGAACCAGATTCTTACCGTCCATTTCGGCGCGGTAACCCACGCCTTCAACTTCCAGCACCTTGGTGAAACCAGTGCTGACGCCAACCACCATATTGCTCACCAGCGCACGGGTGGTGCCATGGATGGCACGGACCGTGGGGGCGTCGGAAATGCGGGTAACAACGATCTGCCCGTTCTCCAGCGCAAGCGACACCGTGGAGAGGAACTGACGGGTCAATTCGCCCATAGGGCCTTTGACTTTCAGTTCTTGTCCATTGATGTCCACCTTTACACCTGCTGGGACATTCACTGGCATGCGACCAATTCGAGACACAGTCTTACCTCCTCTTCGCCTCGCGGGCTACCAGACCTTGCAAAGGACCTCGCCGCCAACACCAAGCTGGCGAGCGCGTTTGCCGGTCATGACACCCTTCGGCGTCGACAAGATCGCAATCCCCATGCCCGAAAGAACCCAGGGGATGTCCTGAATGCGGGAATAAACACGGCGGCCGGGACGGCTGACGCGCTGCAAACCAGTGATAACCGACTGCTTCTGCCGGCGTTCACCGACATATTTCAGCTTGATGCTCAAGCTGGGCAGTTGATTTTCACCTTCGACCAATTCATAGCTTTCAATGAACCCTTCTTCCTTCAGGATCCGGGCAATTTCTGCCTTGATCTTGGAGCTGGGCATCGCCACCAAAGCCTGGCTGGCGATGACACCATTCCGGATGCGGGTCAACATATCAGCAATAGGATCATTCACACTCATGTCCTAACCTCCGGATGGCGATTACCAGGACGACTTGGTTACGCCGGGGACCTGTCCCTTGAGGGCCAATTCCCTAAAACAAATGCGACACAGACCAAAACGGCGTATATACCCACGAGGGCGACCGCAGATCCGACAGCGATTGCGAACTTGATTTGGGAATTCGCGCCGCTGTTCACGATAAGTCATGCACTTTTTAGCCATACTATCCCTTCCTGAATGGCATGCCGAGCATCTGCAACAGCATAGTAGCCTGGTCATCGGACTGTGCTGTGGTAACGATGGTAATTTCCAAACCGCGAACCTTGTCGACCTTGTCGAATTCAATTTCGGGGAAAATCACCTGCTCGCTCAGTCCCAGGGTGTAGTTTCCGCGACCATCAAACGCCTCATCCGATACACCGCGGAAATCACGCACGCGCGGCAACACGATGTTCATCAGACGGTCGAGAAATGCCCACATGCGGTCGCCCCGCAGGGTAACCATGGCGCCAATGGCGCGTCCTTCGCGCAACTTGAAGTTGGCGATGGATTTACGCGCTTTGGTAATAACCGGTTTTTGTCCGGTGATGGCGCTCATGTCAGCAACTGCTGCTTCCAGTGCTTTGGGGTTGTCCATGGCTTCGCCCAGGCCTATGTTGACTACAACTTTCTGGATTCGCGGCACTTGCATGACGTTTTCCAGATTAAGGCCCTTCATCAAACCCGGAGCAACTTCGTTCTGATAGAGTTCTTTCAACTTGTTCATCTTCAAGCTCTCCAGCGGTCCTACGCGTCGATCAATGCGTCGCACTTTTTACAAATCCGCTGCCGGCCCTCGCCCGTCAGGCTAATGCCAACACGGGTCAGTTTGCCGCATTTGGGGCACACCAGCATCACATTGGAAATGTGAATGGGCGCTTCAAAGCGGACTTTGCCGGGCGAAATGGTGCGACCTTGCGACTGAACCTGGCGCTGGTGCTTGGTGCGCATATTGACACCCTGCACAACTACACGGCCGTCATCCGGTAATACCTTGATGACCTCGCCGCGTTTGCCACGGTCTTCTTCGCGACCGCAAATGACTTCGATGTTATCACCTTTATGAATCTTCAACTTCATGGCTTCGCTCCTGCTCCTCAGCCCCTAGAGAACTTCTGGAGCCAGAGAAATGATTTTCATAAAA
Source organism: Longilinea sp. (assembly GCA_035560795.1). Classification (GTDB taxonomy): domain Bacteria; phylum Chloroflexota; class Anaerolineae; order Anaerolineales; family Anaerolineaceae; genus Longilinea. The sequence goes on from DATMYV010000025.1 coordinate 16,243, forward strand.
CCTTTTTCGCGCAACTCACGAGCCACCGGGCCAAAGATACGGGTACCCCTGGGGTTCTGTCCATCCGCATCCAGGATGACAGCCGCATTATCATCAAAGCGGATGATCGAGCCATCTTCGCGGCGCCATTCTTTGGCGGTGCGAACAATGACGGCCTTCACAACTTCGCTTTTCTTTACCGAGCCCTGCGGCGCGGCGCTCTTGACTGTTGCGACAACGATGTCGCCAACATGAGCATAGCGGCGGGTGGAGCCACCCATGACGTGGATGACCAGAAGCTCGCGGGCGCCAGTATTATCGGCAACCTTGATTCGAGTTTCCTGCTGAATCATCGTTAAGCTCCTTCCTCGATCGTATCAACGACGGCCTTGCCCTCGTGCTTGAGGATGGTTTCGACAACCCAGCGTTTATCACGGGAAAGCGGTCGGCTTTCCAAGATCTGAACCTCATCGCCAATCTGGCAACCGAGTTCATCGTGCGCTTTTACACGACTGTGCGTGTGAACCACCTTGCCGTACAGTGGATGGCGGTACGTGCGGGAGATTTCAACGACCACAGTCTTCATCATTTTGTTGCTGGTAACAACACCAGTCAAACGACGCCGTTCGTTCATTTTGCACCTTCTCGCGTAGCCGCCAGTTCGCGCTCGCGCAGGAGGGTCTCCAGCGTCGCAATTTGGCGGCGAGTCTGCTTGAGACGGCTTGTATCCGTCAACTGGCCGGTCACCGTCTGAAAACGCAGGTTCATATACTCATGGCGAGTATCTGTTAACAACGCTTTCAATTCTTCAATCGATTTCAGCCGAATTTCAGCAAGTTTCATTCTCGTTCTCCTGCCCGATCAGCACGGGCAATCACTTTCGTCCGGATGGAGAACTTGTACGCAGCCTGGTGAAGGGCTTCAACAGCCTCATCATGGTCCAAACCGCCAACTTCGAACATGATCCGGCCGGGACGAACAACAGCCACCCAGTACTCAACGGAGCCTTTACCTTTACCCATACGGGTCTCGGGCGGGCGGTGGGTGTAGGGTTTATCCGGGAAAATCCGGATCCACAACTTTCCATGGCGGCGCATCGCACGCACGATCGTGCGGCGGGCGGCTTCGATCTGGCGAGCGGAAACCCAGCCTGGCTCTTGAGCCTGTAAGGCGTATTCACCATACACCATGGCTGCGCCGCGCAGGGACACGCCCGTCATCCGGCCACGCTGTTGCTTGCGCCATTTCACACGTTTTGGCATCAACATAGCAGCTACCTCTTCAATATCTTCTGAGCGAATGCCCAGCGCAGTAAATTACTCACTGACGTAAACGCCTTCAGTCGTTTCGACTTTTTCTTCCACGTTCGAAACAACATTGCCTTTGTATACCCACACTTTGACGCCAATGCGTCCGTATTGGGTCATGGCTTCGCCGCGGGCAAAATCCATATCGGCGCGCAAGGTCTGCAGTGGTACGCGGCCTTCACGCAGCCAAACGCTGCGAGCCATTTCCGCGCCGCTCAAACGGCCAGCGACTTCGATTTTGATGCCCAGGGCGCCCTGGCGCATGGCCTGCTGCAGCGCGCGCTTCATGGCGCGGCGGTAGGCAATACGGCGTTCGATCTGGCCGGCGATGTTCATCGCCACCAAATATGCATCACAATCTGGCGATTTGATCTCTTTAATTTCAAGATCGATCTTCTTACCAATCATGGCTTCAAGGTCCACGCGGATTTTCTTGACGCTGTCGCCCTTGCGGCCGATCAGAATGCCAGGTTTGGCAGTGTGAACGATCACTTTGACTTTCCCGGGGAAGCGTTCAACTTCCACGCGGGAGACGCCCGCTTTTTCAGCCGTCTTGTGGATCAGTTTGCGAATTTCTACATCCTGCAAAAGCTGATCAGAGTACTGGCTGCCCTCAGCGTACCAGCGACCTTCCCAAGGCTGGTGCACGCCGAGACGAAATCCTATCGGATGAACTTTACGACCCATAATTTCTCCTGGTGTCTCGTTTCAAAACCCAAGCTTTCCTCAGGCCGGTTACGATTCCCGTTCGCGTAAAACAACGGTGATGTGCGACGCACGCCGCAAAATCGGGCGAAAGCGACCGCGCGCGCCAAACCGGCGCCATTTTCGGGTTGGGGCTTCATCCGCCATAATCTTATAAACCACAAGATTATCGCGGCTGACCCCAAAATTTTCCTCTGCGTTGGCAACAGCCGATGCCACCAATTTATAAATGGTAGGTGCTGCTGCGCGCGGCAGGAATTTTAAAGTGGTCAGGGCTTCTACAGCCGGCTTTCCGCGGACTAGGTCAACCACCAGGCGAACCTTCTGGGCTGACTGGCCACAGTTCTTTAACACAGCGTGGATATCGGTTGCCATGGCTTACTTTCCCTTCGACGACTTTTCGGAAGCGGCATGGCCGCGGAAATGGCGCGTAGGAGCAAATTCGCCAAGCCGGTGACCCACCATATTCTCGGTGATGTAGATCGGCACATGGCGCCGGCCATCATGCACGGCGATTGTGTGACCCAGCATCTGAGGGAAGATGGTGCTTGCGCGGCTCCAGGTGCGAAGCACCTTCTTTTCACCGCGGGCATTCATCGCTTCAATTTTCTTTAAGAGCTTAAGAGCTACAAACGGCCCTTTTTTTAACGATCTTGACATTACAGCGTCCCTCTTTCTCGGTTACCTACCGGTTACCATCGATTACCGGCTGCCAGCATTGCGGCGGCGAACAATAAACTTGTTGGTCTGCTTGTTCTTGCGGGTTTTATAACCGCGAGTCGGCATGCCCCAGGGAGTTTTCGGACTCGCCATACCCGTTGGCTGGCGACCTTCGCCGCCACCGTGGGGATGATCCCGCGGGCTCATCGCTGTGCCGCGTACGGTCGGGCGAATTCCCATCAAACGTTTGCGGCCAGCTTTTCCAAGCTTGATGTTGCTGTGTTCCAGGTTACCAACCTGACCGATGGTGGCGTAGCACACCTGGTGGACCAGACGGACTTCACCAGAAGGCAGGCGTAACTGTGCGTAATCGCCTTCTTTTGCCAACAGTTGAGCAGCAGTGCCAGCAGAGCGTACCAATTGGCCGCCGCGGCCTTCCTTCAGCTCGATATTGTGGATCATGGTACCAACCGGAATATTGGCAATCGGCAGGCTGTTGCCCGGGCGAATTTCGGCTTGCGGGCCTGTCAGGAGGGTATCGCCCACCTTGACCCCAACTGGAGCCAGGATGTAGCGCTTTTCCCCATCTGCGTAGACCATCAACGCCAGACGGGCAGTCCGGTTAGGATCATATTCGATCGCCGAGACCTTGGCCGGGATGTTGATCTTATTGCGTTTGAAATCAACCAGGCGGATGAACTGGCGCACACCGCCGCCCTGATGGCGGACTGTAATGCGGCCGTACATATTGCGGCCTCCCGTGCTGCGGCGCATGATAATCAGGTTGCGCTCGGGTTTGCTCTTGGTGATTTCTTCAAAGCTGTACCCGGTCATGTTGCGCTGACCGGGGGTAATTGGTTTGTAGACTTTGATACCCATTATTCCACCCCTTCAAAGATCGGAATTCGGTCTTCGGGCGCCAGGGTGACAATCGCTTTTTTATAACCGGCATTGCGGATGGCAATCCGGCGGCTGCGTGCGCGGCGGGTGCGCTTGGCTGTGACATTGATTACATTCACGCGCAATACCGTTACATCAAACAGCGTCTCAACCGCATCTTTGATCTGGGTTCGATTGGCATCAACTGCCACTTCAAAAACATACTGATGCAGGCGATTGGCCTGGAAATTGGACTTTTCAGTCACCAGGGGGCGGCGGAGTACTTCGTAAATCATGCTCATGTTTCTCTCCTACCTAACCCAGGTTGGTCTCTATTACGTCCAGGACAGATAACGGCAGGACGAGTTTATCGAACTGCAGTAAATCATGGACATTGAGATATCCGGCCATTAAGATCTTGGCATCCGGAATGTTACTGGCGGAGCGGATCACGTCCGCATAGGCTTCCTTGCCCGGGATGACGATCAATGCGCTGGCATCACCCACCAGGGTATTAAGCGCTTTGGCCATCAAACGAGTCTTGGGTTCAGAAACTCTCAGTTCATCCACCACAACGATTGCTGCTTCAGACGCCTTCACCGATAAAGCCGAGCAGAGCGCAGCGCGGCGCATCTTGCGGGGCATGGTCAGGGCATATGAATGCGGGTGCGGTGTGTGAACGCCGCCGCCACCCTTCCAATGCGGAGCCCGCGTCGAACCCTGGCGCGCCCGGCCGGTACCCTTTTGCTTCCAGGGTTTGCGGCCGCCGCCGGATACTTCGCTGCGGGTTTTCGTATCGTGAGTGCCCAGGCGTGCATTCGTTAATTGGCGAACGTGAGCCTGTTGCATCAGATCGACATCAATCAGGGCTTCAAAAATCGCAGGCGGAAGTTCCACCGTGCTGACTTTCTGACCCTCCATGTTTACAACATCAACTTCCATAGTATTGGCTCCCTCAGTCCAGGTTTCCCGGTTACTGCTTGCGCGCTTCGTTGATCAGCACCAGGCCGCCACGCGCGCCAGGGACTGCACCGCGAACACCGATCAGGTTCCGCTCGGCATCCACCAGCACAACCTTCAGGCTCTGCGAAGTGACGCGGTCATCGCCCATATGACCAGGTCTACGAGAACCCTTATAAACACGACCGGGGGTAGTGGTTGAACCATTGGAACCCGGTCCACGCCAGCGGTCAGATTGACCGTGGGTTTTGGGACCGCCATGGAAATGAAAACGCTTCACACCACCCGCGAAACCTTTACCTTTACTGGTGCCTATAACATCAACACGCTCCCCTATACCGAAAACCGATACGGTGACCTTTTCGCCCTCATGGACGTCAGCGGCCTTCGTACGAAATTCGCGCAGGAAGCGCATTGGAGGCATGTCAAGGTTATTGCGTTTGAGATGACCCAGTTCGCCACCGGTCAGGCGTTTGGGTTTCACCTCAGCGAAACCCAGTTGCACGGCCAGATAGCCTTCTTTTTCAGGCGTGCGAATCTGGGTAACGTAACATGGCCCAGCCTCGATGAGCGTGACAGGAATTGCCAAGCCTGATTCATCGAAAATCTGGGTCATGCCGATTTTCTTGCCGATCAGCCCTTTGAACATATCTCGGTTTTCTCCTTCAAAGAATTGGTCCAGGGACTGTCAACCTGGGCTAGGTTGCATCATCCCTATTCGGCAGTACAGTCATCCGGTCTGCTGCGACACTTTTTGTTTTGTAGTTCGCATACAGAGCCGTTCTTGCGCTGCCTGAGTCATCGGGTTGAACCCGAAACCTTACTAGTATACTCGACAACCTTATTTTCGCCAAGGGTTTTCTGGCGATTTTGAACGATTTCTCGTCCGCGTGTAAGGCGGTCGATCGGCATTCTGTACCAATCAACCGCCTTACTTGCGGAAGCGGATCGAATGAACCGCAGAGAGTGGTTAGATCTTGATTTCGATATCGACCCCCGCCGGCAGGTTGAGCCGCATGAGCATATCGATGGTCTTTGAATCTGGATCCAATACATCGATCATGCGGTTGTGCGTGCGAATCTCAAAGTGTTCGTGCGAGTCTTTATCAATGAAAGTTGAACGGCGAACCGTGAACTTTTCAATCTTGGTGGGCAGGGGCACAGGACCAACTACCCGTGCGCCGCTGCGTTCCGCCGTCTCGACTATCCGCTTGGCAGATTGATCGAGGACACGGTGATCATACGCCTTCAAACGAATCCGAATCCGCTGCTTAGCCATTTACTCCACCTAATCCAAAATCTTGGTGATGACACCAGCGCCGACGGTCAGACCGCCTTCGCGTATGGCGAACTTCGAGCCCTGCTCCAACGCTACATTCACAATCAGTTCCACCGTCATGATTACGTTGTCGCCCGGCATGACCATTTCCACG
>DATMYV010000026.1:0-32833 GCA_035560795.1 Longilinea sp.
ATATAAAGAATCAGGAACTTTTTCATGACTTCTTCGTCATGATATTAATATCATTTAGGAGAAATTGCGATGCGTAATAAATTCGTTATGATTTTGTCTGCCTCTTTATTGGTCCTACTGGCTCTGGCAGCCTGCCTGCCTGGCCTGCAAGCGGAACCGACGTTGAGCCCTGATTTAATAGGGACTCTTTCCGCACAGACGGTGGAAGTGCGGCTGACTCAGATCGCCCAGCAAACCCCGGCTGCACCAGCCACGCAGGAACCGGCGGCTGCCACGCCCACCGTCCAGGTGGTTACGCCAACGGCCTCCATTCCGACCAACACACCTGTACCGCCCACGCCAACATCGATCCCGACGGCCACCCAGGTTCCACCGACGCCAACCGCCAGCATTCCCTGCAACGCAGCCCGCTTCGTCAAGGATGTTACCGTGGATGACGGCACAGTCTTCAAACCTGGTCAAACCTTTACCAAGACCTGGCGGATGAAGAACGAGGGCAGCTGTCTTTGGACAGCGGATTATGCGGTTGTTTTCGTCAGCGGCAACTCCATGAGCGGTCCGTCTTCTAGCAAGATCAATGCGACGGTAAGGCCTGGCGAAATGATTGACCTGTCGGTAAACCTGACCGCGCCCAGCAGCACCGGTGATTACACCGGCAACTGGGCTCTGCGCGATACCAACGGCACCATTTTTGGCATCGGCAGCGGTTATCGGGACAACTTCTGGGTCAAAATATCAGTCAAGCCCGCCGATACGATTGCATACAACTTTGCCGACAAAGGTTGCGATGCCAGTTGGAAATCGACCAGCGGCAGCCTGACCTGCCCAGGATCGGAAGATATGACCAATGGCTTCATCAATAAGGTCACCGGACCCAAGACTGAGTCCGGCCAGGAAAATGAAGCGGCATTGGTGATGGGACCCAGTGCCGGGGATGGCGGGTACGTGGAAGGCCGTTTCCCGAATTTCAAAATTCAAAATGGCGACCATTTTAAAGCCGTCATTGGCTGCATGGCCGATAGCTCGAAATGCGATGTGATGTTCCAGTTGAATATTTCGGTGGAAGGCGGCGCAGTCCAGAATATCGGCTCGTGGACGCAAACATCCGATGGCAGCATTCAAAAGCTTGATCTGGATTTGAGCGCTTACAAAGACAAGAATGTACAGATCATTTTGAAGGTACTTAACAACGGCAAACAGGAAGACGACCGCGCCTTCTGGCTGCTGCCCCGCATTCTTCGGTAATGGATCATGGACAGCTGTCTCCCGTTGAACGAGGCGGGAGACAGCCTAAAACTTGATAAGATTGATAGATATTTATAGGCAATTTTGTTATACTGTATTCAATAGCGGGATTAACATAAGGAGTTTGCAATGAGTACTCGATTGACTGGCACGAAATTGAGCTGGCTGCAGCGCGGCTTGCAGTTTGCGCTGGTTTTGGTCCTGATGGCAGGGCTGGTGTTGATAAATGCACCTACTCCAGCCAAGGCAGCGACCATTCCGACCTTTGACATCGTCAAAGTGGTGACCGATGACAGCGTGACCATCCGTACCAAGAATTTCCCGGCAAATATGACTTTTACCGTGCGCATGGGAAAGATCGGTACGAAGGCTGTCGGCGGCATTGAAGTCGCCAAGACCGATTCGGGTAAGGGCGGCTCATTCGATGTAACCTATAAAATCCCGGCCGACCTGAAAGGTCTTGCTCAGATTGCCATCCGCCTGGACGGCAGCGGCGGTTACTTTGCCTATAACTGGTTCGACAATAAAACCGCCGGCGGGACGACCGCCACGCCAGTTCCTGCCGCACCCATTCCCACCTTCAGTATTGTGACGGTGGTCAAGGATGACAGCGTAACCATTAAAACCAACAATTTCCCGGCAAACCGCACATTCACTGTCTTGATGGGCAAGATCGGCACGAAGGCTGTCAGCGGCGTCGAGGTAGGCAAGACCGATTCGGGCAAGGGCGGCTCGTTCGAAGCTACCTATAAAATCCCTGCCTCGCTCAAGGGACTTTCACAGATTGCCATCCGGATGGATTCCACGCCATTCTTTGCCTATAACTGGTTCTACAATAATCCCTCCGGCTCGACCGGTGGTACGGGGGGCGTACCCGTCACGCCAATACCCGGTTACAGCGGTTATCCGAGTTTCAGCATTACCGCTGTCGACCGCGACCAGTCGGTGACCATCCGGACCAAGAATTTACCGTCCAATGTCACCTTTACCGTGCGCATGGGCAAGTACGGCACATTGGGAGTGGGCGGAACCCAGGTAACCACCACTGATTCTGGCGCAGGTGGCGTTATCGATGTGACTTACCTGATCCCTGACGGATTAAAAGGCCTCGACCGCATTGCCATCCGCATGGAAAGCAGTGCTGGCTACTTTGCCTATAACTGGTTCTGGAATAACGACGCTCCGTAGGAAACGCCAAAAGTCTTTGCCCTCCCGGATTTGCCCGGGAGGGCAATTTGTTTAATAAGTCAAAATCGTGCTGGGAGGGCAAACGGTGCCAACTTGACCATTCAAACGCGCTGTGATAACATGCCTTTCATGAGGAAACTTGAAAAATGAGCGAACCATCGACATCGAAAATCCCCGAACGAGCCGATGCCGATCTGCAACCTGAACAAGAGAATACTGAACAGCAGCCGGCACCCCGCCGTGGCTGGAATCACTGGTGGGAGCAACTGGTCCGGATGGGCCTTGGCGAAGTTGCACTGCGCCTGGGTACTGGCATCGCGTCCCTTGCCATGATTCTGGTTGTGGTGTGGGTGATGCACAATTTCTACCTGAAAGGCGAAGTGGAAGCGGTACCTGCCTCGGCGGCGATCGCAGCCCCCTTGCCGACCGCCACACCGCAGGTCGAAGCGCCAGCCTACGTGCTGCCGGATGAGGTGGCCATGGTCAATGGGGTACCGCGATTGGCGCTATTGCATACCACCCTGCCTTCCCGGCCGCGCTTTGACGTGATCCAGTATGAAGTTGTTCAGGGCGACACGATTTTCGACATCGCTGATAAATTTGGATTGATCCCTGAAACAATTCTGTGGGGCAACCAGCAGAAACTGGGCGACGACCCGCATCGTCTTAAGATTGGTGTTACGTTGAACATACTGCCCACTGACGGCGTGTATTACGAGTGGCATCAGGGCGACGGCCTGAACAGCGTGGCCAAGTATTTTAAGGTCACTCCGGAAGATATCTTAAACTGGCCTGGAAATAAGCTGGATGCCAACTCAATTGGCGATTGGTCTTCTCCCAATATCGCGGCCGGTACCTGGCTGGTCATTCCCAACGGCCGGCGGGAAATGGTTTCATGGAGCGCGCCGCGCATCACGCGGCAAAACCCGGGCGTCGCCAGGCTATACGGCGCTGGTGCCTGCGGCACTATCGTGGATGGGGCGGTTGGATCTGGAACATTTATCTGGCCGACAACCAACCACTGGTTATCCGGCTACGATTTCAGCCTCAGTGCCAACCATCCCGGAATCGATATTGGCGGACAATCCGGCAATGCGATCTATGCGGCTGACAGCGGCGTGGTCGTTTACTCTGGCTGGAATGACCTGGGTTATGGCTACGTGATTGCAATTGATCATGGCAACGGCTGGCAAACTACTTATGCCCATCTCAGCCAGATCTATGCTGGCTGCGGAGCCAGCGTGACCCAGGGTGCGACCATCGGTCTGATGGGTTCCACCGGTAATTCCACCGGCCCGCATCTGCATTTCGAGATGTATAACGACACCTACGGCAAGGTTAACCCGCACCAGTTCTTGAATTAAATTCTGCCGTTTGGTTTTTTCCAGCCTCCAATGGGGACATCAATTTCCTGATTGGAGGCTATTTTTTTACGAACGGATGTTAAGATGCCGATAATTACGTAAAGCGCACGTGACCATCGGCTGGTTTTGCGCTATAGTTAATATGGTTTTGAATAGCCAGAAAAAATAATTGCGTATAGCTTAGTATTAACTACCCCGGTAAGAAAGGAGTGGGGAGGATCATGATTGCTGATGTTCGACCTTCGCCGATCGCAGGCACCTGGTACAGCGCCGATCCGCAGCGCCTGGCCCGCCAGGTGGATGCTTATCTACAATCTGCCGTTCTGCCGCCCCTGAGCGGGGAGGTGATCGGGTTGGTCAGCCCGCATGCCGGCCACCGTTATTCTGGCCGGACAGCCGGATACGCCTTTCGGGCTGTTCAAGGTCAGCATTTTGACCTGGTGGCGGTTATCAGTCCTCTGCATGCATTTTTCCCAGCGGACCTGCTCACGACCGCGCACAAAGCCTACGGCACGCCTTTAGGCACGGTGTGGGTGGACGCGGAAGCATTGGAAACCTTGGATGAAAACCTGCACTTGATTTCGGGCCAAAAGATGCAGCGGGTTTCCAATGACCAGGAACACTCGCTTGAAATCGAATTGCCATTTTTGCAGTGCGCGCTGGAGGGTGAATTCAAACTGCTGCCGGTCATGGTGCGGAATCAAAGCAAGGCTACTGCACGAGCGCTGGGTGAAGCGCTGGGCCGCGTGTTAAAAGGCAAACAGGCCTTACTGGTGGCCAGCACCGATTTGTCGCATTTTTACCCGGAAGAGACTGCCAACCAGTTGGACGCCGTCATGCTCGAGCAGATCGGAAAATTCTCGCCGACCGGCGTTATGCAGGCCGAGGAAAGCGGCAGAGGCTTTGCTTGCGGCTTTCCGGCGGTGGCCGCCGTATTGTGGGCTGCGCGTGCGCTGGGCGGTACTACCGTTGAGATTCTCCATCACAGCACCTCCGCAGATGAAACCGGCGATACCAGCGAAGTGGTTGGTTACGGAGCTGCGGCCATTCTGAAGCAGGTAGCCTCTTGACCACCTTCGTTCAGGTGGCTGTAAACGTCCCGCTGAGCGGACCGGGCATCTTCGATTACCATCTGCCGGATACTTTGGAAGGGCAGGTCCAGCCTGGCTGCCTGGTGATCGTTCCTTTTGGCCGTCAAACCATCCAGGGCTTGGTCCTGCGGCTGGCATCCGAAAGCGCCGTTCAAGAAACGCGCCCCGTGCAAGCCCTGGTGGATGAACGCCCGGCTTTGACTGGCGGACAGATGGAATTAGCCCGTTGGATGGCGGAAGAAACCCTCTCTCCCCTGGCAGCCTGTATCGATGTCATGCTGCCGCCGGGCTTAAGCCAACACACGGATACGCTCTATACGCTGAACACCGCGCAACAGACGCCGGAAATACCGCTGAGCGCATTGCAAACCCGTTTGGTCGATTTGCTCCGCCAGCGGGGTGCGCTGCGCGGGCGCCAGGTGGTTAGCGCTTTGCCGAAAGTACGCTGGCGTGAAGCCGCTGAACCGCTGGTGCGGAAGGGTGTGATAACTTCCCAGCCGGTATTGTTGCCGCCTTCTGTTCGGCCAAAAAAGGCGCGGACAGCCTGGTTGACGGCTGAACCGGAAGTATTGGCGGATGCAATGGAACGGGTAGGCAAAGCCGGCAGTGCAGCTTTGGAGCGGCGAAAAGCAGCTTTGCGTTTTTTACAGACTGAACCTTTGCCAGTGGATATCGCCTGGGTGACAGCTTCCAGCGGGGCGACCCTGGCAGATTTGCAGAGCCTGGCTGAAAAAGACCTGGTTGCACTGGGCGAAACAGAAGTATGGCGCGATCCGCTGGAACATATCTCACCGGTGGTTCAGCAAGCTCCAGACTTGACTGCTGGTCAACGTGCGGTATTGGATCAATTGCTGGCGGTTCTGCGACAGGCCGAAACCTCACAGCCGCTTTTACCCTTCCTGTTACACGGCGTGACTGGCTCCGGCAAGACGGAGATCTACCTACAAGCGGTCGCCGAGGTTTTACGGCAGGGCCGGCAGGCAATCATTCTGGTGCCGGAAATATCTCTGACGCCGCAAACCGTCAGGCGTTTCTTGGGACGCTTCCCCGGACAGGTTGGGTTGGTCCATTCGCGCCTGTCGCCTGGCGAGCGTTACGATACCTGGCGGCGTGCCCGTGCCGGCCAGATCAACGTGATTGTTGGACCGCGCAGTGCATTGTTCACACCGCTGCCGCGCCTGGGTTTGATCGTGGTGGACGAATGCCATGATGATTCGTATTATCAGGATGATCAGCCGCCGGTTTATCATGCCGTCCAGGCTGCACTGGCCTATGCCCGCATTACCAACAGCGGGCTGCTGCTGGGATCAGCGACGCCAGAAATCGGGTTGTATGAGCGCGCCCGGCGCGAACATTGGAATTTATTGGAATTGCCTGACCGGATTCTGGCGCACCGCCAGTTGTTGGCGGTTCAGGCTTCGCAATCGGGCATTGCATTACCGGAGCTATCAAGCGAAGGTGAAGCAGCCTTTTTACCGCTACCGCCAGTACAGATCGTTGATATGCGGCAGGAACTCAAGGCTGGCAACCGTTCCATCTTTAGCCGCGTGTTGAAAGAGTCATTGGCCCAGGTGTTGGCTGCCGGCCAGCAGGCGATTTTATTTCTTAACCGGCGGGGATCATCCACCTATGTCTTTTGCCGCGAATGCGGTGCTGTGTTGCGCTGCCCGCGCTGCGATTTACCCTTGACTTTTCACAGCGAAAGCAACGATCTGCAGTGCCATACCTGCAATTATCGCCGCCAGATGCCTGCCCGCTGTCCGACCTGTGGCAGCACGTCCATCCGCCAGTTTGGCACAGGGACCGAACGGGTTGAAAGCGAAGTTCAAAAGGAATTCCCATCCGCGCGCACCCTGCGCTGGGACGCAGAAACCACCCGTCAAAAAGGGTCGCACGAAATCCTGCTCTCGCATTTCAGCCGTCACCAGGCTGATATCTTGATCGGCACGCAAATGCTGGCCAAGGGCTTGGATCTTCCACTGGTGACCCTGGTTGGCGTGGTTCTGGCCGATGTTGGCTTAAGCCTGCCAGATTACCGCACGCCTGAGCGCGCTTTTCAATTGCTAACCCAGGTAGCCGGCCGGGCAGGGCGCAGCCCATTGGGTGGAAAAGTCATTTTTCAATCCTACCAACCGGATCATTATGCTATTCAATTCGCGGCCCGGCATGATTACCAGGGCTTTGTGAAACGCGAACTGGAAGAACGCCGGAAAATTGGTTACCCGCCTTACGCTCGCCTGGTGCGGTTGGAATACCGCCACCGCGATTCATCAGAGGCGGAGCAGGAAGCCCGCCGGATGGCTGAACGTCTGGGTCAATGGATTGAACAGGGGAGCTTTACCTCGACCGAGTTGATCGGTCCGGCACCCTGTTTTTTTGCCCGGCAGAATGGGTTATACCGCTGGCAGATTCTACTGCGCGGGCCGCATCCCGCCCGGTTACTGCGCGGGAAGAACCTGGGCGATTGGCGCGTTGCCGTGGATCCGGCCAGCCTGTTGTGAGAAATTCTCGTAATCAAACCTGCGCATCGACTGATGCGCAGGTTTGATTTAAGTCTGCTATTCCTACGGAAGCACAAACCAGGGGTTGATGAACGCACCAAAATAGCGCACTTCAAAGTGCAGGTGCGGTCCGGTGGAATTGCCCGTTGAGCCTGAATAGGCGATGGTATTGCCGGCATACACGCTGCGGCCACAACCAACCAGAATCGAGCTAAGATGGCCGTAGACGGTGTGGTAACCGTTGCCGTGGTCAATCATGATCATGTTGCCGTAACCGCCGTTGATCCAACCAGCGTAAACCACCACACCACTGTCAGCCGCGTAAACAGGTGCGCCCATACCGGCAGCGATGTCAATGCCCAGGTGGCCATCCCAGAAATCATTGCCGGAGACGGAATGATTGTCAGCCGGCCAGACGAAGGCGCCAGAGCCATATGCTCCGCCCGCAGGAATTTCACACTGACCGGTAATGGTCTTATTGGCGCCGGCGGCTGGCCGCCAGAAGGTCGGCACCAGCCAGGTCCGCTGCCATTCGCGGCTGCCGCCGGGGATCATCACATAGGAATCCACTGGCAGGTTGGGATCCGTCACGTCCAACTTGTTGCCAGGGTAATAGAGGATTTTTTCCGCGGTCGATTTATATTCAGCAGCCAGCGAGTTAACCGTGTCGCCAGCCTTGACTTTTGTGTAAATGCCGTCGGTGGGCGGAATAATCAGGGTCTGGCCGATCGAGATCAGGTCAGGGTTATCGTTGAGGGTGTTGAAATTTGCCCACAGGATGGTTTGCGGATCAACGTTAAAGAATTTGGCAATTCCAAAAATAGAGTCGCCTGCTTCGATGGTGTAATTCTCCGCGGTCTCGCGGTCTTTGTTTGAAATAATAGTGTTGATGCTCGAGATCCGTGAGAGCGCTTGAACGGACACGGCAGGTAAATATTCGGGCAATGGTGCCGTATTTCCGCTTTCAGCTGGAACAAATTTGTCCACTGAGGGTGCAGCCAAGGCAGAGGAATCAGTGAATTGCAGGAGCAACAATATTCCGAACGCCACCATTAATGCTGCGATCCCCCAGGATACTCGCGGAAGCCAGACGTCTACCAATAAAGAGTGTTGTTTTGTTTCTGGCCCCCTGTTTTGGGGTTTCACTTGCTTAAAATTCACATATCCTCCGTGAGGGTTTCCAGAAATTCCATGTTATTCCTGCTTTTGTTCATACGCTGCAATATGGCTTCGGTTGCCACCGCGGTATCCATGCCTGCGCCTTGCGGAGGCGGGGAAATCATTTGAAGATACATGCGCCGCATCAGCCAGATTCGCTGCAGCAAATCCGGTCCCAGCAGCAGCTCTTCGCGGCGGGTGGAAGACCGTTCGAGATCGATCGCCGGAAAGGTGCGGCGTTCCTGCAATTTCCGCGAGAGATGAAGCTCCATATTGCCGGTGCCCTTAAATTCCTCGTAAACCACATCATCCAAGCGCGAACCGGTGTCCACCAGCGCTGTCGCTATTATGGTCAGCGAACCGCCTTCTTCGATGTTTCGTGCGGCGCCGAAGAAACGTTTGGGCGGGTAGAGCGCCGAAGGATCCATGCCGCCGGAGAGGGTACGCCCGGACGGATTGACAACCAGGTTATAAGCGCGGGCCAGGCGGGTGAGCGAATCCATCAGGATGACCACATCCCGGCCGGTTTCAACCAGACGTTTGGCGCGTTCCAGCGTGATTTCTGCCGCACGAACATGGGAGGTTACCGGTTCATCAAATGTGGATGCCACTACTTCCGCATCCACCGAGCGGTCCACATCCGTAACCTCTTCCGGCCGCTCGCCAATGAGTGCCATGATTAGATGCACATCCGGGTATTTGGTTGCAATGGAATTGGCAATTTGCTTGAGGATGGTGGTTTTTCCAGCCTTGGGCGGCGAGACGATCATGCCGCGCTGGCCGCGTCCAATTGGCGCAATCAGGTTGATCAGGCGCGTGGATAGGACGGTACGGTCCGTTTCCAGGTCGAAACGTTTATCGGGAAAGATCGGTGTCAAATTCTCAAAGGCCGGCCGGTTGCGCAGGTCATCCGGATTTTGGCCGTTAATGGTTTCCACCTTCAGCAGGCCGTAGTGCCGTTCAGAATCGCGCGGCGGGCGGACGGCGCCGATCACCAGGTCGCCGTTGCGAAGTTCGTAACGGCGTAGTTGTGCCTGGGAAACATAAACATCGTCCTGTCCGATTTTGTAATTGGTGCGCAGGAAACCAATGCCTTCCGGCATGATTTCCAGGATTCCACCGCGTACCTCAAGTCCTTCACGTTCCGCTTCGACCTGGCGGATACGGATGATTAAGTTTTCTTTTTTCAGGCGATTTGCGTCATTGACATTCAAATCCTTCGCCATTTGACGCAATGAAGCCAGTGGAGCATTTTCGAGTTCAAGGATTCTCATGAATGTTTTTATCCGTGGATGCCGAATATTGTACCACAAGCAATATCCAGCGATTTTTCATGCTGGATGAACCAATTATGAAATTACTTGGGTGGGGTTAGAAAGAAATCATCAGGCTTTCCCGTAGGTTCAGAGTCCTGCGGAGAAAGTAAAATCAAACCTGGCATAGATCCCTGTTCTATGCGATTATATCATGCCGGGAAATGCCGTGCAAGCTGAAAACTTCACTGGCGTGAGTCTGATTATGAACGATGATGGTATAAAAACTTCGTTAAAGGTTGGAAATCCTCACGGTTCAACACGCGGCTGCAGCCAGAAGGCCTGATCCTGCTCGGACGCACCATTGGATTTGACCGAAAGGATAAATTGCACCTTTTTACCCGCCAGGGTGGACAGATCCAAATTGACCTTGGTGAAGCTGTTATCGAATTTTTCACTCCATTCAGCCAGCTTGGTTTCCGAGCCGCCCTCCGGTATGTACGAAAGAATGAACTTCACATTGCAGTTCGTGGCGCCATCCAGGCAGCCGATAACGCTCTTGAAGTACATCCCGTTGGTAATGGACATGGCCGGGAACGTTCCGCGAATTTCTGTATCGCTGCCAGACGGCGGGTTGGTCCACAGGGCGGCTTCATTTTCCTTTCCACCGGTTTCCAGCACTGGTTCATCGACCTTCACAATAAAACCGTTATCGCTGGTCTGGCCAGGGCAGGATATGTTCTCATTGTTCGTGCGCCATTCGCCTTTGCAATAATTGTCGACAAAGTTATAGCTGGGCGCAGACACTTTTATCTTTACCCAAAATGCCTTTGCGCCGTCACTGCCTAACCCAAAAACCACACCCGAGGCATTGCGCAATTTAAAATTCGCCTGAAAGGAACCAACCTTAGCTGGCGCTTTCAAGGCAATGGAGACCTGAATGACCTGCTGCGAGGCTACGGATCCGGTGGTAAGCTGGGTGGCAGGCGCTACGCCCATGCTCTCGCCGTTGTCGAATACCACCGCGTAACTTGAATTCCAGGTACAGGAACCGGTGTTTTTTAATTCCCAGGTTTTTGTGAAAGACTGGCCTGGCTCGACCTGGGTATCATCCGGGAAATTGATATCCCGGACGAATTCAACCCGGTCGCAGGGAACGGCGGGGGTGCTGGTGTTTGCAGGAGTTGCCGTTTGCTGCACGGAGGGTGTGGCGGTGGCATTCTGTCCGCCCGGGGTTTGCGTGGCCGGCGCCTGGGTTTTTGCGCCAGCGACAGAGGTGCTGAGGGCAACCACGGTCTGGGCAGCCAGGGTATTGAGTTGATCGGGGCTGGAGACTTGCTCGGTAGCGCGCGGCAAATTGCAGGAACCTAACAACACGGCCAGTACACACAGGACCGAAAGGAGTGCTAGAATCTTTTTCATGGCTAGGTCTCCATTTTTTAAGCAAGGCAGGCAGGAATCAACGCAACGGTATGGCTTGATAGGTTGATTATAGCCAAGTTTGGCTCTCAATAAAAACACAGTCTTGGAAACAAGACTGTGTTTTTTGATCTTGGAACATTATGCTCTTCCGAGCAGCGCCCCCACGAACAGTTTTAGGTTAAAAGCCTGGCCGGAAAGCAATCTTTGTGCCCGGAACATGCCTGCTACGGCGCGAATGAGCAGGTACACCGTTGCTAACAATAAGACGATCGAAATTGCCAACTGCCACCAGGGTACATTCGCCGAAGCAAGCCTTGCCATCATGGTGATCGGCGACGTCAGCGGGAACAGGCTCAAGATCAAAGACACAGCGCCATTCGGTTTTTCAGCCAGGTTGTTGATAAAGAACAACGGGATGACAAGCGGCAGAATGACGATGGTTGTGGCCTGTGAGGCTTCCCGCAGATTGGGTACAAGTGCGCCAATTCCTGCCATCAGGGCAGCATAGATGCCATAGCCGAGCAGGAAGAAAACAACGCCCCAGATCAACAGCGTGGGGGAAATCTGAAAACTCGCCAGAGCAGTCGAGCTGCCCCGCGAAAGAACAAGGATCAGGTAGCCATAGCTGGTCCAGACGACTGTCTGTAAAAGGCCAGCCAATCCCAATGCGATGATCTTGCCAGCCAGCATTTCGGTTGGGGTCATCGAGGTCATCAATAATTCCATGACCCGGTTTTCTTTTTCGTTGGTGATGCTGCTGAGCATCATGCTGGCTGAGGTCAGGATGACCATGTAGAACAGCATGGTGACGATATAAGGGACCATGAAGTTCACGAAACTGCCGGTTTCCCTTACTGGCTGCTGTGAAACATAGGTAACGTCCAGTTTAAACGGCTGTTCGATACGGCTAAGCAGGAGCGGTTCGCCTTCCAGCAAGTTGTAGCGGATCAGCCACTGCAACGTGCCGGAACGGTTTGTTCCACCCAAAGGGTTGAAGTCAGTACGCAGGTACGTGACGTTGCCGGTTTTGAGGAAATCTGCCGGGATGATGTAATAGGAACCAATTTGGCCGGCTTGCAGGGCAGCGCTAGCTGCGGCTTCATCATCGAAACGCACCAGGCTTTCTTCGATGCCGGCTGGCATCGATTTAATAATTCCGCTTTGGTCAACCACGCCTTCGAGTTTCACTTCTTCCGGCGAAGCGATCAATTTACCGATGGCAGAAGTTGGCTGGCTGCTGCCAATCGTTCCAAAGATGGCAAAAGCGATGGAACTGATAATCGGTATGAGGAACAGGGTGATGATGAAAGACTTCCTGAGGACGACCGTGCGAAATTCATTCTTTAAAACAAGCAGCATTTTATTCATGGCATCCTCATGACCGTCCGAAAATTTCTTTCCAGGTTAAGCGCTTACCATACCGCAGCATGCCCATGCGGAAAGCCCGGCTGGCTATCCAAATGGCCCCAATTGCGGTGAGGATGAGCAAACTGATGGTCAGGATGATTTCCCAGGCAGGCAAATTGGTGAGCACGGCGCGCATGGGCAGGGTCAATGGCGCGGTTAAAGGGAAAAGACTAAAGGCTCGAGCCAATCCGCCATTGGGATGCATAAATATCACGCTGATAAACCAGAGCGGCATGAATATCGGTAGCGTAAAGAGCCCCGCCACTTGCTGGGCCTCGCGCGTTTCGGTCACTGTTGCACCGACGGCTGCCATCAGAGCCGCCACCATGATAAAACTGGGCAGGAAGGTGGCCAACAATATCCAGACGAAGGAACTATTTACCATACTGCCAATCGCCAGTTGCGGCATGGAACGTGATAATAAAATGATCGCTACAATTCCGCCTACCGCCCAGACGATCACCTGGGTAAGGCCGACGCTGAGGTTGCCAAGAATTTTTCCAGCCATCAACTGGCTGGGGGAAATCGAGGTAACCATGATTTCCATGGTACGGTTTTCTTTTTCTTCCACCACGGCCTGCAGCAGGTAACCGCCACTCGTGTTTATCGAAACCATAAATAAGATGCCAGCAATCAACGGTATCAGGATGGCGAGAAAATTGTTTTCCGCCATTTCCCGGCTGCCTTCCACGTTCTTGATGATTAAATTGGCGCCTTTGGTAATCCGTTCAGCTACCTCTTTTGGTTTGCCGGCAAGTAGATTTAATTGTAGAAAATCAGCGAAATCCGATTCGACCTGTTCGCCAGGCGAATCCAGCGCAACCATCTGAACCTTGCCTGTCTCCATGTAATCTGGCAGGACGATAAAGAAGGCCTGGATCTTTCGACTATTCAAATCAGCCCGCGCAGAAGCTTCATCAGGATAGGGGTTGAATTGAATATTCGGCAGCAAATCGCCTTTCTTAACCTCAAGTTGTTGTGCGTTGGCAAACAACCCGGATTGATCTACGATTCCGGCTGGCCGTCCGTCACGACCGACAGTGACCGCCAGAATACTTGCCAGGATCACCACAATTGCCAGCAGCGGCAGACTGAGAAGTGCAATGAGAAACCGTTTACGCAAGACATGCCGGGTATATTCATGCTTGAACACGAGCCAAATTTTACTCATCTGGCGATTCTCCAGTCACCACGCGAATAAAAATTTCGTCCATGGTGGGCATGGCAATTTCAAATTGTTCAACGGTAATATTCGCTTGCACCAACCCTGTCAGCACTGCCTGGGGAGAGGCGCCGGACGCCAGTTTCAGATGGTAGCTGCCGTTGGTGCGCTCGCTTGAGGCAACGCCGGGCAGCGTGGCGGGAAGCTCGCTGGGAGTGCGCAATACCAGGTCTTTCCCGGCATAGCGGCGGCGAATTTCTTCCAAATTTCCATAAAGGACAGCCTTACCCTGGTCGATCAACACAATCCGGTCGCACAATTCTTCCACCTGGTGCATTTGATGGGTGCATAAGACCACCGTTCGGCCTTTTGCCCGTTCCTCGAGAAGCAGGTCTTTTACCATTTGGGTATTGATTGGATCCAGTGCGCTGAAGGGCTCGTCGATGATCAGGACTTCCGGTTCATGCACCAGAGTAACGATCAATTGCGCTTTCTGCTGCATGCCCTTGGATAACTCTTTGAGTTTCTTCTTGCGATGCTCGGCCAGGTCAAACCGTTCGAGGTAGCTGCCAACCCGGCGCGTGGCTTCGATTTTGGACAGACCCTTTAAGGTCGCCAGATAAACCAGGCATTGTTCCAGCTTGATCTCTTGATAAAGGCCGCGCTCTTCAGGCAGGTAACCGATGCGGTTCTTCTTTTCCTCATTCATAGGCCCGCCCAGAATTGAAACCCGGCCGGAGTCTGCTTTGAAGATATCCAAAATAATCCTGATGGTGGTGGTTTTTCCAGCTCCGTTCGGACCCAGCAACCCGAATATTTCCCCCGAGTCGACTTCAAAAGTGACGCCGTCGACGGCCCGCTGAGACCCAAAGGATTTGATGATGTTTTCAACCTGGATCGTACTCATTCGTTGTCACCTCAATTGTAAATTCGCTGGTTTGATTATAACAAACTAAAGAGAAAGCCTCCCTGGTCTTTGGACTAGAGAGGCTTCCGCAATAAGTTGGATTTACTGGCTTTTATTCTTTCTCGTACGGCGTGCCTTCAGCGGCGGGAGCATGTCCGCGGCCGATCAGTCCAGCCAGCACAACCATCGTGATGATGTAAGGGAGCATGGCCATGAATTGCGGCGGAACAATGCTTCCGAGGATGGAAAGTTTGGAACCAAAGGCATCAGCGAAGCCAAATAACATGCCGGCGCCAAAGGAACCAATCGGGTTCCAGTTTCCAAAGATCATCGCTGCCAGACCGATGAAACCCTTGCCAGCGGTCATCATTTCATCAAACCGACCAACCGAACCGATGGTGAAGTAGGCTCCACCAAAACCAGCCACCATGCCGCCCAGCAGCGTACCCATGTAGCGGGTTCGAATCACGTTGATACCCAGCGTATCGGCCGCTTTTGGATGCTCGCCCACCGAGCGCAGGCGCAGACCCCAGCGTGTCGAAAACAGGCTTATCTGCAGGACGATACATACGATAATGGTCCCGTAAATAAACAGGTTGTTATTAAACAGGATCGGTCCAATCAGCGGAATATCTGCCAGCAGCGGTATGGGAACGCGGCCAAACATGGGTGTCATGTTCAATGCTTCATTGGTTTGCAAAAACTTGGCAGAAATGAAAGACGTCATGCCGGTGGCAAAAATATTAATCACCGTGCCGGTAATGATTTGATTAATCTTATACTTGATTGAAAGCCAGGCCAAAACCAATGCAAGCAGCATTGATGACGCAATGGCACCCAATAAGCCGACCCAGGCTGACTGAGCTAGGCTGCCAACCAGCGCACCTACCATGGCACCCATCAACATCATGCCCTCGATGCCAATGTTGATGATGCCTGAGCGTTCGCACAGGATGCCGGAATAAGAGCCGAGAATGATTGGCACTGCCAACGAAAGAGAACTGCTGATCAGGCCGCCCACATTGACGGATTTCCCTTTTGCTGCGAACACCAGGAAGGTGAACAAGAAGAAAAGCGAAACCAGTCCTAAAACAGTATTTGTTCGCTTGCCAAAACCGCGCACCAGTTGGTAAAGCGCTAAAAGCAGAGTCAAGCCGCCGACAATTCCCAAGGTCAATTTGGATTGAACCACCCAGCTGCCAACGACCCCGCGGGTAATGCCGCCAGGTGTCAGGCCAAAGGATGTGGTTAAATTGCCGGCCGTGTTGGGGAAGAAAACCAGAAAGATGATCGCCGCGAAAACCAGGAAAATGATGCCCATGACGATTCTGCGGCGGGGTGAAACGACTTCAACGATCTTCGGGGTTATTGTAGCTGCGTTTGCCATTATTTTCCTCCCCAGCCGCGTACGAATACATTTTCCACAGCTTTCACTTCCTTGATTCGGAAGATTGCCCGGATCAGGGCAGGCGCGGCAATAAAGACGATGATAAACGCCTGAATAATTGAAATGATGTCGATCGGGATCTGCGTGGCCACCATCATCTGTGTGGCGCCGTTGCGCAGGAAGCCAAACAGCAGCGATGCCAGGACGACGCCCAGCGGAGAGCTATTGCCTAACAGAGCCAGGGCAATGGAATCATAACCGTAGCCGGACGACAAACCCATCGCCAGTGAGTGAGTAACACCCAATACCTGGTTGGCGCCTGCCAGGCCGGCAAGCGCGCCAGAAATGGACATGGCAGCTACCGTACTGACCAGTACGTTCATGCCGCCGTATTTGGCTGCGTTTGGATTGGCACCGACGGTCCTCAGATTAAAGCCCCAGGTGGTCTTGAACAACAAGAACCACATCAGCCAGGCAACCAGAAGCGCAATGAAAAAGCCCAGGTGGAAGCGGATTGGGCTCGCAAAGAATTTTGGCATCATGGCAGAAGCTTCCACTTCAGGGGTGATCGGCATGCCTCCAGAAGTTGGTCGCTGCATGGGTCCGGCCAGCAGCCAGTCCGTCAGCCGGAAGGCAATCCAGTTGAGCATGATGGTGTTTATGACCTCATGCGCACCGGTTTTTGCTTTGAGCCAGCCGGGGATAAACCCCCATAACGCGCCGCCTAAAGCTCCAGCCAGTATGGCCAATGGCAGGTGAATGATGGCCGGTAAACCCTTTAACGAATAACCCACAAAGGTCGCAGCGACGGCGCCGATGAACAACTGGCCTTCCACCCCAATATTAAAGACGCCAGCGCGAAAACCGACCGCCACCGCTAGGCCCGCAAAGATGTAGGGTGTGGAAACGACCAGACTTTCCAGGAAGGGATTGAAGGCGCGGCGGATTTCCAATGCATCACCGCCCTGCAAGGCCGCGATGATTCGGGCCGGATCACCGAAGGCAGAGCGCAGCAGTGCGCCATAGGCTGTGCCAACCGTCTTAAATGCTTCAAGAATGCCAGCCCCAAACGATTGTTTAAATGCTGCATAGACCTGAAGATCTGTCAGGATGATCAAAATCGCACCGAGCACAAGACCGGAAAATACGGCCAGGGCAGGGATTAGAAGAGCCTGCCCAGTTGAACGGCGCTTCCCGGATTTCTTGTTTGCCTGAGGCGTCAATTCATTCAGGACGGATTTCCCGACATCTTGTTTTTCAGTTTGCTTCTGGGAGGGTTCTTCGCTCAATTCAGCACCTCGGTCTAAAGCGTTGTTTCACGTTTTCGCGGTTCGGCGGCAGGTGCCTGTTGCTTGACCTGTTCGTAAGAAACACCTGCCATCAGCAAACCTACCTGTTCCTTGGTAACCTGGTCAGCTGGAATAATCGCCGCGATTTTTCCACGGTACATGACTGCAATGCGGTCGGATAATTCCAAGACTTCATCCAATTCAGGTGAAACTAACAGCACAGCGCAACCGGCAGTGCGTTTATCCATGATCCGGTTGTGAATGAATTCAATCGAGCCCACATCCAAACCGCGTGTTGGTTGAGAGGCCACCAGGAATTGAATCGGCCGCGAAAGCTCGCGGGCAATGATCACTTTTTGCTGGTTGCCACCCGAAAGCGATCCTGCCGAGGTTGCAATGTTGGGGGTGCGGATATCGAATTCTTTCACCAACTCTTCAGCATTATCCAGGACTTTTTCCTGGTCTATCACAAATCCCTTGGCAAAAGGCTCTTTATAGTACGTACAGAGCACCAGGTTTTCATAAATGGGGAATGGCAGCACCAGACCATCGCGTTGGCGGTCTTCAGGGACATGCGCCGATCCGCTTTCGGTAATCTGGCGCGGCGTGGATTTGCTGATGTCCTTGCCTAAAAGATGAATGCTGCCGGATTCCGGGTGTTTCATCCCGGTGATGGCTTCAACCAATTCGGTCTGACCGTTGCCCTGCACCCCGGCTACGCCCAGAATTTCACCAGCACGAATCTCGAATGAAACGTCATTGACCGCGATCTGGTTGATCTCATCGCGCATCATCAGGTTTTGCACGCTGAGCACGACGTCACCTGGTTTTGATTCTTCCCGTTCCACTTCCAGGTTAACCGCCCGCCCGACCATCATGGCTGCCAGTTTATTTTGATCCGCCTCGGCAGGAAGAGTCTCACCCACCACAGCGCCGCGCCGGATGACCATTATGCGGTCGGCAATTGCCAGCACTTCACGCAGTTTGTGGGTAATGAAGATAATCGATTTGCCCTGCTTGGCCAGCGAGCGCATGATTTCGAACAGTTCATCCGCTTCCTGCGGGGTGAGAACCGCGGTTGGTTCATCGAAGATGAGAATACTGGCCTCCCGGTAGAGCAGCTTGATGATTTCCACCCGCTGCTGCACGCCCACCGGCAAATCCTCAACGTATGTCTCGGGATCGACTTCCAGGTTGTATGCTTCGGAAATTTCTCGAATGCGTTTGGCCGCTTTGGGGCGGTCCAGAAAACCGCCCGGCTTGACAGGTTCCTCGCCCAGCATGACGTTTTCAGTCACCGTGAAAACTGGGACCAGCATAAAGTGCTGGTGCACCATGCCAATACCCACTTTGATGGCGTCGGTGGGGGAGTGGACCTGTATTGTCTTACCGCGGACGGCTATTTCACCTTCGTCCGGCTGGTAAAGGCCATATAAAATATTCATCAATGTGGTTTTACCGGCACCATTTTCACCCAAAAGGGCGAGAATTTCCCCCTCGTCCAAGTGCAGGTCGATATGGTCATTTGCCAGTACCCCAGGAAAGCGTTTTGTAATCCCAGATAGTTTTAGAATGGGCGTCATGACCGCTCCGTATGAAATTTAGAATTGAATTATTCTACCACAATTAGGCATCCGGTCGTTATGGTTAAAAGAATGGTAATCTTACAAAAAAACTGCCAGGATTTCTCCTGGCAGTTTTTTTAGATTTCAAACAAACTTACTTGATCGCGAAGGCATCGCTGAGTTTGATGGTTCCATCAACAATCGAGGGGACCAAAGCTTCAGTCGCGGCCTTGAGATCAGCGGAAACTGCAGCATTGATGGTTCCGAGGCCAACACCCTTGTTCGCCAGCGTACCAACAACGTTACCACCCTTGAAGGTTCCGTCAATGACTGACTTGACAGAAGCAAGAACGGTGGCGTCCATCAGTTTCATGACGGAGGTCAGGATGATATCGGCATAGTCAGGATTGGTCAGAGCCCAATCGCTATCGACACCAATGATGTAAGCATTGCCGCGTTCCTTGACGGCCGCAGCGGTGCCCAGGCCCACAGGACCAGCAACAGGCATGATGATGTCGGCGCCTTCGTCCATCAGGCTGTTACCGAGTTCCTTGCCCTTGGTCTGATCGTCGAATGAGCTGGAGAACAGGCCCTTCGCGGGGTCGTTGATGTCCCAGCCAATGACTTCCACCTTGGTGCCGTTCTTCTCATTGTAGTAAGCAACGCCACGGGCAAAACCGTCCATGAAGATGGTGACGGTCGGGATCGGGAAGCCACCAAAGGTGCCGACCTTGCCAGTCTTGGTTACGCCAGCGGCCAGATAGCCAGCCAGGAATGCAGCCTGGTCAGTTTGGAAGACCTGGCTCTGCACATTGGCGATTACTTCCGGATAAGCATTATCAACAATGGAGAACTTCTGATCGGGATTGGCTGCAGCAGCAGCTGAAGTGGCATCAGCCAGGAAGAAGCCAACCGGGATAATCAGGTCGCACTTCTCTTCGATAAAGGCATTGATGTTCTTCTCGTAGTCGGCAACTTCCTGGGATTCCAGGTATTTGCCATCGATGCCCAGGGTTTCAATCGCATCGGTCACACCCTTCCAGGCGGTCGCGTTGAAGCTCTTGTCATCAATACCGCCCGTATCGGTCACTTCGCAGACCTTAACTTTGGGGGCGGCAGTGGCTGGAACCGCAGTGGGTTCGGGAGCCTTGGTGGGCTCAGGAGCCTTGGTGGCTTCGGGAGCCTTGGTCGGTTCAACCGCAGCGGTCGGCGTAGCCGCAGTACCGCAGGCAGTGAGCATCATGGATGCCATGATGATGACTGCCAAAACTATGGAAAGTTTCTTAGACATTTTCTTCTTCCTCCAACAGTGATTAGGGTCGGAAACAATCCGGTCTGAAGATTCAGTCCGGTGAATAGAGTATACATCCGTTTATTTTTAGTGACAAGGAAATGAGGGGGTTGGTTTGTATGCAAAATCACAATATTTGTCAATAAAAACGGGCTCTAAGTTG
This sequence comes from Longilinea sp., assembly GCA_035560795.1. GTDB lineage: Bacteria > Chloroflexota > Anaerolineae > Anaerolineales > Anaerolineaceae > Longilinea. The sequence continues at coordinate 20,394 of DATMYV010000026.1, forward strand.
AGCCCGTTTTGAAATATGCCTTCAATTGTTTCTGGAGCTGTTATCCCTACAGGCGGGCTTCGCCACGCCGGACGCCGATCATCATCGCCAAAGCCAACGCCATGAAGATCGGTCCAATCACCATCACCAGCCCATAATTATTGCCAGTCCAGTAAACGATCTGGCCGTTAATATTAGGGCCGGCAATTGCTGCCAGGGTGGAAAAGAGATAATACAGGCCGGTGTAGGTTCCCACCTTGCTGTTGTCGGTCATATCAACCACCATCGGCAGTGAGTTGATGTTGATCAGCGCCCAGGCGGCGCCGGCAAGCATTAACAGAATGCTGATCATATACAGCTGCCCAAGGGCAGGCAGTTTCCCGATCGGGGTGATCAAGGTTGCTACCGGTATGAAATACATTGCGAGCATCAACGAGCCCATTACAATGATCCCGGTCATAATCGTATTACGCCGCCCAAAGCGTGCTCCAATGTATCCGGCCGGCAGGGCAAAGAGCACAAATAGGACTGAAAGCTGCCCAAGCAGGCGTGCTCCGTCGCTGCCATCCAGTCCAAGGTGTTTTTGCGCGTAGAGTGTGAAAAAAGCTTCAATGGCGTTGTAGGCAACAAACCAGAAAAAGATCGCCAGCAGGATCTTCAACGGGCTTTTCTCTTTAGCCTGGATCTCTTCCTTCAAAGCCACCCATAAACTCGGCTTTTCCTGCTTTTCGCTTACTTCATACTCTTTCGGTTCTTTTACAAGAATGAACAGCAGCAGGACGGCGATTATCATGACGATCGAGCCTGCCCAAAACGGGTAGGCCTGGTTCATTTTGAACAGCTGTGAACCGCCCAGGGTGGCCACGATCGATCCGACCCCCCCCATAAAGTTGATGACCCCATTGGCCTGGGATCGAAAAGGCGAAGGCGTGATGTCGGGCATCAGTGCCACCACCGGTGTCCGCCACAGTGCCATGCTCAACAACAAGGTACTGGTGCAGGCAACAAACACCGGCAGGATGGCTGCCACTGGAATGATGCTAAACGCCACTGCCGCGATGGGGGCGCCGATCAGAATGAAAGGCATGCGCCTGCCGATCGGGGTGCGCAATCGATCCGACCAGGCACCAACAGTCGGCTGGATAAAGAATGCGGCGATATTGTCCAGTGTCATGAAAAAGCCAATCCAGGCTGGATTGAGGTTGAATTTGTTCGCCAGGAATAGAGGAACAAATGCGTTGTAACTGGCCCAGATTAATGACACGGAAAAGAAGCCTAGCCCGAGCAGGAATAGTTTGCCATAACTTGGACGCATGGTGGTCTCCAGAAAACCTGATTTATACATTCACGAGAATGGGATGAAGCGATTACTGGGATTTTAGCATAGATACAAAGAACGGCTTCCCGTAACGGCGGTCAACTGGCGATGACAATCACTCACATTGACCCTGTGGAGGAATCCTCTTCATTGGTCAGATCTTCTTGCAAATGGGCGAGAAACTTCAGGTCGGCTTGGGTCGGTTCGAACTTTTCGAGCAGATCGGGACGTCTTTGCAGGGTGCGTTTCAGCGATTGTTCGCGCCGCCAGCGGGCGATGGCAGCGTGATTACCCGAAAGCAGCACATCCGGAGTGCTCCAACCGCGAAATTCAGGCGGGCGGGTGTAATGCGGATATTCCAATAAACCAGAGGCAAAGGAATCATCCTGCGCGCCGTCCGGGTCGCCGAGAGCGCCGGGGATGAGGCGGGTGATGGCATCAATCAGTACCAGGGCGGGCAATTCACCGCCAGTGAGCACGTAATCTCCGATGGAAATTTGATCACTGACCAGGTGTTCGCGGATGCGTTCATCGATGCCTTCATAACGGCCGCATAACAAGGCAAGATGAGGATAAGCCGCCAATTCCTGGGCGACCTGCTGGGTGAAGGTGCGTCCCTGGGGCGTCATCAGGATTACCGGGCAGGCTGGCGGCGAACCCAACACGTCCTCGACGGCGGCAAAAACGGGCTCGCATTTCATCACCATGCCGCCGCCGCCGCCGTAGGGGGTATCGTCTGTGGTATGATGACGGTCGCTGGTCCAATTGCGGATATCATGCAAATGGACATCAAGCAGTCCGTTTTGCACGGCACGCTGCAAAATGCTGATTTCTAGATAAGGTTTTAGACCTTCTGGAAAAATGGTAAATACGTCAAAAAGCATGGCATCATTCTAGCTTGAAGGATGCCCATTGGCAAGAAAAAAGCAACCGCGAAACCGTCCAGGTTAATACGGGCTAAGAAGAATTGGCTTCAGGCTTGATAAATCTTGACGTGTTTCCTTGAGATGGTAAGATTAAATTATGTATTTGCGCGGTAGTCAACTGAACATGAATAAACGCCGGCATCATTCGAATCCGGTAATGATTGTATTATTGCTGCTCGGGGTGGTCGCATTGGTGTATATCAATCAGGTGGTGGTGCCGACCACGCCGCCGCTCTTTATCGCAACACCAACTCCCACCCGCGCCCCTGAGACCTATGTTTCGGAGGGTCAGGCATTCGAAGCAGAGGGGAAAATTGCACAGGCGATTTCAGCATATAAAGATGCTGTTCAGGCGGATCCGAAGAACGCCGGAGTAAATGTCACATTAGCGCGTTTGGAGGCCATGAATGGCAATTATGCCGATGCCATCATGCATACTGAAAATGCGCTCTTGATAAATTCTGAAAATGCCATGGCGCATGCGGTACGCGGTTGGGCGTTGGGCCTGTCGGGAGAATACCTGACTGCCCAGTCCGCTTTGCAACGTGCCATCGAGCTCGACCCAAATAATGCGATTCCTTATGCATATTATGCTGAAGTCCTGGCACGCATGCAGCAGGATGGCAAGGGCACCATGGGAACGCTGGATGAGGCGATCAATTACTCGCGCAAGGCGCGCGATCTGGGTCCCAACCTGTTGGAAACCCACCGTGCCCGCGGCATAATCCTGGAACTCACTGGAGAGAATGCCGAGGCAATACAGGAACTGGAAGCCGCAGTCGCCATCAACCCGAATATCGCCGAATTGCACATCATGTTGGGACGAAATTATGTCGCCACTGGCGATGATCCCAAAGCCGAAGAGCAATATTACAAGGCGAATTCGCTGAATCCATCGGATCCATGGCCGGATGTCTATATGTCGCGCCTGTACTTGCGCACCGGCGATTACGCCAAAGCCATCCAATTTGCCCAGCAGGCTGTGGAGAATGATCCAACCAACTCATTCTTCTACATCAACCTGGGTACCATGTTTTATAAAAACCTGATGTACCCGGATTCGATCAAAGCCTTTCGCCTGGGATTGCGCGGCGGAACCACGGAAACCGGGGTTGATCTGCCAGGTGCTCCGCTGAGTGGCGATAATGTGGACGCTTATTACTTTTACGGCCTGGCGCTGGCCCGTGCAGGCGAATGCAGCGAGGCGATTGAAATTTCGCAGCTGCTGCAGCAGACCGTTCCGAACGATGATATCGCCATGTATAACGCTCAAGAAATGATCAATATCTGCACCGAACTGGCTGGTAATTCAACGAGCGTGCCGGCAAGCACACCGGACCAAACCGCGACCCCGCAACCATAAGAATGGGCACGATACACAGACGCTATATATTTTTACGTCAAAAGCCGCGCAACGATCCCTACCGTGTGCTGATCTTGCTGGCTGTGATTTTGGCCGCTTTGTTTGTGCTGCGCGAGTTCCGCTCTGGAGCCATTGAAGCGCCGTTTTCAGCCACGCCTACGCCCACCCGCTCGGTGGTTTCCTTTGAACAGGAAGCCGAGACTTACTTCCAGATTGGCGATTTGAACAAAGCGATTGAATCGTATCAGCGGGCTATCGATGTGCAGCCGCAAAACCCACAACTGTACGCAGAAATGGCGCGCATTCAAACTTATTCTTCCAGCCTGTTGACAACAACCGAAGGCAGGCGCAAGCGGCTGCAGGACGCACTGGATTCGATCGATAAAGCAATCCAACTGGCACCCGAAGACAGCACCGCTCATGCCGTCCGGGCTTTCGTTTTGGATTGGAACTCCAACCCGCTGCTCGCCGGCGACAAGGAAGCTTCGATCCTGGTGCAGGCTGAACAGGAAGCAGTCACAGCGATCAACCTGGATAATCAGAACACGCTTGCCCTGGTTTATTACGCTGAAATCCTGGTCGACCAGCAAAAGTGGAACCAGGCGGAACAATACATCCAACAGGCCATGAATCGCGATTCGACCTTAATGGACGTACACCGGGTGATGGGTTACGTATTGGAATCCACCCGGCAATATCGCCTGGCGATCGAGGAATATCAAAAAGCTTTGGAAATTGCGCCCAATATGCCGCTTTTATGGCTGCAAATTGGCTACAATTACCGCGCATTGGCCAATCCGAGCGTTCCAGCGCAATTTGAACCGGCACTGGAAGCATTTCAGAAGGTGGTGGAGATTAATGATCGGCTGGGCATTCAGGATCCGGTTCCTTATACCCAGATAGCCAAGACATACGCACAAATGGGCGAGGGGTTGGTGGCATCCCGCAATGCACGTAAAGCATTGCAATTAGGACCCACCAACCCGGATATGTACGGCCAGCTCGGTGTCATCTATTTCCAGGCAAGAAATTACGAAGGCGCAATTCCAGCGTTTCAATGCGCATTGGAAGGCTGCGACGCCGCAGTGAGTTGCGAGGTGCGCCGATGTGACTCAGAAACCGATGCCCCTGTGGTAATCACCGGTCTGCCATTGGACGATAATACGGTGGTCTATTATTACACCTATGGCTCCGTGCTGGCGGGCATGCACCGTCAGAGCAACGGTTACTGCAAGAAAGCCATGGAAATTCTGGAAAAAGTACGCAGTACTTATAATTCGGATACGCTAATTCTGTCAATTATCGAGCCCAGTGAAAATATCTGCCGGGGATATGGATATTAGAGTTAGGTTCGATTGAATTATCAGAGTTTTATAAGAGTAAAAAAAATCCTCTTGACTTTATATTTGAAGACAAGTAAAATTCACTACGGTTTAGCACTCTAACCAAGAGAGTGCTAATTTGAACCAAGTTTACAATATTAATCCTCATCTTATTCTGGAGGGAAAGAATGACTATCTCGTTGAAACCTTTAGGTGCTCGTGTAGTGGTTGAGCCGCTGGAGCAGGACGAAGTGACTGCCGGTGGTATTGTTCTCCCCGAAACTGCCAAGGAAAAACCCCAAAAGGGCAAGGTCCTTTCGGTAGGCGCTGGCGACCGCGATGACAAAGGCAGTCGCATCCCGATGGATGTCAAAGTTGGCGATACCGTACTGTTTGCCAAGTACGGCGGCACAGAGATTAAGATTGACGGCAAGAAGCTGCTGATCCTACGCGAAAGCGATCTGCTGGCGATCATCGAGTAATTTTGCACAAAAAGAAATCAAGCTAATCATTAAGGAGTGAAAGTATGGCTGCTAAACAACTTGTTTTCGGTGAAGATGCTCGCCGCAAACTGAAGACCGGTATTGATGTCGTTGCGACTGCCGTCGCGACCACGCTTGGCCCCAAGGGCCGCAATGTTGCCCTCGACCGCAAGTTTGGTTCCCCGACCATCACCCATGACGGCGTGACGGTTGCCAAAGAAATCGAACTGGAAGATCCGTTTGAGAACATGGGCGCGCAGCTTCTCAAGGAAGCCGCCACCAAGACCAATGACATCGCCGGCGACGGCACCACCACCTCCACGGTGCTGGCACATGCCATTGTCAACGAAGGTTTAAAGACCCTCTCTGCTGGCGCCAACCCTATGCTCCTTAAGCATGGTATCGAAGCTGCTGCCAAGGCTGTTGCTGAAAATATCAAGGGCCAGGCCATCAAAGTTGAAACCAAAGAAAACATCGCCGCAGTTGCCACCATTTCTGCCCAGGATGCCAATATTGGCAACCTGATCGCTGAAGTCATGGAAAAAGTCGGCAAAGACGGCGTCATCACCGTCGAAGAATCCAAAGGCCTAGAATTCGAAACCGAGTATGTTGAAGGCATGCAGTTCGACCGCGGCTATATTTCAGCTTACTTCATTACCGACAGCGAACACATGGAATCTTCCATCGCGGATCCCTATATTCTGATCTACGACAAGAAGATCTCCGCTGCGACCGATATTGTACCGATCCTCGAGAAGCTGGTGCAGATTGGCAAGCGCGATCTGGTCATCATTGCCGAAGATATCGACGGCGAAGCTCTGGCGACCCTGGTATTGAACAAACTGCGCGGCATGCTGAACGTGCTCGCCATCAAAGCCCCTGGCTTTGGCGATCGCCGCAAGGCCATGCTGCAGGATATTGCCACCCTGACTGGCGCGGCAGTGATCTCCGAGGAAACCGGCCGCAAGCTGGAAACCACCACGATTGCTGATTTGGGCCGTGCTGAAAAGGTTGTCGCAGACAAGGACAACACCACCATCGTAGGCGGCAAGGGCGAAGAAGCCGGTATCCGCGGCCGCATCGAACAGATTCGCATCGAAATCGACAAGACCACCAGCGACTATGACCGCGAAAAGCTGCAAGAACGCCTGGCCAAGATGTCTGGCGGCGTTGCGATCATCCGGGTTGGTGCTGCCACTGAGACCGAACTGAAGGAAAAGAAACACCGCGTTGAAGACGCTCTGTCCGCGACCCGTGCAGCTGTTGAAGAAGGCATTGTGCCGGGCGGCGGCGTTGCCCTGATCAACGCAGTCTCCGTCTTGGACAAGGTCAAGATGGCCAACGAAGATGAACAGATTGGCGTCAACATTGTCCGCCGCGCATTGGAAGTTCCCATGCGCAAGATCACTGAAAACGCTGGCAAAGAAGGCTCTGTTATCATTGCCAACGTGCGGGCCGAGCAAAAGAAACAGAAGAATGTCAACATCGGCTACGACGTGATTCGTGACGAGTACATCGACATGATCAAGGGCGGCGTGATCGATCCTGCCAAGGTGACCCGCGGCGCTCTGGAAAATGCCGCCTCCATTGCGGCAATGATCCTGACCACCGAAGCTCTGGTGACGGACGTTCCTGTCAAGGAATCAGCTGCTCCTCAGCCTCAAATGCCAGAATACTAAAATTTGATTGAGTAAACCTTACCGGCCGTGCACAAGCACGGCCGGTTTGCTTTCAAAGCTGTGAAGTCGGCCGGAGGGCAGGGTGGCCCTGTAATCGGGTATAATTTTCAACGATGCGAACCCAGACCTTGGTATTGATCATTATTGCAATGCTATTAACGTTAACAGCCTGCAAGGGGACGGCTTTACCGCAACCCACAGCGACTCCAGCAGCAACGGCCACCGAGACACCCTTGCCGCCGACGCCTAGCCCGACGTCTGAACCGCTGGCCGCGCGGGTCAATGGTGAAGGGATTCTATTGGCCGATTATCAATCCGAATTAGGCCGATTCCAGGCCGCCTTGACTGAGACAGGACAAACTGCCAGCGATGATGAAGCACGGCAGCGCGTTTTGGATGCGCTGATTGATGAAATGCTGCTGGCGCAGGCAGCGACGGCAGGCGGTTATCAAAGCAGTGCTGCCGATTTGCAATCCAGCATTGACCAAATGACGCAAAAGATTGGCGGTGCCGATGCGCTGGCTGCCTGGCAGCAAAAATACGGCTACGATGATGAGAGTTTCCAGCGGGCGTTATCCCGGTCGCTGGCGGCTGCCTGGCAACGCGATCAAATTTTGGCATCTGTACCGACCAGTGCTGAACAAATCCATGGTCGTCAAATTCTTGTACTATCCAAAGCAACAGCGGATTCAATTTATAACAATCTTCAATCTGGCGCAGATTTTGCAACGCTTGCAAAGCAATATGATTCTGTCACTGGCGGCGAGTTGGGCTGGTTCCCGCGCGGCTATTTGACACAACCAGCTGTCGAAGAGGCTGCTTTCGCGCTACAACCCGGCCAATACAGCCCAGTGGTGCAATCAGAAATTGGTTACCATATTATCGAGGTGGTGGAACGGGAAGTCCGCCCTCTGTCGCCGGATGCGCTGCGGACTTTGCAGACCGACACGCTGGTTGAATGGTTGAAGCAACACCGTGCTGAAAGCCAGATCGAAAAGCTGCTGCCGTAGATCGGACGAGATCAAAGGATAAACATGGAAACTGAAGCCCCCAAGCGAAAAAATGACGCGATTTGGAACGTCTTATCGATTGCCCTGGTGGCTGCAATGTTGATTGTAGGGATTATTTTCATTGCGGTCTTTCTGAATCCCGGCAGTGCAATGAACCCATTTCCACCCGATGAATTCCGTGAGGTGGTCGTCATTCCTACCATCAAACCGACCTATCCGGCTACCTGGACTCCAACTGCACCTCCGCCGACGGCCACTGTTGAGCCAACCGTCGCTACCCCGACTCAGGAAGTGCCGGTCGTTTCCGCCACGCCGGAGGAAATCATTACAGTCATTCCGACCGTCACCCCGATTCCAGGCGGCCATGGCTATACCTTTGCTGTGCAGACCGATCCATCGCCCATATCCAGCATTTATTACCGGCCGGAATGGGGCTGCGATTGGCTTGGTTTGGCCGGGAATACGGTGGATCTACAGAACAGCCCCGTGACTGGTATCCGCGTACAGGTCGGAGGGTTTTTGAGTGGAAATAAAGTGGATTTGCTCAGCCTGACGGGCACTGCTTTACAGTACGGCCGGGCTGGTTATGAATTTACCCTGGCGGAAAAACCAGCCATTTCGAATGGCAAGTTATGGATTCAACTTCTAGATCAATCGGATTTACCGCTTTCGGACAAGATATATTTCGATACCTTTGACACCTGCGATAAGAACCTGATCATTATAAACTTCAAGCAGGTTCGATAGGTTAATGTTGGAGAAAAAATGGGCGGCCTGTTGCAAAATGGGCCGCCTATTTCTATTAATTGCTGTCCGTTTTCCGCGGATGCAACTGTAAGGTTTCGTTTCCGGCCAGCAGACCGGAGAGAGGTGCAGCTTCCAACCGCAGGATGCGTCCATTGGCAAAGTATGGAAAATCAAAATCGGTCAGGTCGCCAGCCTGTTTGCCTGGAACGGGCATCAGGCGGGCGGTGAGCGGTTTACCCAAGCGAACCGCCAACGCTGCCACATCCAGCAGGAGTGCATTCAATTGATCGGTACTCACATCTCCCGGTAAAGGCAGGGTATCCAGGCCTGTGCCGCAAACCGCTGAGTACATCAACAGATCCTTCACTCCAAGCGTACCATCGATCGTGCGGCGGGCTAAAACCGAATCTTCGAGAACGGGCAGCATTAACCCGTTGAAACCGGTACGCGGCCAGCGTCCCCGATCAAGCGTATCGGCTATAAACGCAGCCGCAGCCAACGACCCGGCCAATCCAAGTGCAGGCAGACCAAGTTTTTCCATCGCGCTGCCGAGCGAAATGGCATCATCGGGGTAGGGGGCCAGCGAAACATCGAACCCCTCGAAAAGCGTTTCAAATTCCGCTGCTACTCCGGCGGCAAGTTCGGTGAGGACGGCGGTGTGCGTCTCCAAATCCGTCAGCAAGTTGTTGCGGGCAGATTCCAAGGAAGCCGCGTGGCTGAAGGCATTCACGGCTACATCGGCACACTCCAAGGCCAGTGCAAAGGCTGGCAGCGTGCCGCCGGCATAGCCGGCTGGAAAAAACGGCGTGCCAGGCAAGACGTTCGCCAGGGCTGAGAAACGCAGATTGGCAAAGCCGTCAGGCGTGATCTGGGCGGCCGCATGGATCACCTCGGCGCAAGCCCGCACAGCCGGCAAGGATATACCCTCCGCCGCGGTGGCCATCCCCCCGCCAAAAAAGACATTCCGGGTGGCAGCAATCATCTTGGGAATGAGATGATAGCTCTCAGGATATTGCGGCAGGGCCGGGCCGAGCGATACATAGCTAAAGCCGTGCTCAATTGCCCGTAATTCCAGTTTTTGTGCCAGGAATACCGCGCTGTCATCGCAACAAGTCGGCACCATGATCGGGAAGGGGACCGTAGCCAACCGGGTCGATTGGACCTCATAACCCGCTGCGGTAAAGCGTTGGGTCGCAGTTTTGACCAGAAGCGCCAACCGGTCCAGCGTGGCACCAGTACCGCTTAGCCCATGATGGTAGAAACAGGTAATTGAACGGATTTTCATGCATGCCTCTGTCGAACGACTTCGAAGATCAAAATCCCGGCCGCAATGGCAGCATTCAAGGATTCGCCGGTCCCCGGCATGGGAATGTGAATTCGATCGTCAGCTGCCTGCCGGGCGGCAGCACTGACCCCCTCGGCTTCGCTGCCAATGACAAGCGCCAACGGCGAACGTAAATCGAATTGCCAGGCCGGCCGGCCGTTTTCAACATCTGAAAGCAGAATGCGGACTGGCTGCGGCTTGGAATGAAGTAGGGTAGCAATGGCATCCCAGTCTGCCGTATGAATTGGCAGGTTGAATTGTGCCCCCATGCCAGCCCGGATTACTTTGGGGGCGAAAGGATCAACGCTTCCCGGGGTGAGAATTAGGCCGTCAACGCCGGCAGCCGCGCTGGTGCGAATGAGCGTTCCCAGGTTGCCTGGATCGCGGATGGCATCTGCGATGACGAAGAAATCGCCTTCAGCTGGAAGAGCTATTTCTCTGCGCCGGATGACAGCCAGGATGCCCTGGGAGGTTTCTGTATCCGTGAGGCCGTCCATCACGTGGGCGGCAATCTCTTCGATATCCGCGCCGGCGTTAGCCAGGTCGGTCAGGGTTTTCTGCCCGCGCGGCGAAAGATGACCGCTGTATAACACCAGTTCGACGGGCCAAAGAGAGGCAAGCGCTTCCTCAACCAGTCGGACGCCTTCTACGACGAACGCGGCAGATGCGTCGCGTTCGCTGCGTTTTGCCATCAATTCGCGAACGCGCTTGACCTTGGGGTTTTGATTGGAAGTGATCATGAAGCCAGTCTACTCCACGGAAGGGTGCAAATCGCGCCATACGATGAGAAATTCATTGAGCGTTTCCTCGTCGATGATCTCCAGGCGGACAACTTTGAGAGAGCTCTCCGGGTGTGAACGAAAATGGGCTGCGGTCGTTGCAAAGAAAATCCTGGCAGCGCGCTGTTTGGGAAAACCAAATACGCCAGTGGAAAGCGCTGGAACAGCCAGAGTCCCCAGTTTTAATTCTTCAGCCTTTTCATAGCTGCCGCGATAAGCACTTTCCAATTTGACGTCTTCATCACCACTGCCCCAGACCGGCCCAACCGCGTGGATGATGATGCGGGCTGGCAGGTTGCCGCCTGAAGTTACAGCTGGGTGGGCATGGTCTACAAGGCCGTAATTTGCGATCCACAGGTCGCTTTCTCTTTGAATTTCGTATCCGCCGTTTCGCAGGATGGCTCCAGCAATCCCGCCGCCATGCTGCAATTTACTGTTGGCAGCGTTTACGATGGCATCAGTGGTCTCGCGAGTCAGATCGCCCTGGACAATTTGCAGGTGCTGGCCGGTGGGAAAGGAGTGGTCAACAATCAGCAGGCTCATGTCACCCTCCAGAGGAATGATTTGAAAGGTTGGTGGAATGATTTTCTATATTGTAACCCGGATCGCACCCGGAATAAAAAAAATCCTGAGAGGTTATCTCTCAGGATCGAGAAGATTCGCTGCAATCGCCTAAACTGCTTTCGCTTTTTCGACGACTGCCGCAAATGCCTGCGGATCGCGTACTGCAATATCGGCCAGCATCTTGCGGTTAAGCAGTATGTTCGCCTTGCGCAGTCCGTTAATCAGGCGGCTGTAAGCTACGCCGTTGGCGCGGGCAGCCGCATTGATGCGAACGATCCACAAACGGCGCAAGTCACGCTTGCGGGTGCGGCGGTCGCGTGTTGCATACCAAAGGCTCTTCAGCATGGCCTGGTTGGCACGGCGGAACTGGAAATGGCGGGTTCCGCGCTGACCCTTGGTAAAATTCAATACTTTCTTGTGGCGCAGATGGCCTGACGGGCCACCCTTTACACGGGACATGTGCTACTCCTTTGCAAACCCCTGGACGTCAGTGTCATAGACACTTGTTGAAAACACCCAACGGCCGCACAAAAATGAATGGATGCGATTGGCTTCTGCCTACTTGCCCATGTTGGGGGCAAGCCGGCGGACGCGCTTGATGATCGATTCGCCTTGGACGACGACCATCTCAGTGAACAGCGCTTTGGTGCGCTTGGAAGTGCGGCGGCGCAGATGGCTCTTGCCACCCTTTGTGCGCACCAGCACGCCCGACCCGGTCAGGCGGAACCGTTTGGAGGTTGCCTTATGGGTCTTCAGTTTTACTTTTCCGTCTTTCTGCTTACGGGGCACAGCGTACTCCTCTCGATAAAAATCCGCGGTTTTTTGACGCGCGACCGCGTATTATACCATAAAATCAGACCTCTTCAATTGAGTTGACGAATTATTCCGCAGCGGACGCAGGGGCTTCGATTTTGGCGTCGCTCTTTGCTTCGCCCTCTGACTTTTTC
>DATMYV010000027.1:0-16403 GCA_035560795.1 Longilinea sp.
CTCATTCCGAGTTTGTTATCCGATTGCCACTAATAGAATCGAAATCGAACATTATAAGGTATAAAGATGTCTAGAATAGTATCAAGTTCTTTTCGTGCTTTGATTATATTGGCAGTCTTTTTACTGGCGGGTCAAATTCCGAATACTCCGGTGGCGCCAGCCACCGTTCAGGCGGGTTCGGGAACAACGATTGATATACCACAATCGAATATTGTGCCAGTGATGGATGGTATTTGTGATCCGAATGAATACGCTGATGCAAAACGCGTTTCGATTTATGGAGGCACCAATTTTACTATTCCGATCTTTATAAAACATTCCGCAACCGATGCATATTTTTGCTTTGCAGGATCCTCCGGTTTACCGTTACCAAACGGCGGTCTTTCACACGTGGTTGTCTATGTCGATCCGCTCCACGATGGTGATATCTACGGTAGCAATGCCAATGACTTCAGAGTCGAGATGCCATATGACCCTCAAGGTATCCCAGGGGCAAACCTCTGGGGTACAGGTTTATGGAATGGCTCCGATCCAGGTGGTTGGCAGGCAGTCAAATACCAAACGCCAGAGCCTTCTCCTTATTGGCAGGTGGAATTCAAAATTTCAAGGGAAACTTTAGGAGGATGGAAACGCCCGGTTGGTTTGGCCCTTTTTTATCATTGGTGGCGAACCGAGGGAGATGATTTTTCATGGCCTGAATATGGAATCTGGGCGAATGCCAAACGGTATGGCAATGGTAACTTGATTACCGGTACGGTCGACATCGGAAACACGGCAACAGGTAACACGATGGATGGCGTTTGCGATAATGAATATGCCGATGCATCAACGAATACATTTTCCATATCCAGCCAGGTTGTCACTTCTTACTATGAACACTCAGGCACAGATTTGTACGTTTGTCTCAAGAACTTGCCCATACCTGGACTGACTTTGCAAAATCAACCAAACGCAGTTGTTTATTTAACCCACGTCGGTAGAGGCGGTGGAAGTCCATCACCAACCGATATTGCCTTCACAATATCTTATGACGGCACAATTCAAGTAGGCAGCGGAATTAACGGAGGTTATACTGGGCCGGTACCCAATGGCTATGAAATCGTTCGATCAAACGATAGCGGCGGGTGGGATGCAGAATTTCGAATCAACAGCACAGTTATTGGCAATTGGTGGGATCGGTCAATCGGCCTATCGGTCGCAGCGCAAAACATTAACACATTGGCTGATTTTAACAGTTGGCCAACAGGATCGAGTGCCACAGTACCGAATTCATGGGCCAAAGGAAATCTGATCGGTGTTGCATCTTCTCCGCATGTATACTTGCCAATTCTCCTTAGGTAACAATTAATACCTTTGAGTCTCCTTGGAGTGAATGAAAATATACATAAAAAAACGGTCCGCTTTCCGGGCCGTTTTCCTGTGGCGAGGGTGGGATTTGAACCCACAACCAATGGCTTATGAGTCCACTGCTCCACCGTTGAGCTACCTCGCCGTGTTGTGCGGGGGTTAGTTTACTATGAGGCACAGGTTTTGTCAATAAAACGGCTTAAAGGCCGAAGCCCAGCCCTTTTTCTTTCATTGAAACAAAGCGACCCTGTCCAATCACCAGGTGGTCGAGCAGTTCTATATCCATCAGCTTGCCGGCTTGAAGAATGCTGCGCGTCAGGGCTACATCCTCCGGGCTGGGTGTCGGATCGCGTAGAGTAGGGGCAAGGACGCCATTCATAGATTTCTCTATGGGGATTTCCTCACCCCTCTCACCGAACCGGACATGAAACTTTCGCTTCATCCGGCTCTCCATTGAGTTTTATGTTTGGCGAAAACCATGTTCGGCATGGTGGCATTTATGGCACAGCGTTTCCAGGTCTTCGGGTAGATGAGATTTTGTGCCTTTCTTGTGGTGAACCCTCAGGTTCTCTGTAGACCCACATCGAACACACTTAAATCCATCTCGCATCCTTGCCCGGAGCTTCAACTCAGCCATTTCTAGAGGTTCATTGCGGGATTTCCTGCTTGTTACCCCAATCGTAGCTGTGAAGATGCTTTCATCTGGGCCAGTTTCACTCATTGGAAAGTCCATTGGCGGAGTTTCGTCATTTTCATCTGGGCGATAGGGGTGTTGAAACCCACCTATTCCCTTTTGCATGTACTTACTTCGCTCAAGTTCTTTCCGAGTGGGTAGCCATTGATACGTACCCAGGGCAACTGCCCCTTCTCGTATCTCTGCCGTCCAGCGTGTCCTGTTGTAGATGCTTTTCGTTTTTGTCTGGATGAGCATTTGTTTCCGACTTCCTTTGTGCTTCTTGAGAAGCCATCCCAGGTATCGGAACCACGTGTACCGGGTAATTTCTTCAATGTCCTCGAGTAGACTGGTATGTTTGTAGTACTCAGACCAGCCTTTCACGATCGCATAGAGGGTGGTTAGGCGGTTGTATTCATCCATCCAAGTCCATGATCTAGAAGTCAGGTCTTTGATTTTCCCTTTTACTCGCTCTTTTCCCTTGTCTGTTGGTCGAAGATGTACCACCCATCGCCCTTCTGGCTTGCACCTCTGGATGTGAAATCCCAGAAAGTTGAAACCGTTATTGACATGAGTGATGAAGGTCTATTCTTCGGACAGTTGTAGATGAAGCCCATTTTCCAGGAAGTCTTTAACCTCTTGCTTGGCCTGTTTCACACCTTCTATTCCATCATTGCTGAGGATGACAAAATCATCTGCGTATCTGGCTAGCCGGTAGTTTCCCAGACCTGCTTTTCTCCTTTTCTGCTGTTCATATGGGGAGAGTACCCATTTCTTTTCAGCCCATTTGTCGAACTCGTTCAGGTAGACGTTTGCCAGTAACGGTGAAATTATTCCGCCTTGTGGGACGCCTGCCTCTGTTCGTGCAAATAAGCCATCCTCCATTACTCCAGCTTTAAGGAACTTCCAGATCAGGTCAATTATGTCCTTGTCTGCTATGCGCTTCTTGAGGATGCTCAAGAGTTTTCGGTGATGAACTTTATCGAAGTAGCTCTTGATGTCCCCTTCAATCACATAGTAGTATCGTTGACTTGAGTTAGTGAGGGACATAATGACCGCGATCGCATCCATTGTGCGACGGCCTTTGCGAAAGCCATAGGAACATGGTCTGAAATCCGTTTCATAAATCGGATCCAGGATTGCTCGAAGGGCTTCCTGCACAATGCGATCTCTGAGAACGGGTATTCCAAGCGGTCGCATTTTGCCATTGCTCTTCGGGATATAGGTTCTCCTAACGGGTTGCGGTTCATAGGTTTTATCCTTCAGGCTTTCTACCAGTTTCTTCATTTCTTCCGGGTAGTTGGCTTTGAACCTGTCCCGCGTCGTCCCATCTATCCCTGCTGTTGTGCTTCCCGGACGTGCCAGGACTGCTTGTGCTGCACAGGTAATCCAGTGATCCCAGTGAATGAGACTATACAGGTTGGTAAACCTGTGTTCAGGATTTTCCTGTGCGGTTTTCGCCAGTTTCATTTGCTTTTGGGACATCATCGTTTGGCTCATACGTCCTCACTCCGTCTTAGTTTGCGCATGATTTTGGCTTACTCAACTGCCTTCCTTCGCCACACCTGCCATCTTGCACAGATGTTTGGTGTGATAGGCTTTCCCTATCTCAGACTACTACGAAGGCTCCGCCCCATGTGCAGCATCTGGCCGCAAGCTGGCCTTCTCCATTGCTGGAGAGTCACACATGGTTCCCAAGTTCATATAAGTAGCGTTGTCATATCGCTGTGGGTTTTGCCTCTACACCTGGCTCGGCTCGTTGCCTCGCTCGTCATCGGGGAAGCCCAGGATATTCCGGGGTGCTGGCTTCCTATCCATCCAAGATTTTGTCTATCCTAGCGAGATAGACATTCCGATGACTACACCCTCGCCCTAACGTTAGCGGGTGTTCCAACCTGCGGCGCTTCAAACGGCATTTTCTTACGTAACCGTGGCGATACTCTGGCTGGCAGCCTCAGGAAGTGTAGGGCTTCCTTTGCCACATTGTCGAGGGAGCTTCAGAAACGATTCTGCTTCGGGTCCTCGTCCCTGTCTCTCTAGCCACTCTGCTCACTCCTTGCAGGGTTCCGCATGGAACTCTCTACTTATATACATCTTGGCGCACCGCTGGGGTGATTGTGTATTACGATGATCGAGGCAGCATTGCGTTGAATGGCCGGGCGGAATAATTCGCCTATGCGCACTATGGATGAGTTCAACGATCCTTTATATACTTTTTCAATACCCAGCACGCGGTTGCGCGTGTCGAGCACCAGCACCCACAATTGTTCCTGCGGCAGAGCCGACATTTCATATCGCACCAGTTCTGCGGCGTCGGCCGGCGAATGCACGGCTGGCCGGTCCTCCACCGACTGGGCAGCCAGCCGCTTGCCAAGCTCGATGGCAGCCTTGATTTGAGCAGCTTTGGCCGGTCCCAGGTCCTTTACCGCGCAGACATCAAGAAATGAGGCCCGCTGTAAACCGGACAAATCGTGAAATTCCTGCAGCAGGCGTTGTCCAAGTTGGACGGCATTCTCGCCTGGGATACCAACTCTTAACAAAATAGCCAGTAATTCTGCATTGTTTAACGCATCGGCGCCGAGCAATTCCAACCGCTCGCACGGCCGATCGTTGCTTTCAAGATTCAAAATCTTGTAACCGCCGGCCTGTTCTTTGACCATTTTTCCCCCACTATAAATGAATTCAATTAAGAATATAATGGAGCTTTGGCTTCCACGCAAGCTCATTGTCGGATCTAAATCTGCCAATTTCATCTCCATGCTATAATTCATCATTGGAGAAATTCCATGACGTTCGATCCCGTTACCCTCAGCAATTTCACCTTATTTGGCACTGCCTTTGGCGCCGCTTTTATCGCCGCCCTCTGGCTAAGCCTGGTAATATGGACCTTCCGTGATATTCGTTCGCGCGCGCGCGATCCTCTGGCCCGCGTTTTGGCAGTGCTGGTGGTCGCTGTTCTTTTTTTGCCGGGGATG
Organism: Longilinea sp.; assembly: GCA_035560795.1. Lineage (GTDB taxonomy): Bacteria > Chloroflexota > Anaerolineae > Anaerolineales > Anaerolineaceae > Longilinea. The sequence continues at coordinate 4,996 of DATMYV010000027.1, forward strand.
CTGGTTTACTTGATTCTAAGGCCGGCCCGCACCTTGGAAGAAGAATACCAGCGCACATTGGAAGAGGAAGCGCTGCTGCAAACCATTGAAGAAATCCCTGTCTGCCCCGGCTGCTCGCGTCATATCGAGCCGGATTGGGTGGCTTGCCCTCATTGCCATACCCGCTTGAAGAAACGCTGCCATCAATGCGGCCACTTGATGGAACTCCCCTGGAATTTATGTCCCTATTGCGCAACCCCCGCACCCGGAGCACGCCGTGAGAACATCACCATGGATGATGCGCTCCAGTCGTTACCAATCAGCCCATTAACCGGCGAAGCTGCAGATTCGCAACCGGTTGTTGAAGAAGAAGTAGAACATACCCAAGTCGAGAATGAAGAAATAATCGAAAGTCCAACGGAAGACCCTGAACAATAGTCGGGTATAATTGGGCCATGCTCAACCTCTCACCGATCGAGCCGGTGGATTATTTAATCATTGGCCACCTTACCCAAGACTTAACGGCGAACGGGCCTGCACTTGGCGGTACGGCCTCATATGCCGCACGTACTGCCCAGGCGATCGGGCTGCGGGTTGGCATCGTCACCTCCTGCGCCAGCGATATCAATCTGGATGACCTCAAGGGGGTCTCCATATCGATGCGACAGGCTGATTATTCGACGACCTTTGAAAATAACCAAACCCCAAACGGCCGTATTCAATACATTCATCATGTGGCCGCTGAATTGGATTATTCCATGGTTCCCGTGACCTGGCGCAATACCCCGATAGTGCACCTTGGACCAGTTGCCCAGGAAGTTGATCCGCGCCTGGCTCGGGCATTTTCCGATTCTCAAGTCTGCCTGACGCCTCAGGGTTGGCTGAGGAGCTGGAATTCGGATAACCTCATTCATCCAACTTATTGGCCGGAAGCCCGTTTTGTACTCGAAAACGCTGATGCAGCCGTACTGAGCATTGAAGATGTGCAGGGTAATGAAAGCCGCATTGAAGATATGCTCGCATCAATCCCTGTGTTGGTTGTCACTGAGGGCGTCCGGGGTGCGCGTCTCTACTGGAATGGCGATCTGCGTTATTTCAAACCACCAGCCATGGTGGAAAAAGATCCAACAGGGGCAGGAGACGTATTCGCAGCTGCCTTTTTTATCCGGCTTTCGCAAACCCGAGACCCGTGGGAGGCAGCCCGTTTTGCCACTCAATTGGCAGCCAACTCTGTAACCCGCCCTGGTTTGGCTGGCACGCCCTCCCCCGATGAAGTCCAAACGGCGTTGCTTGAAATTATTTCCAAGGTCTGACGATGGCGCGTATTTACACACTGGTGAATCAAAAAGGGGGCGTTGGCAAAACCACCTGCGCCATTAACCTGGGTGCTTACCTGGGTAATTATGGGCAGCGCGTCCTGTTGGTAGACCTGGATCCTCAGGCAAATGCCACTTCCTCGCTCGGCATTGACAAGAAGATGGTCAAAAATGGAACCTATGAAGTGTTGATCGGTGTCAATCCAATCGGACCGCAGATCTTGCATAACCCCAAACTAAAAATATCCGTTCTGCCGGCCTCCCCGGCACTGGCTGGTGCCGAAATTGAATTGATCGAGGTCCCCAACCGTGAACACCGCCTGAAGGATGCGCTAGCGCCCATCATGGACCGCTACGATTACATCCTGATCGATTGCCCCCCTTCGCTCAGCATCCTGACAGTTAACGGCCTGGTTGCCGGACGGAATGGCGTGCTTATCCCGGTACAATGCGAGTATCTGGCGCTCGAGGGATTAGGGCAGTTGACCCAAACACTGTCTCGCGTTCGTTCATCTCTGTTCCCAAATTTGCAAGTGCGCGGCGTCATTCTAACAATGTATGACGGCCGCACCCGCCTTGCTGTAGACGTAGTCGCTGAAGTAAGAAAGTACTTTCCCGATCGGGTTTTTCAAACAATCATTCCACGCAGCATCCGACTGGCCGAAGCCCCATCCTACGGCCAGCCCATTTCAATTTACGCGCCTGATTCAACTGCAGCCCGTTCCTATTCTGCGCTGGCGCGTGAAGTGCTGGAACAAGATGGGGTACAAATTCCTGTACTCAGTGAAGAAGGATAATGTCAATGGCACGCAAAGGCGGTCTGGGTAAAGGTTTGGATGCACTGATTCCGGTCGGTTCTTCCGCTCCGGGCGAAGGCATGTCCACCTTCGAAGTTCCAATCGATAGAATCACTCCCAACCCGCTGCAACCGCGCAGTACCATGCAGGCAGAAGCGTTGGAGGAATTGGCTGCTTCGATAAAAGAACACGGCATCCTCCAGCCATTATTGGTCACCTACGATACTGCAAAGGATGAATACATTCTGGTTGCTGGAGAACGCAGGTTGCGGGCAGCCCGCCTGGCTGGGTTGGAGAACGTCCCGGTATTAGTGAGGCAGGCTACCGAGCAGCAGCGCCTCGAATTGGCCTTGATAGAAAACGTACAGCGCGCCGACCTGACCCCGCTTGAAACCGCCGAGGCATACCGCCAGTTGGCGGATGATTTTCATTTATCCCATGAGGCAATTGCCGACCGGGTTGGAAAAAACCGGGTCACGGTCACGAACACCATGCGCTTATTACGATTACCCATCGAAGGCCGGCAGGCATTGGCAGATGGTTCCATTTCTGAGGGGCACGCACGCGCCTTACTGGGTTTACCCACCGAACATGCACAGAATGCAGCGCTTGCATCGATTCTTCGGCATGGGCTGAACGTCCGTCAAACCGAGGAGCTGGTGCGTAAACTATTAGGAGAACGGGGCAATAAACCCGAATCCCGCGTGCCCGACCCGGAAATTACCGCCATCGAACTACGGCTGCAAGACGCACTTGGAACGCGGGTGGCTGTCCGGCATGGGCGCAAAGGCGGCAGTGTTGTCATTCATTATTATTCAGACGAAGAACTTAACGCCCTGATTGCCACGCTAACAAGGTCATAAAATGCGCATTCTTCATAATGCCAATATTAGAACCATGAATGCAATTCAGCCATTTGCGACAGCACTGGCGGAAGAAAACGGTCGCATTCTGGCTGTTGGCAGCAATGAAGATGTGCTTGCGCTGTCAAACCGAAAGACTGAAATCGAAGATCTCCACGGACAGACAGTATGGCCGGGTTTGACGGACGCGCACATCCATCTTGATTATTTTGCCTTTAGCCTTAACAAGGTCGACTGCGAAACAAGAACAAAGGAGGAATGCCTACGGCGCGTGGCTGACCGTGCTAAGGCGATAACGGCTGGTGAATGGATCCTCGGACACGGGTTTGATCAGAATCAGTGGCAAGGCGGCTACGGTTCAGCCGATGAACTGGACGCTGCCGCCGGCGATCATCCCGTCTTTCTCACCGTTAAATCGCTTCATGCGGCTTGGGCGAATCATGCCGCTTTACGAATGGCTGGCATCGACCGTTTAACTGCAGACCCTGACGGCGGACAGATCCAAAGGGACCAGGCCGGTGAACCCACTGGCATTCTGCTGGAAAACGCGATTGAACTGGTTGAAAGAATTCTACCCACTCCATCGGACCAGGCTGCGGCCGAGGCGATCGATCGAGCTCAAAAAGTACTATGGAGCATGGGTCTAACCGGTGTGCATGATTTTGACCGCCGCCGTTGTTTTCAGGCGTTGCAAATCCTCAACGGCCAGGGCCGGTTGCGTCTTCATGTTGTAAAAGGGATTCCTTTCGAAGCGCTTTCTGAAGCGGTAATCCTTGGGCTGCGCAGCGGATTCGGCGGCGATTTTCTTCGCATCGGATCTATAAAGATGTTCTCAGACGGTGCGCTTGGACCGCAAACCGCTGCCATGCAGCAACCCTACGAAAACAGCAACAATACTGGCGTCTTACTTCTCAATCGACATAATATCCTTGAAACCGGTCAACAAGCTGCAAAGAGCGGCTTAAGCCTGGCCGTCCATGCCATTGGCGACCGCGCAAACCATGAGATCATTAACGGTTTTGCTTTATTGCGGGATTTCGAAGAACAAAACCACCTTCCACGATTGCGCCATCGCATCGAACATGTTCAGGTGTTGCTGCTGGAAGATCTTCATCGCCTGGCGGAGCTTGACATTATTGCCTCGATGCAGCCCATTCACGCTACTTCCGATATGGATACTGCTGACCATTATTGGGGTACCCGGTCACAGTATGCGTATGCCTTCAACAGCCTGATGGATTTCGGCACAAAGATGGCGTTTGGATCCGATGCACCAGTGGAATCGCCTAATCCATTCCTGGGATTGCATGCTGCAGTGACCCGCAAGCGAACCTCCGGATATCCCGGCGGACAGGGATGGTACCCGGAACAGCGCATTTCGCTCGAAAAAGCAATGGCTGGTTACACCACCGGTCCGGCCTTTGCTGCCGGTCTCGAACAGGTTCACGGTCAAATCAGAACCGGTTTTATTGCTGACTTGATTGTTCTTGAGGAAGATCCATTTGGACTGGCGCCAGACTCTATTTACTCGGTGCAACCCATCGCAACGATGGTCTCCGGTGAGTGGGTGTGGCGGCACTGATCTTGCACCTGAGGGGGTGAAATGTCAACAACTCGCTCGCTAACCCCTGAAATTTTAGTTACCCGGTTGGGCGATTCCCTGGTGGAGAAAGGTTTGATTTCACCAGGAGATCTTGAAAAGGCCCTTGAATTTCAACGCAATCATGACCCCAAAGATCCATCTCCCCTGTTAGGCAAAATCCTGGTCGATATGAATATGATCGATCAGGCAACACTCGATCAGGTGGTTACCGAGCAAATATTACAGCTTCGGGTTGCCCTGCAGGAAAAAAACCAACAGCTTGAAGAAGCCAACAACCGCCTTGAAATGCGCGTACAGGAACGTACGGCAGAACTTCAAGAAGCCTTGGTGAAACTTGCGGAGTTGGCCCAGCTCAAATCGAATTTTGTCGCCAACATTTCCCATGAGCTTCGTACACCGCTCACCCACATTCGAGGCTACCTCGAACTGCTTGCTTCCGGCGATCTGGGAGCCGTAAACAACGAACAATATCGCAGCATGATGACCATGCAACGTTCCACCGACCGCTTGGAAAAACTGATTGAAGACTTAATCCTGTTTTCAATGGCCGAGCATGGAACGATCAACCTGCATGTCAAATCCGTCGATATTAACCAGATTTGCCGCGATCTGGTCGAAACCTTTCAACAAAGCGCGAGCGAACATGGCCACGACCTTTTGTATAGCTGCAATCAGGAAACGGTTATTGTTCAGGCTGACCGTGAAAAGATCCAATGGGCAATTCAACAGTTGATTGAAAATGCCATCAAATTTACACCGGACGGCGGATCCATTCGCGTAAAGAGTGAAAAGGAGAACGATTTCGTCACTATTACCGTTTGGGATAACGGCATCGGCATTCCGCAAGAACGCATTCAGGAAATCTTTGAGCCTTTCCACCAATTGGATGGTTCCTCCACCCGCAAATATGGCGGTACCGGACTTGGCCTGACCCTGGTAAAGAAAATCATCGAAGCGCATGGCTCCATGATCCGGGTAGAGTCAATCCCTGGAAAAAGCAGCTCCTTTGAATTCATGCTGCGAATAGTGGATTAGGAAAGAGTATATAATTTATTCTGATGAAACCTGCGCTGCATACTTCCTTTCTTTCTTTATCAGACCTGTACAAAATAAACCAGATCGTCGTTCAGGCCGAGGAATGGAAGTCTGCCGTAGACGAAATCGCACGGTTCATCCGTCCTCATTTTATTTTTGATAACCTGGTAATCTATTTAATTGATCCGGATTCCAGGCATCCTGAAACCGCTTATGCCCGCGCAATGGGTCGTGGAAAGCTTGCCGAAGCAGATGTATCGTGGGGTGAGACTGTTGCAACACAGGTCTGTAATACAGGCGAATTGAAATTAATTGAACCAAACGAACCCTCTTCCACAGACCGGTTGAAAAGACCTTATATTCTGGCCGTGCCGTTAACCCGCGAGCAGGAGATTCTTGGGACAATTGTTTTTGTTCGTTTTGGTAGTCCGCCATTTACTGAAGAGGAAATTGAATTTGCACAATTTCTGACTGGCGAGATCTCTTTGCTGATTGACGAGAGTTTACGGCTCGCCCGGCTCAAAGAGTTAGAAGCACAGCATCACATTTTTCGCCTGCAGGAAGATTTCATGTCCACTCTTTCGCATGAAATCCGAACGCCATTGGGTTTCATCAAGGGGTATACAACCACGCTGTTGCGTCCGGATACTTCATGGGATGCACAGACACAGCTTGAATTTCTACATATCATCGATAAAGAAACCGACCGTTTGCAGGAATTGATCGATGACCTGCTGGACTCAGCCCGGTTGCAATCGGGGCGCATGAACATGGATTTCCAGGTTGTCCGACTGGACGCTCTGGTCAATGATGTCATTATTCGCACACATCTCCACCATCCCAGCATGGTTGTCCACCTGGAAATCGATCAGCCGCTTAAACTAATCGAAGGTGATCCAGTCCGTCTGGCGCAAGTTCTGCAAAACTTGCTTAACAATGCTGCAAAGTATGCCCCCGGGTCGGAAGTATGGGTTACCATTCGGAATGTTGAAAAAGGTGTTCAAATCGAGGTAATCGACCACGGCCCCGGCATTCCATCCCAATATGTTCCTTTCATCTTTGACCGTTTTTTTCGCAACCCGGAACAGGCACCAAACGTACATGGGTCCGGGTTAGGCTTGTTCATTTGCAGGCAGATCATCCAAACGCATCAGGGTGAAATTTGGGTAAATACTTCTCCCGGCGTTGGATGTACTTTCACCGTTTTCTTACGAGAACATATATAGTCATTCGGTTGGTGAGGAGGTTACACCTTGGATACACGAATCCTGGTCGTTGACGATGAAGTTCTTTACCAACACCTTGTAAAGGTGAATTTGGAGGCTGAAGGCTATGAAGTCATTACAGCCAGCAACGGTGAAGAATCGCTTGAGATGGTCGCCAGCAAACATCCCGATATGGTGATTTTGGATGTCATGATGCCGCGTCTGGATGGTTGGACCACCTGCGAAAGAATTCGGCAATTCTCATCGGTTCCAATCATCATGCTCACTGCCAAAGGCGAAGAACAAGACCGCGTGCGAGGATTGAATGTTGGCGCCGATGATTACGTGGTGAAACCATTCTCGGCAACTGAATTGGTCGCCCGCGTACGGGCTGTACTTCGCAGAGCAAAGACATCCGAACAGGTCGGCGCAAACCGGTACTTCACCCATGGCAACTTAAAAATCGATTTTGCGCGCGCAGAAGTCTGGAAAGATAACAAACCGGTATACCTCTCTGCCACCGAATACCGCTTGTTGATTCAATTTGCCCAACACATGGGACAAGTCCTGACCGCAGAAGAGTTATTAACAGCCATTTGGGGACCGCAATACAGCGAGGATAAAGAAATCCTTTGGGTCAGCATTGCCCGATTGCGCCAAAAACTGGAAGATAACCCCCATTCACCGCAACACATTGTTACCCGGTCCGGATTAGGTTACTTGATGCCGCCAGTCGAAAAAGCCGGGCTTGTTTAATCTCGCAAGATTTTGATCAAGAAGGATGATTCAGGATGATTGGTGAAGACGCCCAACCTAACAACGAAGAACGGACGAAAGTTTTTTCCAACGTCATTTTCAAACATCCGGTGGCTGTCTTAATCCAAACCGGCAAGTACAAGATATGCGGAAATGTCCATGTTCGGCCGGATGATCGTTTACGGGACGAATTGAACAAATCGGAGCGTTTTGTGGCAGTGACGGATGCAATCGTGTACGACCGTGAAGACCAGGTTGTATATAAGAGTAAATTTATTGCCGTCAATATCTCCCAAATCATCTGGATTGTCCCTGAGGATGAGAGTAATTCAGGCCAGGGTGAAAAATGACAACGCCGGCTACCATCCATGGGCCAGAATTGGCCAAACTAAAAATATACATTGTAAATTTTATATCGCACGAGCTGGAAAATCAGCCTCCACTTGCGAGTGACCGCCGGAAGATTGTCCATGAATTGATGCAACAAGCCTATACATCCACCAGGCTTGCCCTTCCAACCACCCTTCGTGATCAACTATTCCATGACATCCTGGATGACATTCTGGGGTTTGGCCCGTTACAGCCCTTGTTGGATGATCCTGAAATTACAGAAGTCATGGTAAACGGACCAAATAAGATTTACATCGAACGTAGAGGCATTCTCACCAAGACCAATATCGCCTTGGAAAATGACGATCAGGTATTGCGGCTGATAGAAAAAATCATTCTTCCCTTAGGCCGCCGGATCGATGCCGACAGTCCAATGGTTGATGCCCGTTTGCCAGACGGTTCCCGCGTCAATGCAGTCATTCCGCCAGTCGCGATCGACGGTCCGACCATTACGATCCGGAAATTTGACAAAGGCAAATTGACCATCCATCAATTGATACAATTTGGATCGCTCACCCAGGGCATGTCCGAATTCATCAAAGCCTGCGTAATTGCCAGGTTAAACATCGTGATCTCGGGTGGCACTGGCTCCGGAAAAACCACGTTGTTAAATGTCCTATCCGGCTTTATTCCAGATAACGAACGCATTGTCACGATTGAAGACGCAGCCGAACTCAAACTTATGCAGGATCATGTGGTGCGCATGGAAGCAAAGCCTGCCAATACGGAAGGGCGAAACTCTGTTTCAATCCGTGACATGGTAAGGAATGCCCTGCGGATGCGCCCTGACCGTATTATTGTTGGTGAAGTTCGCGGCGGCGAAGCCCTGGATATGCTGCAAGCCATGAACACCGGTCACGATGGTTCGCTTACAACACTGCATGCCAACACGGCTCGCGACGCTATCTCTCGTTTGGAAACTATGTGCATGATGGCCGGTATGGATTTGCCAGTCAAAGTTATTCGCCAGCAAATTGCATCAGCCATCGATTTGATCATCCAGCAATCGCGTATGCGCGATGGCGCTCGAAAAGTCACTTCCATTACCGAAGTATCCGGCATGGAAGGGGATACAGTTGTGATGACTGAAATCTTCCGATTTGAACAGACCGGGGTGGACAAGGATGGGAAAGCTGTTGGCGAATTGAAACCAACCGGTATCCGACCCCTATTTTCTCCTCGTCTCGAAGCTGCTGGTATCCGCCTTGGGCCAGAAGTGTATGGGGCAAATTTAGGCGATATGTTTAATTCTCAAAATAAGAGGCGCTAAGAGATTAATCATATATAATGACCTTATCTCCGTTTGACACAGGGTGTGTATGAACAAGAATCAGAGACTCATAACGCTTCGTATGCACAAATTAGGCGTCCTACTGCAGGATGCTCGGCTGTCCAGCCGACATACCATTGAAGATTGCGCGACCGCCATTGGCGTTTCCACTGAGACTTTTCAATCCTTTGAATTGGGCGAAGCAGCTCCATCTTTGCCGCAATTGGAAGCCCTGGCTTTTTATCTGGATTTACCTATCGAGCATTTTAGCGGGAATGAGGCACTTTCCGAATCTGCTGCAAACCAAGCTGTATTAAATGTTGACCAACTGGCCCAAATTCGTAATCGTATTATTGGGACCCGGATTCAAATGCTGCGCGGTGAACGTAGTATGACGTTGGATGAACTGGCCAACCTCACCTCGATAAATGCTGAAAAACTCAAAGCTTACGAAGAAGGATTAGAGCCCATTTCGATGCCGGAATTGGAAACGGTTGCGGATGAATTGGAGGCAAAGGTAGAATCGTTTTTTGACGACCATGGCACAATTGGAACCTGGCGATCCCAGCAAATTGCCGTCCAAAAGTTCATGGATTTACCAGAGCAGCACCAAACGTTCGTTTTACAACCAGTCAATCGCCCATATCTTGAATTGGCTATGCGGTTGAGCGAACTCTCCGTCGAGAAGTTGCGCGGTATCGCTGAAGGAATCTTGGAGATCACATACTAAACGATTATGGAAAACATCATTTCTACCACTCCCCAGCAACTGGCCGCAGAGGCTCAAACAGCATATGAAGCAGAAGAATTCCAGCAGGCTGCACGTTTATTTGGCGATGCGGCCGATGCGTACAAGAACTCGAATGATGAGGTATTGGCTGCAGAAGCACGCAACAACCAGTCTGTTGCCCTCTTGAAGGCCGGCGATGCCCCAGGTGCGCTTGCCGCTGCTGAAGGTACCGATTTGATCTTTGCATCTGTCGGAGATCAACGCCGCCAGGCAATGGCGCTGGGGAACATGGCCGCTGCCCTTGAGGATTTAAAAGACCGCACTCGTGCCGTAGATCTATATCAGCAATCGGCGGCTTTGTTTGAAAAAATCGGCGAGGCTGATCTGCGCGCCCTCGTTCTTCAACGGATTTCCTCCATCCAGATGCAACAGGGCAAACGGGTTGAAGCTTTGGCTACCATGCAAGACGGCCTATCCAAGAAGAAGAGCCTCTCATTGGCGGATCGCATTCTGAAAGGGTTGCTCCGTATCATTGGGAATATGTCTAACCGCTGATCTCGATAATCACTGCCCCGAAGGGTTGCCTGCCTGAAAAGGTAGGCAGCTTTTTCTATCATGGAATCATCAATTATCCGCAACGCACAAAAGAACGATACCAGCGACCTGGCCTTCTTCTTAAACCAGGCTCGCTATGTCCATCGCCACCTGGATTGGCGACCTGTTCTTGACTGGTTGGGTGAGGATTCTTTCTGGATCCTGGAGCAAGACCACCAGATCCAGGCAGCGTTTGCGTGCCCTGATGATCCGCCTGGCATTGCCTGGGTGCGGTTATTTGCGTGCAGTTCGCAGATTTCCCCGGATGATGCATGGACGCGCATGTTTCTGGCTGAGTTGGACCGTTCCAATCCAAACCTGAAAAGAATCCTGGCCGCCATTTCATTGCATGATTGGTTCATGCGGTTGCTTCAACGCCACGGATGGATCGAGTATCAGCAAATTGTCACCCTCGTCTGGGATGGCGCTTTTCCAGAAGAGGCGCATTTACCAGACGGGGCTGTGATTCGGTCAATTCTCCCGGAAGATCTACCTGAAATAACCAGGATTGACAATCTGGCTTTTGAACCCTTGTGGCGTTTGTCGCTCTCCGCGCTAAATAATGCCTATGAACAGAGTGCGTTCGCAACCCTTATGGAGATCAACGACCAGATAATTGCCTACCAGATGAGTACTGCCACTTCCTTCAATGCTCATCTTGCCCGGTTGGCTGTATTACCGCAATTACAGGGACAGAGAATCGGTTACACCCTGGTCTACGATTTATTGAGGCATTTAGATCGTTTACAGCTTCATTCCGCCACTGTAAACACCCAGCATGACAATTTGGCATCCCAGGCTCTTTACCAACGATTAGGATTTATTCATACTGATGAGCATTTCCCGGTTCTAGTTTATCAAGATTAAAAT
>DATMYV010000028.1:0-28971 GCA_035560795.1 Longilinea sp.
GGAATGCTATGATTAAATTTCCTAAACTGGTCAACTGGTTGAGTTTTAATCGAGCATCCCATGTTACCGGCGCCTTTTGGAAAAAGCTCGTCATAAGGAAGAATTATTATGTTTAACCGAATCCTTGTCCCGCTGGATGGGTCGCCGCTGGCTGAACGAGCGATCCCTCATGCCGAACAGTTTGCCCGCATCTTTGGATCCACCATTATCCTTTTAGAAGTCCTAGACCCGGCGTCTTTTCATGAGAACCCCATCTCAGTTGATCCATTGAGCTGGCAGATCCGTAAAGCTGAATCGGATATGTACATGCAGGGAGTTGCAGCCCGGATTCGCGAAAATCTTAAAATAAAACCACGCGATACCAAAGGTGCGCAAAACAAAAGTGCTGATACCGATGAAATAAAAGTCAAATATTTCATTCGCGAAGGGAAAACGGCGGAAAATATCGTTAATTTTGCCCACAATGAGGATATTGACCTGCTAGTAATCTGCACACACGGCTCGGGTGGATTGAGCCGCTGGAATATCAGCAGCGTCACCCAAAAAGTAATCAATTTGATTTATTTACCGGTTCTCGTCGTACGGGCCTATCACCAGCCCACAACTTTTGACAACAGAATTTATTACCGTCGAATTCTCCTCCCAATTGACAGTTCGCGCCGCGCAGAGTGCTCCCTTTCCGCGGGAATTGCTCTCGCCCGTGGCGAAATGGCTTTGAGATTGGCGCCAGAGACCAATAATCGCTCGAATCGCCGAACAGCGCCGGTGATCTCTCCAGCTCCCACAAAGCTCATCCTGACTGCCGTGATCAAACCCCCTGAGCTACCCATCCCGGAACCCTACCCTCTTGAGATAGAACAACTCTCTCAACAGTTGATGAATGTCAGCCGTGAGGCGGTGAAGACTTACCTGAATGAGATGAAAGAGCGATTACCCGTCGAATGCGAAACGAGAGTTATAGAAAGCATCAGTGTAAGTGCTGCCATTCAAGAACTCGCCGGCCAGGAAGATGACATTGATCTGGTGGTGTTGTGCGCCCACGGTTATACCGGGCAATTTGCATGGCCTTACGGAAGCATCGCACGGAATTACATTGAACATGGCACAAAACCCGTTCTGGTCATCCAGGATGTTCCGCGTTCTCAAGTTCAGCTCACGGTCGCTGAAATTGCCGCTCAAAAATCTGGTGGGCGGTAATCATGTCGGAGGACCGCATCGGTCAGGCATGGGAACAGGATGATGATTCCAGCGCGGATTCCTTTGGCCCCAAAACAGATCAGATCCTGGAACTCGTAGCCTCCCTGGCCAACAATTACCAGCAGGTCAGTCGGGAAAAACCAGGTCGGGTATCGAAATTATTCGCAGCAGGAAGAGACCTGACAGGTAAAAACCTGGCACTGTACGAATCCTGGCTGACGGAGGCTCATCGTTACTTCCAGGAAGCATCACAACAAAAAGCACCCCTTACCTATGCTTCTGAGTGGGTATTAGACAATTACTACATCATCCGGCAGGCACTCCAGCAAATCAAAGAGGATTTGCCAATCTCGTTTTACAATGAGTTGCCAAAGCTGATAGAGAGTCCATTGCATGATTTTCCGCGTATTTATGCCATTGCGCGAGCCATCCTTTCGTATCAGCATCTCTTATTGGAGCCGGTCGATCTGCAGACCATTTTGATACAACTGCAGGAACGTGTTTTGTTGACAATGGGTGAATTATGGGCTTTACCAATCTTCCTAAGGTATGGTTTGATCGAGTTTCTGGCACAAGAACTTGTCTCAACCATCCATCCAGCCAGTCCCCCCGATTTACCTTTGATAACTCAGCAGCATGCAGGAATCAACGGTTTTTCTTCTCCCGGTGAAACTGTCTCGGATGGTATCTCCAATATCATCCTCAGCCTCAGGTCAATTTCCGAGCAAGATTGGAGTGCTTTTTTTGAATCCGTAAGTCGTCAGGAACGTACGCTTCGCAGGGATCCGGCCGGGATCTATTCGCAAATGGACTTCAAAACCCGCGACCTGTATCGTAAAGAGATCGAGAAGCTTTCCCTGGCAACCGGCCGGGATGAAAACGAGGTGGCCGATATCACTCTGGACCTGGCGCGCTCCAGTCTGGCAGACCCACCCGCTTCCTTACAGAGCATGCCAGCAACTGCCTCAAATGCTCGTACGGTCAAACAACTCCCAACGGATATACGCATTAATATCCAAGACGATGACAATTTGGTGCATCCTGGGACGCATATCGGTGAGATTTTACTAGGGACCAGGCGTGCTGTTCTGGAACAACAGATTGGCTATCAGCCTGACAAGAAAACGACCATCAAACGCTGGATAATGGGACATGCCAGTGTTCTTTATCTTTCCTGCATTCTGCTTCTAACCATCCTGATTTTGTTTTCCCTTATGCTGGCAACACACCTGACGCGCCTACCAAGCTCAAGTTTTCTGTTACCCGGCAACTCTCCGTGGAGCTTCGCGCCAACAGTCGGGAATGCACTGCTTCAATGGATGGTTTTTCTACTGCTCGCATTGTCTGTGACAATCCCGGCGCTGACAGTTGCCACCAGCCTGATCAACTGGTTGATCACCCTGGTGATTCGACCTCACATTCTGCCCAAGCTGAACTTCAAGGAAGAGATTCCCGGACCATTCAAGACCCTGGTAGTCATTCCCGCCATGATTACCAATCACAAGGAAATCGAATCGCTCGCACACCAACTCGAACAGCATTATCTAGGCAATCCAGAGGCCGGCATAACCTTTGCCCTGTTGACTGACTTCAAGGATGCAGACAGCGAAACCCTACCCGAGGACGAGGATCTGGTGCAAGTTGCCACAGCCGCAATCGAGAGACTCAATCGTCAATATGGCTCTTATTCTTCCACGGATGTTGCAAGTGAGAACCAGGGTTGTGATAATCCAGACGGCGCCAGTCACTTTTACTTTCTGCATCGAAAGCGGTTATGGAATTCTTCCGAAAGTACGTGGATGGGCTGGGAGCGCAAACGCGGCAAACTGCATGAGCTCAATTTGCTACTGCGTGGCGGCACGGACCTTTCGTTCACAACAATCACCGACGGCATCTGTGGTGAAAGTGCGAGCCGAGAGGTGTTGCAGCAGATACGGTTCGTCATCACCCTCGATTCCGACACAATCCTGCCACGTGGATCCGCCTGTCGCCTGGCTGGCACACTGGCCCATCCGCTTAACCGGGCTGTGTTCAATGAGAACACCGGGCAGGCGATTTCAGGATACACCGTTCTGCAGCCGCGTATGGAAATTCACCCTAAAAGCACAAATCGCTCCTGGTTCACGCGCTTCTTTGCAGGAGATGCCGGGCTGGATCTCTATACGCTGGCCGTTTCAGATGCGTACCAGGATTTATTCCAGGAAGGTATCTATGTTGGCAAGGGCATCTACGACGTAGACGCATTCATGCGCAGCGTGGATGACCACATTCCAGAAAACACTGTTCTCAGTCACGATCTGCTGGAAGGGTTGATGGGTCGCGCCGGACTGGTTACTGACATCACCATGATCGAGGATTACCCGCAAAACTACATCATCCAGGCCTTGCGCCAGAGGCGCTGGATTCGTGGGGACTGGCAACTCCTACCGTGGTTATTCCAGCCGGGAAGGTTTGGGGTGACTTTCTCATTGATCGACCGCTGGAAAATGTTCGACAATCTACGCAGAGCTTTGCTCGCACCAGCCCTCCTCTTCATCTTTCTTCTGGGCACAATTTGTTTACCTGGTCTCGCCGGGCTTTGGACAGCGATTGTTTTGCTCTCTCTCGGCATTCCTCTTTTTACCGGTTTGGCTCGCAGTGCAGTGCAAATCCTGGGTGGTGAATTCCTTAGGATTGCCCTGCGTCCATTAGCCTGGAACATCATACGCTGGCTGCTGGCGATTGCTTTCCTGCCCTATGAAGCCTATTTCTCAATAGACGCTGTGCTTACCACGCTTTATCGCGTACTCATCAGCCGCAGAAATCTTTTACAGTGGACGACGGCTGCCCAAACTGCCCGAATGTTTGGCTTTAAGGCCCGTGGAAATATTTCCTGGCAAAAGATGAGCGCAGTAGCCGGGTTGGGATTAATTCTCACAACGGTGCTGCAGGTCATTTGGAGCCTGACCAGAAACGGTGTGGCGCCGGTGCTGATCTATACTTCCCCGGTACTGCTGCTTTGGATACTCTCTCCCCTCATTGCCTGGTGGGTTAATCGACCGATCGTTGAACATGCAATTCCCCTGAACGAGAACCAGGTAAACCTCTTACGTCAGGTTTCACGGCGAACCTGGGGTTTCTTCGAACGATTTGTTGGTCCAGAAGACCACTGGCTGCCACCCGATCACTATCAGGAATCACCCATTGGAGCCATTGCTCACCGCACATCACCGACCAATATCGGCCTGCTGCTCACTTCTACGCTGGCAGCTTACGATCTCGGTTATCTGGACCAATTGGGATTGGCAACCCGTCTGGACACTACCATGGAGACGCTCGACCAACTGGAACGTTATCGCGGCCACTTTATGAACTGGTACGATACCCTGACCCTGGAACCATTACAACCACGGTATATCTCCACAGTAGATAGCGGTAATCTGGCGGCCAGTCTCATTGTGACCGCCCAGGCATGCAAAACGATGCCAGACGAACCCATTTTCCGATGGGCTTTGTGGCAGGGTTACCTGGATACACTTGCCAATCTGACTGAAACCCTGACGTGGATGCGCAAAGCCGAATTCGATGAACAGGTCGAAGAAATAAACCAACGAATCACGGCCATCCATACTGAAATTCTGGCTGTCCGGCTGAAGCCGGAACTGTGGTACCCCCTTTATCTGAAGGTTAGCGGGCCGTACTGGCAAGATCTTTCGCAGCGGCTGATGAAACTCGTAATGGTAGGCCGATCCGCTTTCAATCTGGAATCCCTCGGAAAATTGCAGGAAGTCGCCGCACAGACTGAACGGCACCACCTGACCGTGCAGCGGACAATCACTGAATTGGTACCCTGGATTCCTTTATTTGAGAATCTTCCTTTACAGTTCCACGAACCTCAATTGTTGGAGACAATGTCCGTTTTGAGAACCTGTTTACCCAATAATATTGCCTTTGGGCAGGTTCATGGCCGTATCGAAGAAGCGTCTCAGCACATCGAAAATCTGCGGATTTTATTGCCAAAAACAGAGGTAATTCCGCAGGCAGTCGACAAACCTGTCCTTTGGTCAGGAAACGCAGGGCGGGAATGGCTTGAAAAGGTGGTTAAGGCACTCAAGGATGCTGACGCAAATGCCGCATTGCTGGTAACGAAATACGCGCAAATCATGGCGCGCGCTGAACAGTATGTCAACGAGATGGACTTTAACTTCCTTTATCATACGCAACGACGCGTCTTTCATATTGGTTTTAACCTTGTCACGGGTCAGCTCGACCAGAATTATTACGATCTTTTAGCCTCTGAAGCTCGGATTTCTTCGATCATCGCCATCGCCAAGGGTGATGTGCCGCAATCGCACTGGTTGCACCTGGGGCGGCCAGTGACACGGGTGGAAAGTTCATACGTCTTGCTCTCGTGGAGCGGGACGATGTTCGAATACCTGATGCCGCCACTATTCCTGCGCTCTTACCCCGGCACGCTGCTGGCAGATAGCGCCCAGGGGGCAGTCCTCCAGCAGATTGCCTATGGGAAAGCAAAAGGGATTCCCTGGGGAATCTCCGAATCGGGGTTCTACCGTTTCGATGCCAATCAAAATTACCAATACCGTGCTTTTGGAGTCCCTGGATTGGGTTTTAAACGTGGATTGGGAGACGATCTGGTTGTTGCCCCGTATGCTTCACTCATGGCAATTGGATATAACCCGCATGCTGTACTGCACAACCTTACCAGCTTGATCGAACATAAAATGATTGGCCTGTTCGGCGTTTATGAGTCGATAGATTTCACCCCTGACCGTTTGCTGTTGGATGAAACCTCAGCTGTTGTGAGCGAATACATGGCTCACCACCAAGGTATGATCCTGATGGCGATTGCCAACTTCCTCCATGAAGATATCATGATCCATCGCTTGCACAGTGACCCGCGCATCCAAAGCGTTGAGTTGCTGCTACAAGAGCAGATCCCTCATGCGGTGCCATCACAAGATCCATATGCTGAGGACGTTAAAGGGGTGCAACGGCTAACGGCAGTTCCGGAAGAAATTATTCCCTGGAGAGTGCCCGTGCAGACTGCCATTCCCCAGGTAAACCTTCTTTCGAATGGCAACTACAATGTACTTCTTTCCAATATGGGCGGTGGATACAGTTCCTGGCGCGATATTGATTTGACGCGCTGGCAACCAGACGGCGTATTGGACCCGTGGGGAACCTGGGTCTACATTCAGGAGCTGGGGTCGGACCCGAAGAAACAGGGTGGGCTCTGGTCCGCCGCCCACCAGCCCATTCCCGGCGATGCAACGGAAATGCAGGTCACTTTCTTTGCCCATATGGCTGTATTCCGGCGTACTGAAAATGAATTGACATCTACCATGCAGGTCACGGTCGCTCCAGACGATCCGCTGGAGATTCGCCGTATTCACCTGCATAATAACATCGGGAAACCTCGCGACCTTCGACTGACATCCTATGGCGAAGTGATCCTTGCAGCCCAGGCCGCCGATGCCCGCCATCCTGCTTTCTATAAGTTATTCATTGAGAGTGAATTTATTCCAGAGTTGAATTTACAAATCTTCATGCGCCGTCCGCGCTCCGATCAGGAAACGACTATCTACATGGGGCATATGCTGGTAGTCGAAGGAAGCCAGGCAGTAGCGCGGCATGAAGCCGACCGTTATCAGTTTATTGGCCGCGACCAAACTATGCGTAATCCAACCGCCCTGGCCTCGCAACAGTATCTCACTGGCGTAACAGGTGCGACCCTGGACCCAATCTTCGCCCTTGGACAGGAAATTCACCTTGACCCTCATGCCGGTGCGAATCTGGCTTACCTGACGTTCGCCGCGGAGAGCCGCGATGCGCTTCTTGCGCTGGCCAGACGGTATCACAATTGGGCGCTAATCGAGCACTCCTTCCATCAGGCAAATATTGCTGCTCAAGCCTGGCTGGGCAAGCAGGACATCACGACCCAGACTTTCAAGGAGATTCTTAAGGTTCTTTCGGCGCTAACCTATTCATTTAAGGCCGCCCGCACTTCTCCAGAAACGATCGCAGCAAACCAGCTTGGGCAGCCCGGGTTGTGGCGCTTTGGAATCTCAGGTGACTATCCCATCCTGTTGGTAGAGTTGGACGATCCCCAACAGATCGACCTGGTCCGGGAAGCCCTGCAAGTGCACCGGTACCTTCACACCCGCAAGGTTAAGATGGATGTGGTAATTCTCAATCGCCAACCGACCAATTATGGTGCCGAGTTGAATGGGATGCTTTATCGCATGGTCAGCAAAATGGACGGCGAAGTATGGCTGCACCAGCGCGGCGGAATCTTCATCCTTTATTTGGACCAAATGGAGATTGAAGAACATACCCTGCTTCAAACCGCAGCTTGCGTTCTTCTCAATGGAGCCAATGGATCGTTAGGGGATCAGATGCCGGGGTACGCCCCTCCGGTGCACCACTTACCCGAATTGATCCCAACCCGAGCGGCAGAGGTGGATGAATTCGCGGGCCAACCTCCTCAATGCTATCCACTGGAGGATATGGGAGGTTTGAGGAACTACAATGGTTTCGGTGGCTTTACATTGGATGGACGCGAGTACGTGATTGATTGGAATGCAGCGGCACGAATTCGAGAGGGATTGCCGCCTGGCAGAACCACGCCAGCCCCGTGGGTAAATGTGATCGGCTATCCAGAGTTTGGCTTTTTGGTCAGTGAAGCCGGCAGCCAGTGCACCTGGGCATCCAACAGCAGCGAAAACCGTCTCACCCCGTGGTCCAATGATCCGGTCCGTGACCCAACCGGCGAAGCGCTTTATTTACGTGATGAGGAAACGGGCGAGGTATGGACCCCCACGCCGCTCCCAGCCGGTTCGATGGAACCGTACCGGGTTACACACGGGGCGGGCTATTCCATCTTTGAGCACAACTCGCACGGGCTCCGCCAAATTCTTACGCTTTTTGCCAGCCCGGAAGATCCGGTGAAAATCATCCATCTGAAAGTGGAAAATACCCTGCATAACACCCGCCGGATCACGGCGACCCATTATGTCGAGTGGGTGTTGGGCACCACACATGCAGCCAATATGGCCTATATCATTCCAGAGTATGATTCAGCCCAGGAATGCCTTCTGGCCAGCAACCCCTACAACTCCGAATTCGGCAGCCGCGTCGCGTTCCTGATTGGCAGTCAATCCCTTCACGGCCTGACCGCTGACCGCACAGAGTTCTTTGGGCGCGGTGGAACACCGTCCTCTCCAGCGGCTCTACACCGCTTGGGACTGGAAGCTCGCATTACACCCGGTGAAGATCCCTGTGCTGTCCTGCAAATCCACATCGACCTGCTACCCGGGGCGACTGAAGAGGTTTACTTCGTGCTCGGGCAGGGAATCGACAAAGAACACGCCCTGGAATTAGCCCGGAAATATCATGATCCCAACTATGTAAGCGCGGCTTATGAAAGAACCCATGCGTTTTGGGACCAGTTGCTTGAAACTGTTCAGGTCCATACTCCCGAACCTGCTACTGACCTAATCTTAAACCGTTGGATGCTCTATCAGACACTTTCCTGCCGCCTTTGGGGGCGTACAGGCTTTTATCAATCCAGCGGAGCGTTTGGTTTCCGCGATCAGCTTCAGGATGTCCTGGCCTTGTTGCCCATTGACCCGACCATTACCCGCGGCCAGATTCTCATTGCTGCACAGCATCAGTTCGAAGAGGGCGACGTGATGCATTGGTGGCATCCACCATCAAGTCGCGGAGTGCGCACGCGTTTTTCGGATGATCTGTTATGGCTGCCTTATGTCACCGCACAATACATTGAAACAACTGGCGATATAGACATTCTGGAAGAGCAACTTCCTTTTCTCAATGCTCCGATCCTCCCGGAAGGTGAAGACGAGCATTACGGTCAATTTTCATCCACAGAGCAATCATATTCGCTGATGGAACATTGCCTCCGAGCGATTGGGAAAGGTGCCACAACAGGTTCCCACGGCATGCCATTGATTGGCACCGGCGACTGGAACGACGGCTTGAATCGCGTCGGCAAGGCTGGGAAAGGGGAGAGCGTCTGGCTGGCCTGGTTCCTTTGCGACGTGCTGGAACGTTTTGCGATAATCTGTGAAAAGTCCGGGAAGGTCGAAACCGCACTCCGCTTCAAAGCCCAGGCAAAAGAGTATGCAGCCGCCGTCGAGCAATCTGCCTGGGATGGCGACTGGTACCAGCGCGCCTATGATGACAGCGGAACCCCGCTCGGCTCCATCCATGACCAGGAATGCCAGATTGATGCCATTGCCCAATCCTGGGCCGTGCTCAGCAAAGCCGGTGATCCTCAACGCAGCCGCCGGGCAATACAGTCG
Source organism: Longilinea sp. (assembly GCA_035560795.1). GTDB lineage: Bacteria > Chloroflexota > Anaerolineae > Anaerolineales > Anaerolineaceae > Longilinea. The sequence goes on from DATMYV010000028.1 coordinate 9,522, forward strand.
GTCTTGGAGCGGCTTGTGCGTCCACAGGACCGCCTGGCGCTGCTCTTTACGCCACCCTTCGACAAAACCATGAGCGACCCTGGTTACATCAAGGGCTATCCGCCGGGTACCCGCGAAAATGGCGGGCAATATACGCATGCTGCCGCCTGGACCGCCTGGGCTTTCGCAAGCCTTGGAGATGGAAAGCAGGCATCTGCACTCTTCAACCTGCTCAATCCAGTCTTCCAGTCCGACAGCGAAGAAAAGGCTCTAATTTACCGCGTCGAACCGTATGTAGTGTGCGCTGATATCTACAGCCAACCGCCCTATGTGCGCCGTGGCGGATGGACCTGGTATACGGGTTCGGCCGCCTGGATGTACCGGCTTGGATTGGAGGCCATCCTTGGCTTCCATAAAATTGGGAATTCCTTGCTTAGTAAACCTGTCATATCACCGGACTGGGTTGGCTTTGAGATCCGTTACCAATTTGGGAATTCCATGTACCGGATCCAAGTGGATAATCCTGAGCATGTAAGCCAAGGCGTCCGGCAAATTCTACTGGATGGACAAGTGCTGAATACCGATTCGATTCCCCTGGTCGATGATCACCATGAGCATCGGGTTGTTGTGACCATGGGAAATTAATACGAAGTTAGAACGGTTCTGGCTTGTAGCTAGGAGTGAATTCAATTCCCCATCTAGGTGCGTTCCACAACCCTTGCGGGTATGAAAAGCCATTCTGTTTACACGATCAATCTTCGTGAATCTGGTCAATTTTATTTACGATGAAATTTGCGATTTTCTCAAGGCTGAGTTTTGTTTCCGGAAGGACCGGAATGATTTGAAATACATGGAACATTCCCTGCCAACAGTCCAGTATAATCTCAATACCTGCCTGGCAAGCCTTTTTGTAAAATTGTTGGATCTCGTCTAATAAAATTTCATTTGTGCCCGCCTGAATGATCATGGGCGGTAGACCCTGCAAATCCGCAAAAATTGGCGAGATCAACGGGTTGGCGGCATCGGTATGACCCGCATAATAGCGCGAATAAATGCCAAGAATTTTCGGATTTAGAAGTGGATCGTTGTTGTTATTAATTTCCTCAGGAGTGGAAGACAAATCAAGCCATGGAGAGATGCACAAGGCGCAAGCTGGAAGGGGCAGCTTGCCATCCCGCAGTGAAATCAGAGTGGCAATCGCCAGACCGCCTCCAGCAGAATCTCCGGCAATCACAATATTGGATGGATCGTAACCCTGGGATAGCAACCAATGATAGGCCGCTAAGCTATCTTCAAGTGCCGCAGGGAAGGGGTGTTCGGGAGCAAGGCGGTAATCAATGGCCAAAACTTTCATTTGACAGGATTTGGCCAACCTTGCCAGAAATTCCCGGTGCACGTTGACGGATCCAACAGCATAAGCACCACCGTGAAGGTAGAGGATGATCCCATTTCCTGAACCCTCAACATCGATTAATTCTGCTCGAATTCCATCCACGCTAAGTGTTTTGATAATGACATCATTGGGAATCTTAAAGAACCTGGTGGATTTTTCCTGCCATGATCTCTGATCTTCCAACGACCCTTTTGCCCAGCTGAAGGGCTGGAACTGAAGGATCTTGAGCATGATTTTTGCCTGAATACTGGACATCCTGCCCCTAAGGTTTATCAGCTAATAATCGCGGCAGGTCGCCAATCACTTCCAACCCGGCGTTCTCGCCAATGCCGTCAAAAAGAACCTCGCCTTGCAAGGATTCAAGTTTCACTTGAATTGAAGCATTCAATGTTTCCATCACCCTCTTACCCATATCGAGGTGCGTGGGTCCGCGAAGCAAACCGCCTTCAGCGCAGGAAGCGTTCAGCCGTAGGCGGTGAGTACGGTTTCGTAGCACCCAGTTGATATGAGTGTCTGAAATTTCAAGGGATTCGATTTTACTGCTGCGATACGTGGTAAAACGGTAAAGTTTGCCATCCAGCCAAAAACCGACAATGAAACCTTTGAAGCTGCTGCCGATCCAAGGAATGATCGCCACAGATCCAGTGATGCAGGCAGAAATATCTTTAAAATGATTGCTTTGAAACCATACCCACGCCGCAGGAAAGCTTTTTCCCCAATCCTTTTCAATGTACCCGCGGCCTCCGCTGAAATCCATCTCTTTTCCATTGAGGGTGATCTTGCCTTGCAGGGAATGATCAAAACTCAGCACGCCGTGGTAGCATTCCATTCTTGGCACCCAGGCATACCACCCCATGACGCCTGGAGAGGAAAAGGTCACTGGCCAGGGATTTAAGCTGCCAAAATGAATTTCGCCAAATAATTGTCCCTCAGGTTGTTTAATATCCACCAGCAGGCGGGATGAATCAAAATGATTCGCGCCAATTCTTAATCGAAACCGTGGAACATCGGCCTGGAATTGATCGAACGGGAAGGTGAAGTACTCTGTGTTGCCATCCGAGCCATCGATTACCTGCACAAAAGCATGCGCATCGTTGCCCAGGATGACTCCCGGAATGATCGCAATTTTATTGGTTTCGTCCGCGCTAACCAATTTGAAGTACCAGCCTTCAAAAAAAGGCGGCTTTTGATGGGAGCCATGGTAAGTGGCGGGGTTGAGGACGGAGCTAATTTCCATAACAGATTTACCTAATTTATTCCCTTTTGGCTGCCGATTAGTGTTGTCGCCAATAAATAATCGCGTATGATCGTAAAGGCTAATCCGCCTAAACACATAACCAGCGTAATTTGTCTACTTCTTGCCCATCTCCTTGATCACTCTATCCGCGGCAATTTTGCCGGTCAGGAGGGAAATTGGTAAACCGGCTGGGCTGTAGGTCCATTGACCTGCCTGAAATATCCCCGGAATTGGGGTTTTTACCGCATTCATGATCTTTGGGATTCGGCTTTCTGCCGGGATGGGTTTGTTGTTGAGTGCCCATCCAGTAATTGCACCCTGGAAGTTTCCGGAGTATCTCTCCATGGTGAGCGGCGTGGAGGAGAACTGATGAACGATTTTTTCGGCGATTCCCGGAAAAATGGACGCATTCAGAGTCTCAATTATGTGGGATTCACAGGTTGATTTGAATTCCTCATACCACCCCGCACACTCAATGGATTTGGTTAACTCGTAGTCAAACAGCACGCTGATGATCAAACCTGTCTTGTTGGCTGGTGCAAGGGAAACGTCTCTCATTACTGGGCAGGAGATTTCATAGGTTGTCATAGCGAAGAACTTCTCAAGCCATTTTTCAATGACCTCCCGGTTGGCGGTTATCGGAATTTCACCGGCTTTGCTTTGACCAACCCTACTGGGCGTGTAAAAGAAGTGCTCGGTGGCAATGGCGGAAAAATATTCCTTCGGTAAATCCAGGCCCAGAAACAATGTCAATACTGAATCGTTTCCAGTCTTATCGCTAAGTTCTTGCTGCCTGGCGCCAATAGCCTGGCTTAGCTGACCATCTGCAATATTCTCAAGGTTGATGATCCGGTAGAGAGTCTTGAGATCCGCTGCCCAGATTAACCGCTCATACTCATAAACATTGCCTTGCGAATCCTTGATTGTTTTTTGATGGGGATCCACACTGCTAATCACCAAATTTGTTTTGATCGCGCCCTGGTGGGTCTCAATGAAAGAAACCAGTTCCTGAGGTAATTTTGCGGTTCCTCCCAACGGGTAATAATAGTCAATGTAAAGTTTTAAGTAACTCAGAGCAAAGAAAGCCGGCGTATCGTGGAAAAAATGCTGGGAGATGATATCCAGCAGGGCCTGGTTTTGGGTAAATTTCCGTAGAAAATCAACAACGGGTACGTTCAAACCCGATATTTTGGGGGCGGTAAAAGCATATTTGATCATCCAGGGAAGAATGACCCTGGCCAAATAGGCTTGATTCTGCTTAAAATCAAGAAAAATCGGATTGTCGATGCCGTATTGCACATCCATATAGTGCATGATTTTTCGAATTTCACCAATGATGGTTTTTATTTCTTGTGTATTATCAGGATAAAGGTCAAACAGCAAAGATTGATAATCATTTACATTCTCTTCTGAATTTACCCGGATCACTTTGTTCTCGATCCCAAGAGAAATGTGGTTTTTGACAAACTCAATATTTATTCCAAGCGATTTCAACATCGGGAACAGCACACCCGAATTCTCCATCGCACGGATGCCGCCATCATAGATGAATCCATCGCGTTCAAATGAATTGACAAGTCCGCCACAGACCTTTTCTTTTTCACATAAAAGGACTTTGTAACCGGCTTTCGTTAAAAAGGCCGCCGCCGTCAATCCGGAAATCCCGCCTCCAACAATAATTGCATCATATTTCATAAGGACTCCTCATTGTGGTGAACATACGCGCTAATTTCAAACCTATGTTGCTATTTACTAGTCCAGGTTGACTCTGCTAAAACGTTTGCTCTGGATAATTCATTACCAAAAGGTTCTCTTAATCCAGTTAATTCTTCGCTGATCGCCCAGATCTTTGGAACCAGCGAGCGATCCAGGGCATAGGCAGCGGGTTTTTCGTCAATGGTCAGGTTAAAAAATCTTCCACTCACTTTCGCCATTTCAGGCGCGGCTGCGTGATAATAGATGGCCTCTCCCGAAATGGCGGGATCCTTCAACATCCACCACAGAAAGTATCGCTTGTATAAGCGGTACGACAACTCGTTGTTCATGCCGATATTGGTTCTGACTTCTCCCGGATGTACTGCATTGATCGTGACACCGGACCCGTATAGCCTGTCCGAAAATTCCCAGACGGTGAGCATCTGCGCGATTTTTGAAGCGCCATAACTCTGAAGACCCTTATAGCGGCGCCGCTCCCAGTTTAGGTCATTTAAATCGAGACCGCCAAAACGGTGACCTTGCGAATTAATCTGAATGATCCTGGCAGGAGCATTTTCGATCAGTTTGTCGAGAAGCAATCGCGTAAAAAGAAAGGAAGCCAGGTGGTTCACAACAAATACAATTTCAATGCCGTCTTCGTTGAGGGTTCGATGGGTGTAATGGACACCCGCATTGTTAATGAGCACATCCAGCTTTGGGTATTGATTGCAAATTGTTTCAGCAGCCCCGCGCACATCCGAAAATCTGGAAAAATCCGCCTGAATGACATCCACATTGACTTGATACTGGCGTTGTAGTTCATCGCGAACCGCGGCAGCCTTTTGGATGTTCCGGCATACCATGACAATATCCGATCCGCCCTGTGCCAGGCGTTTTACAGCCTGGTACCCCACGCCAGAAGTTGAGCCCGTGACCACACAAACCTTTCCATCCATGCGGGCGGTTGTCGTCTTTTGGGGCATGCGCGCATTTGCAATGAATTGTAGTTCTTCAGGTAATTTCAAGGAGAGCGTCCCTTTTTTGGTAACGATTATCCAAATTTGTCGTGCAAGAACTTTCTATACATGCGATGAAACCAGGGAATCGCGTTGAAAATATCTCCCCACAGATCAAAATAATCCCTTTGGTGAATGATCCGGTTATCTTCCCCAATGGTAAGTTTGGTACAGCCAAAAATAGGTGTAACCGGGTACTTCTTAAAACTCATCTCCATTTTCCACTGGAAAAACACCACGTTTGATTCCATGACGATGGATTGAATTTCCATATTCAATTGATCGCAGCGTTTGGTTAATCGGTCGCACATCCGGGTGAATTCAGCGATGCCCTCAATCCTTTGGATGCTGTCTTCAAAAACAATGTCCTCGTGATAATACGGGAAAATGTGAGACCAGTCTGGTTTCCCGAAAGGATTGTACGTTTTTGACCAAAGCGAACGAATTCTTTCGACTGTAAGCGGTTCAATGATTGTGTATCTAGTGTCGTTGACGGTAAGCATCAATTTTCATCACCCATATCAAAATAATATCAGTTCTGATCAGTAATTCTAACCGAGATTTCAATTCACGGCACCAGGCCAGCCACGATCACCAAGACATAACCAAGATAATCCCTTATTGTTCCACCACCCTGATTTCAATAATCGTATTTTTCCGGCGCTGTAAGGTGGATGCCAGACCGAAAAGGGTTTTCATCAAGCCGTATTTCTTACCTAACAGGCGGTCAACTTTGCGGTCAATTTCCTCGCCTTCGATTACGCGGGCAGAAGCTTCAACCCAGTCGCCCAGGAGAGCCCCGTCCATCTTGCAGGGAGCAATGTGCACCTGACGATTATTCCGAATACGTTTGATTTTTCCCGAAGAGGCATCGGTTCGTATGAAAAAGGTGTCGCCATCCTCGACGAACCATACGGGTGTACGCACGCCAATTCCGCTTTTACGGAAGGTTTCGAGGTTTAGATAACTGTTTCTATCGAATAAATCAGATTTGTTCATCGAAATTTCTCCTTGATTTTCATAAATACTTCAATCGACATGATGTGTCTTGTAATAATCCTTCTGGCGGCGCTAATATAGCACCAGGAATTGAACCACCACCAGGATGTTGATTAAACGCTGCAATCCCCGGTAACACAGCAAGTAGGCTCCTCTTAATTTACAAAGGTTTTCACCTGGCTCGTGATGGCAATGAGCAACCTTTTGACCACAACTTCCTCGATCATCACATACTCCTGAGATACCACTGGATTGTCACCACAAATTCCACAGTAAAAACGATCAGAAAGAATAAGACAACAATTTTGAACAAGTTGTCGATCCTGGGTAGGAAAATACCTTTGATGCATAAATTGCCTACCAGCGCCCTGGTGAATTCCATTGAGGAAAGTAGGATGACGAGCATTATTGGGAAGATAAACACAGAGGAGATATCCTTTTGTACAGTAAATGGCCATCCTTTCCATCAAATCAGCTCCCGGAGGGTTTTTCCGTCGTTCGGCGCCGCAGCCACTTTTCCACTTCAATCACAACAAAGGCCACCAGACTCACACCCAGCAGATCCAACCACAGCACTGCGCTCAGGGGGGCGCTGCCAAACAGGCGGTTCATAAACGGCGCATACGTGAACAACATCTGGATGGCCACCATCAGCACCGAGCCGCCTACTGCCCAAGGGTTGGAGAAAAAGCCCAATTGAAAGGGCGAGCGTGTGAGTGAACGGGCGTTGAAAAGGTAAAGGATCTGTACGAATATCACTACATTGACCGCAACAGTGCGGGCTTCTTCCACTGAAGCGCCGCGCAACAGCTCATACTCAAAAAGCCCAAACGCCCCTGCCAGTATGATCAGGCTGACAAGAACGATGCGCCAGATGAGCGCGCTGTCCAAAATGGGAGCTTGCGGATCACGCGGTTTGCGGGTCATCAGATCAGCTTCTTTTGGCTCCACCGCCAGTGTCATGCCAAGCACTGCCGCAGTCACCATGTTAATCCACAGGATTTGGATGGGCAGAATGGGCAGGGTCACACCGGTGACAATGGCAGCCAGCAGCACCAGTCCTTCTCCCAGGTTGGTAGGCAGTGTCCAGGCGATAAATTTAACCAGGTTGTCAAACACGCCGCGCCCTTCTTCGACCGCCGCCGCAATGGTGGCGAAGTTGTCGTCGGTCAGGATCATATCCGCAGCTTCCTTGGAAACATCGGTCCCGGTGATTCCCATTGCAACACCGATGTTGGCCTGCTTGAGGGCAGGTGCATCGTTAACCCCGTCACCGGTCATGGCAACCACGTGACCGCGTGCCTGCAGCGCCTCCACAAGGCGCAGTTTTTGTTCCGGAGCCACACGGGCAAACACGTTCACTATTTCAGCCTGTTCCTGCAGCTCTGAATCGGTAAGCCTGGCCAAATCCGCGCCGGTCAGTACGGTGGAGCAGTCATCCTGGCAGAGACCGATTTGTCGCCCGATGGCCGCAGCGGTAAGGGCATGATCGCCGGTGATCATTTTGACGGCGATACCTGCCTGCATGCTAGCCCGCACCGCACTGATTGCCTCCGGTCGTGGGGGATCCATCATTCCCTGCAAACCCAACAGAGTCAAGCCTTCGATGTCCTCAAAGTTGATTGCACGGGCACCTGGTTTTTCCCGGCGGGCAAATGCCAGCACGCGCAACCCCTTTGAGGCCATGCTCTCTACCGCCTGGTGGAACACTCTCACCTCGCAGGGGTTCACCCGGCCGTAGGGATCCAGTGCGCCAGCACAGCGCTGCAGCAGAACCTCGGCAGCACCTTTAATGTACATACTGCCATCGGCATGCAATGTGGCCATAAACTGATGTTGCGAGTCAAATGGAATCGTGTCAAGGCGAATCGGGAGGGCGTCAGCTTCACTTAAGCCGGCCTTGCGAGCCGCCGTGATTAACGCCCCTTCGGTAGGGTCGCCCTGCACTACCCAGCGCCCGTCTATTTGCACCACTTGGCTGTCGTTACACAACAGACCAGCCTTCAACGTCTCAAACATGGCCAAATCTGCGCTGCCATCGGCAGAGACAGTCCCTTCCGGTTGGTAACCGACCCCGCTCACCGTATAGCTGCCACCAATGGTGAAAATTTCCTGCACGGTCATCTGGTTCTGGGTGAGGGTGCCTGTCTTGTCGGAGCAGATCACAGTAGTGGAACCGAGCGTTTCCACCGCTGGCAGGTTGCGCACAATGGCACGCCGGCGCGCCATTCGCGAAACGCCGATTGCCAGCGTTACCGTTAGTGCGGCAGGCAGGCCTTCTGGGATTGCCCCGACCGCCAGTGCAATGGCTGCCATGAGCGTATCCACCACCGGCTGGCCGCGCAATACGCCCACCCCAAAGGTGAGTGCTGAAAGTGTTAAGATAGCTACCAGCAATACGCGGCTGAAACCGGCAATTTTCCGGGTCAGTGGGGTTTCCAATTCAGCCGCGCTTGAGATCAACTTCGAAATACGTCCAATCTCGCTGCTGTCGCCGGTGGCGACCACTACACCCTCTGCTGTGCCATACGTCACCAGCGTGGATGCGTAAGCCATGGTCAACCGTTCTGCCAGCACCGCTTCCACTTCAACCGCTGACTTTGCATCCTTTTCCACCGGCAGAGATTCGCCAGTGAGGGCTGCCTCGGCAATCTGCAGGTCGCGGCTGGCGGTGAGCCGCAGGTCAGCTGGCACACGTGCACCTGCCTGCAATTGCACCAGGTCGCCAGGCACGAGTTCAGCGGCAGGCAGGCGGAGCACCTGGCCGCCGCGCATAACAGTAGCCTCGGTGGTCATTGTTTTCGCCAGAGCGGTGATGGCGTTTTCGGCGCGCGCCTCCTGAATGTAGCCGATCAATGCGTTGATCAGCACAACCCCAAAGATCACAAGTGCGTCCGTCAGGTCCTTCAATACGGCGGTTACTCCGCTGGCTGCCAGCAGGATGATAACCAACGGATTGTTGAATTGAAGCAAAAAGCGCATCAATGGACTTTTACCTTTTTTAGGGGTCAATACATTCAAACCGAAGCGCTGCCGGCGCAGCCTCACCTCGCTTTCTTCGAGACCTTGGCCAGCCGGGGTTTGCAGCTGATCAATCACTTCTGCCGCAGATAGGTTGTGCCATGGTTGATGCGGTAAGGAATTCATCTTGCCTCCGTGGCCACAATTGCACCAATTTGTCCTATGTCTGGTTTCTGCAGGGCTGCCCGATTCCGATGGTATTCAATGATTGGCAGGTCGCAGCGGAGCCACCCTCTGGCGGTGTTCATAAACCCACCTCCGATGGACTCTGACTCAGAGTTGATGATTCCCGAACACCCATCTCGCGCAGTGCTGCCTGTGCCACGCACAGACCGCCCAGGGCCGCCGCGGCGGTGGATTGTCCAGGGAAGATAGAATCGCCCACCAGCCACAAGTTGCTGCCAAGGCGCGGGCCAAGCGTTTCCAGCAGCCCTGTTTGGGGAAACCCGCCTACCCAACCCCATTTGCGGCGAGTGAAGTGTTGGAAGGTAACCGGCGTGCCTGGCATCACCAACCGTGCAGCAACGCGCAAGCCGGGGATGGCTGCTTCAGCAGCAGTCAGCACCTTTTCGGTCATTTCGGCCTTGCGTGCTTCATAGGCTGGACGGTCATCATTGAAAAGCCGCCACCAGTCAATCAGGTTGGTATGGGTACTTAAGGTAAGCGCGCGGTGGTCCGTTGGAGCGCGGCTGGCATCCCAGGCCGGGCTAAGGGAGGCAAAAACACTGTTGCCCTCGCCCAACGGACGGCGAAGAATTATCTGGTGATGCAAAGGAAATTCCGGGGGAATAGTTGTGCCATCCAATCCAATGTACACCATAAACGCGCCCCAGCCTTCCGGAGGGCGGGAGGATCGGCGGCGAAGGGATGGTGGAACATCTTCGCCAAACAATTCAGCTGTGTTCCAGGGTGTCAGGTTGGCAATCACCAGGTCTGCGGGGAAAGAGCCGTTCCTTTTGGTTTCCACCAGGTAGGAACCGTTTGCTACGGTATGGACGCGATTAACTTCATGACGGTAGAGCACCTGCCCGCCGTGAAGGCGCAGCGCGCCAACCAGTGTTTCAGCAATGGCGCCCATCCCGCCGCTGAGGTGGACCACACCACGCCGCGGCAGGTCGAGGGCGGCTGCGCCGTAGAGCGCGTTGGCACGCCCGCTGGTGATCTGCGCCGAGATGAGCAGCTGCGCGTCGACAAATAAGCGCAGGTTTTCGGACGCATGGCGCAAATGAGCGGCGACCGGCCGGAAGGCGTCAACCAGCAGCCCGGCGTTACGCTGCTGGAGCACCCAGGGGATGCCCATGGAGACAGCCGCCCCCAGGTCAGGTAGAGATTGGGGAGGCCAGGGAGGCAGGCGCAGCGCCAGAGCCCATAGGGCATCCGCAGTTCGTTCCTGCCAGCGGAAAAAATCCACCCCGGGTTGGCTAAATGCACTGTGGATATCATCCCAACGGTCTTTTCCAGAATGACGGGAAATGCTCGTCCCATCGGGTAAATGAACCAGCATGGCGGTCTCAGCCGGTCGGGCGGTCCAGGCGTCGATCCCGGCAGCCTGCGCAACGCGATCCATCGGCCCGCCCGGATAAAATCCTGCGGCCAGCGTGGCGCCGGTGTCGAAGCGGTAGCCCCGGTGGAAGTAGGTGCTGGCGCAGCCGCCAGGGTAAACCTGCGCTTCAAGCACGGTTACTTCCTGGCCGGCACGTGCCAGCACGGCCGCCGTAGTCAACCCACCGATACCTGCTCCGATCACAACCACCCGTGTCATGTTTTTAGTCTTTCTAGATTGGATTACGATCCATTTGGTTCTTGGCGTTCATTGGCAGGTTTCGTCAGCGCAAACGATTCCAATGATCTCGCCAGACTGTTACTTCTTGAGCGGCGCCAGGCCAGCACAAGGTAATACGCCAGCGCCAGTGCGGTGATGATCGCTGCAATGCCTAGTAATGAATTTGCCGCGGTCTCCTTCAGATCGATGATGATTACTTTTCTAGCAATGGCGATCAAAGCCACTTCAATCACCACTTCCACGTGGACTACATGTTCCGAAAGGTACGCTCGGATGGTCTCCAGGAGTTCTACGCCAATGAGGATAAGCAAGAAAAAGCCAAAGATTTCGAGCAGGTCATCGATTTGAGGCAGGAAGTTCGGGGACCGTAGCATATCTCCCACCAGAACAATGGCAAATGCTACGGTCGAAAGAACAATAATGGTCATCATCATCAAAATCAGAACATAGATTATGGTTTTCTCGAAATACCTGGCTATCTTTTCCATCCTATTAATTCCTTCGTTTTATACCACCGCAAGCGCTTCGGACTCAACCTGGAGGGTGGCCCGTTTCCGGCGGTATTCGATGATCGGCAAGTCGCCCTGGATGAGGATTTCACCGACCTTTAATCCACTGGTTTTGGGCTGCTGGGTGATCACCACCCGTCGGTCCTCGTGGGCAATATACACGTTCGACGGCATGGCCAGGCGGGTAACCAGTTGAGCCAACAGGGGCAGGCGCATGAAATTCTGGTAGAACCGCAGGTATAGGATGGTGTGCTCCTCATCCACCGGAACAAAAGCTGCCAGGATCCGCACCTTCTCGCTGATGTAGTTTTGCCACAAATTGGGGAAGAGAAATTCAAGATGCTGGCTTCCGGCCGGCTTAGCTGAAAGCTCGCTGCTTCTACGAGGCGGCTTGCCATCATCCGCCCGGTTGAATACATAGGTAAAGAACATCCGGTCACCCTTCCATTCCACCACCGGGCCGTCGACCACGGTGCGGTTGCCGCTTCCGATGGTGTTGCGGTGGATAAAAGGCAGGTGAACCACGTCCAGCTGGTTTTCAATGACGCGCGAATAGTGCGCATTCCATGGATCGCGGGATGAGCCATAAAAGAATGTGTCATCCAGGTTATCAAAGAATTCCTGCATAGCCAAATCAGCAGGTGTTGAATGACCCCACCAGATCCAGATGAAACCGTGCGCCTCATAAGTCGGGTAGGATACCAGGCGCATGGCGTTGGGCACCACCCCATTGCGTCCATTGGCAGGGATCAGCACGCATTTCCCGGAACAATCGAATTCGAATCCATGAAAGGGGCATTGTAAATGTTCATTTTGAATAACCCCCGCACTAAGGGCCACCCCGCGATGCGGACAGCGGTCGACCGCAGCCGAGACTTTGCCATCCGGAGCACGCCAGAAAACGAGTTTCTCGCCAAGACGGGTAACCCCTAACGGGCGGTTGCCAACCTCTTTGGATTCCAACACCACATACCATTGATTGCGGATCACTGAAGCATGCTCCTTGTCTTGCTTGCTCGAAAAGCAAATAGAATCGGAAGGCCAAGCCACATTCCCATGCCGACCAGCCACCACCCGGGCTGCGGACGCAGCCGCAGGGTAATCTCATCCACTACTTCGGTGGTCTGGTTGTCCAACGCATTGAAGCTGTGGCGGTGCACCCATTCCGCGAACGGACCATGCACCTGGCGGTCGGTAAACCCGTTGGGTGAAACACCTTCAATACGCGCCAACCAGCGGACGCGCACAGGTCCAACCCCCAGACTGAAATCCATTTCGTCGCCTTCGCCAAGCACGTCCGGAGCGCGATAAAGCCGCACACTCAGAGGCGGAGGTGTGATGGCGGGCATGCTGGCTGCCTGGCTGTGGAAGTTACTGACGCGCACCAGTGGAGATCGCACCTGAAAACGATGGTGGTATTTCATAGGTTGCTCCGTTATTTTATCCGCGGGATCAAGACAGGCGTCTGCTTTTTATAAGCTTCATACGCATCCTGGCCGCCCCATTTCTGATCGGCCTTTTTCTCCAGCAGCGGAATGCCGCTGACCCGCGTCAGCAGCACTGAGACAAACACTGGAGAAACCAGGGCCACCCACTGCCAGCCGTGTAAAACCGGCAGGGCAATGATCATGACGCCAATCCACAGGGTGATCTCGCCGAAGTAATTGGGATGGCGCGATCGAGACCACAAACCGGTTTGGATAAACTTGCCATTGTTGGCCGGGTCGGCATTGAAGCGGCTTTTTTGATAATCTGCCACCACCTCCATCCCAAACCCGAAAGCCCACACCAGGAACCCGATCAGGGCAAACACGTCCAGATCCTTGCGGGTTGTTGTGGTGATTGTGACCAATGCAGCAGCCATCGTGAATGTCACCCACAATGCCTGGATCGTCCAGACATTGAGAAAGCGAATAAACGAGGGCTTGATCTCGTCGAAACGGTCATCCTTTCCAGCTTTTTTGATTCGGCTGAACAGGAACGTCCCCAGGCGTGCGGCCCAGACAACCACCAGCGCCCACACCAGGATTGCCCTGCCATCTAAACCGCTGCTCAACAGCAGCGCCAGCGTGCTGACGGAGATATACGTGAGGCTGCCCGTCAGGTCAAAAAACTTTTCGGTTTGCCGCCAGAAGGCCGGGAGAAAGACCAACCACTGGATAAGAAAAACCAGGCCAACCAACAGGGCAAAGACTGGCAACCCTGCAAAGCGGCTGCCACCCTGGCTGCCAGAAATAGCCACCAGGAACCCGATCAAAATCAGAATCGGGAAAGTAATGAGCGCATTTCGATCAGTTTTTTTCATGGAATTCCACCTTGTCTTTTCAAGAATACAAATCCAGTTGTATAGAGATTTACCCGGGTCATCCTATACAGGGGCCAGGGTGCCGGTCCAGATCAGCCAGCAGAGCGCGCTTTTTGCCAGCAGGCTCAAGATGATGTAGACGCGCTCCCCAAACAGGTAGTCCTTCCACGGTCCAATCTTCTTATATTGCAAGACCATGTTGATGGCAAAGATGTTGAAAAAGACAAACAGCGTCGGAACAATGGCGTAGACGAAAGTCGGCGGCTTGGCATCCCCGGAATTAACCGCACCCATGAAGTAGAGCGCGATTACAATCCATGGCACAATCCCGGCAATGCAGCCGTAGATGAAGGCTGTCCAATTGGTTTTCTGAGTGTTCTGGTTGTGCAACTCCATCATGATGCCAAACAGATTCATCGTGGCGTTCAATGTGAAGACCAGGATGATTGCACCCAAATCCCAGATGCCGATCAGCATACCAATCAAAACTATCATCAATGAAGAACTGAGAGCATATTCGTAAAAGCGCACCGGGTTCATGCCCTTCTTCAAGTTTTCCACATAGCGCTTGTAACCAATGGTCGATAAATAGAAATGGGCTATAGCCGAGATGAGCAGGAAGAAGGAAACGGCAATCCCAAACGGTAGTTTATAGAAAAGCTCCATGCCGGGCTTAAGCGAGCGGGTGGCAGCATCAAAATTCAAGTAGTTGGTGAAGATGGGATAGGTAGTGTCATTGCTGACCAGGATCATAAAGATGCCCTGCGCAAGGTGTAAGAAACCCATAATCAGGTTAAATCGCCTCAGCGAGGTGAACTTGCGGTCGGTTGCGCTTAGCAAGTCGACTTTTCCGCTACTCATGATTGTCATTTTCTTTTCTCCTTTGGTATGAATAAATGGATATCGATATGTTTCATTAGGTCAACCGTTTACCGGCGATGAAACCAATATAACTGACTGAAACACTCAGAAACGTTCCCCAAAGCATATCCACAATGCTGATCAGCACGGGCCAATCTTTCAGGGTGGCGAGGTTGGTCAGATCGTAGGTGGCATAAGTGATCAGGCCGAATAAGGCCGCTTTGAAAAGCGTGGCCTTAAGCGAATTGGCGTTCAAGCCAGGAACGATCACAAAAAACATTAATCCAACGACGAAAAGCAAATAAAAGAGAACCGCTACAGACCAGATCGGGTTGGGGGTCATCAGAAAACCAAGCTGCTGCTGATAAAAAGAGCGCGCTGCCAGACCCAGCCAAAGCATATCGATGGCAAAAAATGCTGCCAGTGTAACCAGGTAGAGTTTGAAATATCTGATCATTTTGCTTCTACATCCCGTTTTTGACCTGGATCATGACTTCATTGCGAGCCAGGAACCCTGGCACCCAGGGGGGATTGTACCCAGCCACGATATAATCCCCTTCCGTTTCAATGCCTTGTTCTTGCAGCCATTCACCCAGGCGCTGCTTGTTTTTTTGGATCAGATCTTGCCGAAAATATCCGGAAAACCGGATGGCAGCCATTGTATGCGCAGGAAGCATCCTGAAGTGAATCCGGCTGTCTTTGGGTTGCGGCAGCGCCTCCAGGGTGTATGCAGAGGGCATGATGAAAGCCACCGTGAAAGTAGATTCGCCGGTAATCGTAACCGGCGTGGTCATGGCAATTTTCTCCGATCGAGATGCCTGAACGGGAGTGGTCATCTCGATTTTCTGTTTGGATACATTATTGCCAAAAATATATCCAGCAAGAACATTGAAACCTTTTTCAATAGCTGATTGATATTGCTTTTCGTCAACAACGACCTCAGCCTGGATATAGGCTGGATATTGCCGAATTTCAATCTCGTTGTTTTTCCTGATTACAGAATACTTCGGGGTTTCTGCCATGATCAATCTCCATTTCGCTTAAGGCTCTTCAACATTTCCCATGTCGCTGCGATCACCTGGGCCTGCTGGTCAGTCCGCGAGATAGCCGCCTGGTTGTCACCGGGTTGATCTCCGTACCAACCGAACTGGGCATGATTACCACCGGAAATATTCACCCAGGTGGTATCCGCCGGCAACAAAGGGCGCGAGGCGTCAATTTTCTCACCGGTCGCCAATCCATCCAGTGATGCATAGATTGAGACAACCCGCAGCGCAGACTGCGATAAATCATCACTGGATGCCGGGTAGGCAGCCCATAATGCCAACCCCTGAACGAGATCAGGGTGGTTTTTGGCAAAAGTTGCGGCCATGGCCCCGCCCAATGAATGACCGCCAATGGCCCATTGTTCTATCTGCGGATGAACGCTGATCACCCGGGATGCGGCGTTAGAGTCGAATACTGCCAGGTTGAGCGGCATCCGAACAATCACCACCAGGTATCCCTGTGAGGCAATTTGATGAGCGGCAGGCGCATAGGCGCGATAGTCCACCCGTCCGCCCGGATAAATGATGAGACCCGTGGTTGGTTGCGAATTGGCGGGTGAAAAGACAAGCCATTGAGCCTGGGTGACAGTCACCTGGGCATCAGACTGCAAGGCTGCCAAAGCCGCTGGCATGGGTTGGGCAGGAGTTTCGCCCCAAAGTACAAATCCGGCAACCACGACGATGATCAGGCTCACAACGAGCAGAGCAATCCGCCAACCTTTACGCATAGGTTGACCCCGCTTCTGCCAAACGTCGTTCACGAATGGAGGGCAAGATTATGCGGCGGTAGGCAAAAGTCACTGCCCAGCCCATGATTACCGCGCTGAACACGCCAGGCGCCCAAATGCCCAGGCTTTGCAGTAGCAGACCGGCAACTGATGGTGCGATAACGCGGGTCAAGGCTTCCAGAGATCCGGCAATTCCCAGGATGCCGCCAACCTCATCACGATGAACTGATTTGCTAATGGCGCTTTGAAGCACCGTGTTGAGCACCCCGCCTGCCAGCGCTAACGGCAGGATCACCACCAGCAGTACCCACAGCTTTGCAGTGAATGCCCAGGCCAGCAAAGATGCTGCCATCACCCACAGACCGGTGATGATCAACCAATTCTCTCGAAACCGTTTTGTCAATCGTCCAATCAACACGCCCTGGACAATCACGGAGATCAACCCCACATAGCCCAGGATATACCCGGTGGTTTGCGCACTCAAGCCGATTGCCTGAGTGTACAGCGCGAAGATACCCTGAAATGTGGCAAAACCCAACCCGTAGAAAAAGCGCACATGCAGCAGCGGACCCACGATAGGGCGGCGCAGCACTTCCACCAAAGCTTTTATTGTGAAAGGCAGGCGTTTCCGCTGGTCGATCTCCTCGCGCCGATCTGCGGTGAGCGATTCGGGCAGCAGGAAAAAGATCGCGATGAAATTCAGGGTCGCCACACCAGCCGCTGTAAAGGCTGGCACGCTATAGCCCCACTGGCTGAGAATGCCGCCAGCGGCTGGGCCGATGATAAACCCCAATCCAAATGCGGCTCCGATCAAACCCAAACCCTTGGCGCGATTCTGTTCGTCGGTGACATCGGCTATATATGCCTGGGCAACTGTGATGTTGCCGCCCGTCAGTCCGGCCAGGAGGCGGCTGAAAAACAGGATGGCGATGATCAACGGGCCAGCGGACGCAAAACCTAGAAGCGGGGCGAGGGATTTCCCCAGCGCCGGGGCAAACCCCAATAGCAAGAAGCCCGTGATGGTACCGGCGACCGATAGCAATAGCACAGGACGGCGGCCAAGCCGGTCCGAAAGGCGTCCAAGCAGTGGTGCTCCGATCAGCTGCGCGGCGGCATAGGAAGCCACCAACAAACCGGTAACCGCCTGCGTTGCGCCGAAGGATTCAGCGTAGTAAGGGAGCTGAGGTAAGATCAGGCTGAAACCCAACAAATCAACAAAAACAATTAAGAAAATGGTCAATAAGCGTGAATTTTTCATATCATAACCTCTAATATTTACCTATTTACGCGATTGTCAGGACACCGTTTCGAACCTGTCCAGCCAGGTCAAGAGCAGCCCGGACTGAAAGCCAGTCTGCTCCCGCACCGCCTGACGGAAAGCCTGGTAGTACTGAAGTGCAAACACCGGCAGCACGCCACAATTTTCCAAAAGCCCGTTCAACCACCCAATGGAATGGTCGAGAAGGTGAATGTCGCCCAGTGACAGCGCTGCAGTGACAGCGCGACAGAAATTCATATTTGCCGATTCCACATGGCGCTGGGCCACCTGGCTGGATTGCATGATCTGCCGAACCCGCGTGACGATCAAAGCCTCGTACTCTTTGAACCCACCGAGGGCATCTTTGTAGGAAGGTGGTAATGGTCCGGCCACAGGCGCGGAAGGGCGGTAAGTGAGCAGGCGTTCAATCACCTGGGGGGCAATATCAACATTCTGACCCAGAAAATGCGCTGGAATCAGGTCGGATAGCTCACTAATCTCGTTAAAAATTCCGCCGCCATAAGCCAGCGGGATTGACCGGCTATTCACAAATTCAGCCAGTTCAAGCAGGGATGCTGCCCCCGGTAAGGTTTGCGCAGCCGAGAGCACCATTTGAGCCGCGGTAGCCCGTAAGGTAGAGTCCAACCGGTCCAGGGGGACATCCGCACCCAGATAAATTACATCCCATCCCTGCCAGCGCAAAATGAAGGCCAGCATGAGCAAAGCCAGGTCATGGTCTTCACCCGGCGGGCAGGCCGCTAGCAGCCGGCCTGGACGGCTGGGCATCGGCGCAATTGCAAACAGGGCATTCAAGCGGCGCGCGACCAGCGCTGCGGCAAAATGTTCCTGTTGAACGCTGACCTTTCCTGCATACCAACCCCGGCCAAGTTCAGCCAATCCTTTTTGCAGCACTTGTGCACAAACCGTTTCAGGCGCCGCAATAGCCAGGGCCTTGGCCATGGCCAGTTCAGCTTCGGGTTCGTTGAAATCCAGGCAAGCCTTGCACCAGGACTGGCGTAATTGGCCCAGCATACCCTCCCCAATCGCTGGCATCATTTGTGAGACCGGCGGAATCGTTACCTGTGAAGGAGATTGGGTAGCCTGCCAACGCCACAAATCAACCGCCCGGCTGATGCTCAGGCCCTCTTTTTGCCGTTCCACCAACCATTTGAGCAAAATAATCTCGTTCTCACTGTAAAGGCGGTGCCCACCAGGGGAGCGTTGCGGCTTGAAGATCCCATAGCGGCGCTCCCAGGCGCGCAGAGTTGCCGGGGTGAGACCCGTTTCCTTGATGACCGCTTTCAAGTTGTAGGCAGGTGCTTGTTCGTCCATTTCATTTCCTGTATTGGAAATATCGTTCTGTTCTGATCTACCTTCCGACCCGGAATGGGAGGGGCAAGGACATCATACCAATTAGTTTGTACATATATTGTAAACATAATGTTACTATATTGTCAAGGCAATTTAAGCTATTGTGAAAATATTAAGATTGCTATTAAACATATGACCAGAATGTGGTCAGCTGTACGGCAGCCTCTTCATGATGTGAGGACGGATATTGCTGTCTAGACATATTGACATTCATTTTGTGAATCCATATAATTTTAAAATCCAGAAGTA
>DATMYV010000029.1:0-54793 GCA_035560795.1 Longilinea sp.
GTTAAAAAGTTCTACATTTTTAATCTGGAGGTAATCCCCCACCACAAAAATATTCCAATCACCCCCCTTTAAATATGCACTACTATAACAATGCAATATCAAGGAGAATGCATATGAAGAAAATCAACCTGAAAACAGTGTTGATCGGGGCGGTGCTCGTGGTTGCTGCGCTCATGCTTACAGCGTGCGCATCAGCAACCCCTGCGCCTACCCAAGCGCCCGTAGCGACGGCAGTTGCGCCAACCTGTCCTGAGCCCACCGCCTGCCCGGCGGGAGGCGTGGCTGAAGCAACCGTCCCGAACTTCGACCTGTGGTCGGCTTCGCCGCATGCAGATGCAAAAGCAGAAGCTTTCAACCACTGGAATGAAGCCGACCCCAAGGAAATCCCGACTTCCTGCGCCAAATGCCACAGCCAGGGCGGTTTCCAGGATTATGTCGGCGCCGATGGTAGCGAAGCATTTAAAGTTGACAAAGCCGCAGCCATCGGATCAGTGATCAGTTGCGATACCTGCCACAATTCCGGCACCGCAGCCCTGACCACTGTCAAGTTCCCATCGGGTGCTGAAGTAACCGGTCTAGGACGGGAAGCCGTCTGTATGACCTGCCACCAGGGTACCGCCGCTGGCTCGTCGGTTGATGCCGCCATTGAAAAAGCTGGCGCAACCGACCTGGATGTCCCGGTCAAGGACCTTGGTTTCACCAACCTTCATTATTTCGCTGCCTCAGTTGCCCGCTATGGCACCGATGTGAAGGGTGGCTACCAGTATGAAGGCAAGTCCTACGATGCATTATGGCAGCATGTCCAGGGTGTTAATACTTGCACCGATTGCCATAATCCGCACTCGTTGGAACTGCAGGTCGACAAATGCTCCACCTGCCATCAAGGCGTGACCAAGGCTGAAGATCTGCGCAATGTCCGGATGGCCTCATCCCAGGTAGACTATGATGGCGACGGCGACGTGAAGGAAGGCATCTACTATGAAGTGGACGGCCTCCGCACCATGCTCTATACCGCCATTCAGACCTACTCCAAGGATGTCGCCGGTACGGCGATTGTTTACAGCCCAACCGTTTATCCCTACTTCTTCGTGGATACAAATGCCGATGGCAAAACGGATGAAGCTGAAGCCGCCTTCGCAAATGCCTATGCCAGTTGGACACCCCGCATGGCCAAGGCTGCCTTCAACTATCAGTTGTCCATCAAGGATCCGGGTTCCTATGCGCACGGCGGCAAGTACATCATTGAGCTGCTCTATGACTCAATTGAAAACTTGAATGAAAAGCTCAAGACACCCGTTGATCTGAGCAAAGCCCACCGCATCGATCCCGGCCACTTCGCTGGTTCGGAAATGGCTTTCCGCGATTGGGATGCAGATGGTGCAGTTCCTGCCACCTGCTCCAAATGCCACTCCGCCACGGGTCTGCCTCAGTTCCTGAAGGAAGGCGTCAACATCAGCAACCCCATTTCAGATGGTTTGATGTGCGAAACCTGCCACAGCGACCTGACCACCTTCGCCCGTTATCAGGTCGAAACGGTGAAATTCCCCAGCGGCGCTTCTCTGGGTTTTGAAGGCAAACCGGATGCCAATTTATGCATCAACTGCCACCAGGGCCGCGAATCCACCGTTTCGGTCAACAAAGTGGTTGCCGGACAGGATCGCGACAAAATCAACGAAAAGCTGACCTTCCGCAACGTGCATTACTTTGCTGCTGGAGCGACGCTCTTCGGCACGGATGCCAAGGGCATGTACGAATATGACGGCAAAGAATATGCCGGTCAGTTCAAACATGTTGACGGCTATAACACTTGCGTGGACTGCCATGACACCCATGCGCTCAACGCAAAAGTGGATGCGTGTGCTGGATGCCATAACGGCCAAAAGCCTGAAGAGATCCGCATGACCACCCAAGGCGATTTCGATGGCGATGGCAATGACACTGAAGGCCTGGCAGGTGAAATTGAAACCCTGCAGGAAAAGATGCTGGCTGCCATCCAGGCGTACGCCAAGGATGTTGTCAAAACGCCGATCGTCTACAGTCCGGCAGCCTATCCATACTGGTTCATTGACACCAATGCCAACGGCCAGTTGGATGCCGAAGAGGCCGTCAGCGATAACAGCTACAAGGCCCTGTGGACTCCGCGCCTGCTCGAAGCCGCTTATAACTATCAATACGTCGTCAAGGATCCAGGCGCCTTCGTGCACAACGGCAAGTACGTCATTCAGGTCATGTTCGATACGCTTGCTGATCTGAAGGCAAAAGTGCCGTCGATTGACACGGCCGGACTCGTCCGCCCGAAGTAAATCAAGTTAGCCTATCAATAAAAAAATGTTCCGGCAAAAGCCGGAACATTTTTTTATCATTCTGAAGGACAGGCTGGCATTTTAATGTATAATTAATCATATTTCCCGCTCCTCACAAGCAACATAATAAATATTCCTGCTTTACTCCTGCGCAATGCACCATTCCTCCAGGGAGGTATCGATGAAACGATTTTTTGGTTGGATCAGGAACCTGTTTCTCCCGCCAGCTGGCAGTTCAACCTTGCGGCGCATCCTTCCCATCGTGCTTTCTGCGTTCCTGGTGCTGGCCTGCATCGTGGCAGCGACCGCCACCTGGGAATTTACCAACCAGACCACTTTCTGCGGGCTTACCTGCCATACCATGCCGCCGGAATATACCACCCACCAGAACACTGCGCATGCCCGCGTCACCTGTGAAGATTGCCACTTGGGACGCGCCCCCCTCCCTGAGGCAATCAGACGCAAAATTGTCTACAGTTGGCAAACCGGCAGCGCGATGGTCCTGAATACCTACAAATTTCCAATCATCGCCCGCAACATGCGGCCAGCCCGCGACGTATGCGAAACCTGCCATCTCCCTGAGAAGTTCTCGAATGATACCTTAACCGAAATCAAGAAATTTGCCGAGGACGAAAACAACACCCTGTCCTATACGTACTTGATATTAAAAACTGGCGGCGGTTCCAAACGAGAAGGCCTGGGCAGTGGCATTCACTGGCATATTGAAAACCCCGTTGAATACATCGCCCTGGATGAAGAACGCCAGCAAATTCCCTATGTGCGCGTTCAAAATGAGGACGGCACATACATTGAATATATCGATACCGAATCGGGGTTTGATGCCGCCGCAGTGGATAAGACCAAACTGCAGCGCATGGATTGCATTACCTGCCACAACCGGACAGCGCATGCCATCACCTCGCCAGAAGACGGCGTGGATCAATTGATATCGCAAAAATTGGTCTCCCGCACCATCCCTGAGATCAAAAAGAAAGCCGTCGAAATCCTAAACGTGGAGTACCCCGATCAGGCCAGTGGGCTAAAAGCGATTGCCGGTCTTGAGGCAGTCTACAAAGATCAGTACAACGAGTTTTACACCACCAATCAGGCGATCGTCACCCAGGCGATTGATAGCCTGCAAACGTATTACAAAGAGAACTTCTTCCTTGATCAAAAAGTCAACTGGCAGACCCACCCCGATAACAGTCAGCACGTCAATTCGCCCGGTTGCTTCCGCTGCCACGATGGCAAACACCTAACCACTGTTAACCAGGCCATCCGGCTGGAGTGCAACCTTTGCCACTCGATTCCGGTGGCCTCCAAGGGTACCGCCATCACAACCGATATCGAACTCGCACGCGGACCTGAACCTGCATCGCACCGCAACAGCAACTGGATTGCACTTCACCGAGAAAGCTTTGATGAATCTTGCAAGGATTGCCACACAGTCGAGGACCCGGGTGGTGTGAGTAATACCTCCTTCTGCTCCAATAGCGGCTGCCATGCCAATTCGTGGCAATACGCTGGCTTCGATGCCCCCAATTTGCGCGTGATTCTCAGCGAGGAATTAAAAAAATTCATCACACCCACCCCCGAACCAACGGCTACCCCACAAGGCTCCACTCCCCTGCCATTAACCTATGAGGGTCAGGTAAAGGATCTATTCAAGAAATGCACGGTCTGTCACGGTCCAAATGGCCAGGCTGGCTTGGACTTGACTCAATATGCCTCCCTGATGAAAGGCTCCAAGGATGGTCCGGTCATCCTACCCGGAGATCCTGATAACAGCGTACTGGTAAAAATTCAAAGCGCCGATCAACCCCATTTTGGCCAATTTAAGCCGGATGAATTGGCAGCCATCATCCAGTGGATTAAGGCCGGCGCACCAGAAAACTAGTCCCGGGTCCGCTATTCAATCCCATCAGACTGAAGCAATAACTGCTTCAGTCTGATTTATTTCATCCGATTAGTCCGAATGTAATTCCGGGATAATACTGAAAGTAATCTGGTTTTAACGGAAATTAATGTATAATTAATCTCGTCGCTTTTTAGACAACAAGAATCCGTTGATTTGCAAGCAACCTCATAAAATCAGGAGCCGAATATATGGGAACATTCTTCCGAAGAAGACTCCCTTCTCTTAAACCTGCCGTAATACTTTTAGCTTTCATTCTTATTGGTGCTGCAGCATTGATGATTTCAAGCGGAGATGCTCAAGCCGCTCCGCAAGCACAACAGCCAGATAACAGCCAATGTCTGACCTGCCACCAGCAAGAGGGTAAAACCTTGGAGCTTTCTGATGGTGAGTCGTTGAGCATCGTCATCAGCCCGGCCATGTTCGGCGGATCCGTCCACACGAAATTGGCCTGCCAGACTTGCCACACCAACATCGCCGAATTCCCTCACCCTGAAAATTCAGCCACAAGCATCAGCGAATACCGGCAGCAATACGAAAATACCTGCGCAAATTGCCACCCCAACCAGGTATCTGAAACCGCCGACAGCGCTCATGCGAAAATACGCAACGATCCCAACAACCCGAACGCCAAAAATACACCTACTTGCATCGATTGCCATAATCCGCATACGCAATCAGAGATCCAAAAGGACAAAAACGGAAAACTGACCGGCTTGGAACATGCCGCTGCAACCAGAACTTGTGCCAAATGCCATAACCAGATCGCGGAAGAATATGCCCAAAGCGTCCACGGCGAAGGCGTTCTGGTGGACAATAACCCGGATGTACCCTCCTGTATTGACTGCCACGGAGTGCACACCATTAGCGGTCCGACGGGTTCCGGAAACCAGTTCCGTCTTTCTTCACCCCAGATTTGCGCCAAATGCCACACGGATGAAAGCATCATGGGCAAATACGGCCTCTCGACCCAGGTCCTTAATACGTATATCGCTGATTTCCACGGCACCACGGTGACCTTATTCGAGAAGATGGACCCGGATCAGCAAACCAATATGCCGGTCTGTTTTGATTGTCACGGCGTTCACAACATCAAACGGGTTGACGATCCCTCCAAAGGAATTCAGATCAAGGAAAACCTGCTGGTTACCTGCCAGAAGTGCCATCCAGGCGCCACCCCCAACTTCCCGGATTCGTGGTTGAGCCACTATATTCCCAGTCAAAACCGGGCTCCACTGGTTTTTTATGTGGAGTGGTTCTACAAAATCCTCATCCCGCTTGCCCTGGGCGGAATGGGGCTCCTGGTTGCCAGCGATATTTTCCGCAAGGCGACCCGCCGTAAATCAAAGCCGAAAACTGCTGAAGTGGAAGAAAAATCCAATCAGGAAGGAGGATCGGCAAAATGAGCGAGCAGCCAAAGACCTACAACCGTTTTAACATCGCCCAACGCTTTGAACATTTCGTCCTGATCCTATCTTTCACGACTCTGGCTCTCACCGGCATCCCGCAAAAATTTGCTCAAGCCGGCGTGTCAGAGGCCATCATCGCGCTATTGGGCGGTATCACCGCCGTACGCATCATCCACCGCGTGGCTGCCACCATTTTTGTCCTTGAAGCGATCTACCATGCCTTCCTGATCGGTTATAAGTTGATCGTCATGCGGATCGAACCTACCATGCTGCCTGGCATCAAAGATGGCAAAAACGTGATCGATTACTTCCTGCACAACATCGGCGTGAAAAAAGAAGCACCGAAAATGCCCCGCTACAACTTTGCCGAGAAGATGGAATACTGGTTTATGTTGTGGGGTCTCATCATCATGGCTTTGACAGGTTTCATGCTGTGGAATCCGATAGCCACCACCAGAATCCTGCCAGGCGTATTCATCCCAACCGCCAAGGTAGCCCACGGCTGGGAAGCCGTTTTGGCTGTGGCGGCCATCATCCTCTGGCATTTCTACAACGTCCATCTAAAACACTGGAACTGGTCGATGATCAAAGGCCACCTTAGCCGCGAGGAAATGGAAGAGGAACACAGCGAGGAATTGGAGAAAATCGAGAAGGGTGATTTCCGCCCGCTCCCGCCGGCCCAAGTCATGCGCAAACGCTCGCAAATTTTTGTTCCGATCGCTTCCGTCATTTCACTGGCGCTGGTGCTGCTTCTGTTCCGTTTTATCACCTTTGAGCAAACTGCCATTGAAACCATTCCACCCGTCGAAGAGAATGTGGAGGTTTTCCTGCCGCAAACACCCACCCCGCTGCCGCCTGGAGCAGCTACGCCCACTCCGGCACCGGTTTCAACCGCCGCAACCACCTGGGATGCCGGGATCGGCGATCTGTTTATCAGCAAATGCGGTTCCTGCCACGGTTCCTTGGGCGGCCTTAGCCTTAAGACTTACGCTGATGCCATCAAAGGCGGAAAAAATGGCGCTGTCATCCTGCCAGGCAATGCCTCAGGCAGCCCGTTGATCTCCCTTCAGGATTCTGGCAATCACCCTGGCCTCTTTTCCGCTGCTGAACTGGAGATCATCACGAACTGGATTATCGCCGGAGCGCCAGAGAAGTAGCAAGACAATCAATACATGAAAAAAGAACGGGCTGTCCTAAACTGGCAGCCCGTTTTGATTTGCATCCATGTCAAATTTATTCGCGCCGCAGGCGTGTCCCACAGGTGCGGCAAAAAACATCGTCCTTGGCGGCCCGTTTACCGCATTGGTGGCAATAAATATCCGCCTCAACCCCTTCGGGATTCACCAGGTTGGCAGAAACATGTCGCCGTTTGGACGGACCGGATTGACGTTTCCGTGAAATAAGCCAGAACCATAAGCCGCCTCCAATGATCAGGGCAAGACCCAATCCACCCAGAATAAAGGGCAGGGCTTCCTGCACGCGTAATTGGTCAGTCGACGGCCCGATCGGTTGGCTGGACTGCAACGGTACCTGGTCGGGGACGCTCAGGGAATCATCGGCTTTGGTATAACTGAGTTTCAACGAAACCGGGGTAGCAGCAGGTACTTTGCCGACATCCACAGTGTAATACTGCATGCCGTCCGTACCGGTTGACCAGGTCCCCGAAACCATTTCCACCTGAAGATTACTGGCTGTCACCGGCTGCTGCACCTGGACGATCAGATCTTGAGTCTCAAAATCTCCAGGCCAGCGGAAATTGTACTCGCGGCGGCCATCCGTCTTGGTCAAGCCCGGATCATAATATTCAACCTGCAACTTGGTGGTGGGAGCCGTGAGCGAGATAACCAGCCATTCGCCTTCCTGTGAGGTGGTGTAATTTAATGAATAAAGTTGGCCGTCAGCCTCTTCCACCGCGACGTTATAAGGCGAGCCTACTGCCTTTGGAATGCGTAAGTCAATCAGTGCGGGTAATTTCGTTGAACCAGAGAGCGTGATTTTGTAAATGACCAGCATATCCGGGCGGTCGTATTCCGGCCACAATAACACTTTCAACTCATCAAAACCAACCGGAGATTGCGCTTTCACAGGCGGAGTCAGCACGAAAAGAAATGCAATAAGAAGTAAGATGCTCCAACGCCGCATGAATCCCTCCCAAAGAATCAGATAATTACCCAAGGACAAATCTTACCACGCCAATTGATTGTTGAAGAATGATCGCGACGATTGCTCGTCTACTCTACAGCCTAAGCATGTTCGAGATGCGCTTCCGTGCTGTTGCAACCGCCGGCCTCGCCGCAAGCTTTTTCCTCAAACTGAATGGTGGTATGCCTTATTTCAAACTTGTCATCCAAACGGCCGCGCAAATCCTGCAAAACGGCGACATCGGTTTCAGCATGCGTTTCCTTTAACACGACGTGTGCACTGAGGGCAACATGCTCCGAGCAAAGGTTCCAAACATGTAAATCATGCACCGATTCAACCTGCGGCGAATCCCGCATCTCGCGTTCCACATCCATCAGCGATAATCCCTCCGGCGTGCCCTCCACCAGGATGTGCAACGAACTCTTGAGAACCCGGACTGAACTGACCAGAATTAATACCGCGATCAACGCACTAGCCAGCGGATCCACCCATAGCGCGCCAGTCAATGAAATGATGATCGCCGCGGCAATTACTCCCACCGATGAAACGGCATCGCCGACAACATGCAAGAATGCGCTTTGCAGATTCAAGTCTTTTTGAACATGTGCTTTTTCACCCTGCCGGTGGCTTCCTAAAACAAATGCCACCACCAGGTTGACAATCAATCCAAGGACAGCGATCGCCAGCATCAATGGTCCGCGAATAGGTTCCGGTGATTGAAAACGGAGATACGCTTCCCAGCCAATTCCGATTGAGATGACCAGCAAGGTGAGACCATTTGCCAGGGCCGCCAGAACTTCCAGGCGATGCCAGCCGTAGGTATGCCGGTCATCAGCCGGCCGGGTAGAAAATCGCAGGGCAAAAAAGCTCAAACCCAAAGCGAATACATCCATAAAGACATGCGCCGAATCGGATAACAGCGCCAGGCTTCCGGTTACAATCCCGCCGATCACCTCGCCGATAAAGATCAACAACGTCAAGATTAGTGAAAAAATAAAACGTTTTTCAACACTGCTTTGTCTTTTAGAAATCATAAAAAAAATTATACTCACACTTTCCAAAATTAAGCGAATTTTTATAAGTATTTTTAGAATATTCACCTTGATCCGTAGGCACTTAATCAAAGCAACCCGCCAATGAAAAGCGGGGTCAAAATGCACAGCGTAAAAATCGGTTATAATTTGGCTGATCAAGCACCAGGGATCATGCAGCTTCGAAAACAGGAGCGGGAGTGGCTCGGAAGCGTACAATCGACGATTTGACAGTTGAAGAGTTGCGCCACCTGCTGGTGGAAAAACGGCGCACTGAACGCCAAAGCCGCCTGGACGCTTACCGCCGCACAGGCCGCGTCATTCAGGTGGAACCTCAACCCGAGGTTTCCGAGCTTGACGGGCTGCGCACAGAAACGCTGGATTACGGTCTGGACTTGCCACCCTCCCGCTCCCGCCGCAGAATCTGGCTGGATCGCCTGCTGTTTCTGGTCGAATTTGCCGCTGTCATCGGGCTGATTATCGTTCTGGTCAACACCTTCTACGGTCTGCAGGTTATCAATGCCGAGGCTGCTTCAGCCCTCATTCAGCCCACCCTGACTCCCACGCCGTTGATCCGGGCTGTGGTGCTGCCATCAGGCCATACGCCGCCCAATTCCCCTGGCGGTTCAGTTTTCAACGAAGCTGAAATTCCGGAACATTTGCGGCCGATGGTGCAAAGCCTGTCCAACCTTCCGCTGCCTACCGCCAGCCCCGAACAAGCCCAGCGCATTCAGATCGCAGCGATCAATGTGGATGCTCCAGTGGTGCTGGGAGACGGGGTCGAGCAGTTGAAGAAAGGCGTTGGCCAGAACCTGATCAATCCGATCAATCCCGGCCAAAAAGGCAACCTGGTGCTTTCAGCCCACAACGACATCTACGGCCAAATTTTCCGCGATCTCGATCAGTTGAAAGCCGGCGACGAGATCATCGTATACACAAACCAGCGTTCGTACGTTTACACGGTGAGGGAAACGCTAATCGTCAAACCCAGCCAGGTCGAAGTCATGGATTCGACCCGCGATGCGGTGGTCACCTTAATCTCGTGCTACCCCTATATGGTGGATAAACAGCGCATTGTGGTCATTGCCGATTTACGCGAACAGCGTTAGAATCACTCGGGTAATCTGATCCATTCCGCGGCATAATCGCGTTTGGAATTTGATGAGAAAATGAAAGTATTCAGGAGAAACGAATGAGCAAGAAGCAAAGACGCCAGGTCTCTTCCGGCAGCGGTTACGTCGCCCCGATGACCGAAAAAATCAATGCCAGCCGCATTACCACTACCACGACTGAATTTAACCCCGATTACACGCCGGTCATCAAGGACTTGAAACGCATCGGCATCCTGGCGGGTTCTTTTATTGGTTTGTTGGTGGTGCTATCCTTCTTCCTGCGCTGATTCTCGGACAGCATTAAAGGACCTAACAGAAGCGGGATACTCAATGAATTTCTGGCAATTGCCAAAAAAAGTACTTGACATTGCCAAAAATAGGTCTATAATTCCGACTATGTTTAGTAAGATTGTGATTATTAAGAGATTGAATTGCATGTGTCTGGGGCGGGGCCTGTTGTAGCACCGCATTCCAGTTTGTTTACACATTCTCACGGCCAACTGGCAAGCGGCGAACAACAGCCCCGCTGATCCCACCAAGGGAAAAGCAGGTCTTTTGCCCGCCGTTTTTGTTTTGCCAGTTGGCCGTATTGTATTAATTCAACTTATCCGTTCTGAAATTGAGGAATTAGTCCGTGAAAATCGCAAATAATGTCACTGATCTGATTGGAAACACCCCGCTCGTTCGTATCAACCGCCTGACTGAAGGAAGTGTTGGGGAGGTGGTAGCCAAACTCGAATTCTACAACCCGGCTCACAGTGTCAAGGATCGCATCGGCGTTGCCATGATCGACGCAGCCGAAAAGGCTGGCAAGATCAAACCCGATACCATCATACTGGAACCCACCAGCGGCAATACCGGCATCGCACTGGCATTTGTTGCCGCAGCACGCGGGTATAAAGCTGCATTGGTTATGCCTGAGACCGCCAGTAAGGAACGGCGCATGCTTTTACGCGCCTATGGGGCCGAATTAATCCTGACCCCGGGATCCGAAGGCATGGCCGGTGCCATCCGTAAAGCTGAAGAAATGGCAGCCGTTGACCCGCGCTACTTCATCCCGCAGCAGTTTAACAACCCGGCCAATCCCGAAATTCACCGCCGCACGACCGCTGAAGAGATTTGGCGGGATACCGATGGCAAGGTAGACTTTCTGGTGGCTGGCGTAGGCACCGGCGGCACGATCACCGGTATCGGCGAAGTGCTAAAATCGCGCAAGCCCTCCTTCCAGGTTGTGGCAGTCGAACCTGATGCCTCTCCGGTGCTATCGGGCGGTGTGAAAGGTCCGCATCCCATTCAGGGCATCGGCGCCGGTTTTGTGCCCGAAGTGTTGAACACCAAAATCTATGACGAAGTGATCCGCGTCAAGGCAGAAGATGCTTTTGCCACCGCCCGCGATCTGGCCCGCCGCGAAGGATTATTGGTCGGCATAAGTTCAGGGGCCGCCACCTGGGCAGCCCTGCAGGTTTCCCGCCGGCCAGAAAACGCTGGCAAGCTGATCGTTGTGATCATCCCATCCTTTGGCGAACGGTATCTGAGCACGCCGTTATTTGCGGATCTGGCTGATTGAAAGGCAGTTGGCTGATAATTGCCAGCAAAGGCAGGTTTTTAGGATGAAACTATTTCGTAATCTTCGCAATGATCTAAAGGTGGTGTTTGATCGCGACCCGGCTGCCCGCACCAAATTTGAAGTGGCTTTGACCTACCCGGGACTGCACGCCCTGTGGAGCCACCGCGTGGCGCACTGGTTGTGGACGCATGAGTGGAAATTGGCCGGCCGCTGGCTTTCTCAGATCACGCGCTTCTTTACCGGCATCGAAATTCACCCAGGTGCAACCATTGGCTCGGGCTTTTTCATCGACCACGGCATGGGCGTCGTCATCGGCGAAACGGCTGAGATTGGCAATGATGTTACCCTTTATCACGGCGTGACCCTGGGCGGCGTCAACCTTGAAAAAGGAAAGCGCCACCCCACCATTGGGAATAATGTGGTCATCGGCGCCGGCGCGAAAGTATTGGGGAATATTCTCATCGGCGACGGCAGCCGGATTGGCGCCAATGCCGTGATGGTCAGACCCGCTCCTGCCAATTCGGTGGTGGTGGGCGTACCCGGCCAAATCGTGTTGCGTAGCAAACAGAAGGATGAAGGCGTCGATTTGCATCATGACCGGCTGCCTGACACCATCGGGCAATCAATGACCTCGGTAATGAACCGCCTGGAAACCCTGGAAAAACTGCTCAATGTCCACATGATTGATCTGCACGCCTCCGGCAATTCAAATGGGAAGGACAATGGGAATGGGAACGGGAATGGCCACGAACACGCCGTCGTGGGCAGTGACGACCGGCACACAGAACCGGCGCTGGTGCATGCCCCAGAGCATGGGGTCTGGCATGGCGAAGATTTTATGATCTGATGTGAATATCTTTGTCCAATCAACAGAAAAGAGCTGCCATCTTATTCATGGCAGCTCTTTATATATTTTGGTTTGGAATTATTTTTTCCGAAAACCAAAGAACAACACCGCCAGCAAACCAAGAACTGAGACTGCCAGAATTCCATACCCCAACTCGTGCCGGATGGTGCGGTTCATCTTGCGAAAATCGGGCATCAATGAGCGCGGAGTGGATGTCGGCGTCGGTGTGATGGTGCGGGTGACCGTCGGCGTGACGGGAGTGGGCATCAGGGTGGCCGTCCGGGTGGGAGGGCGCAGGGTGGTGGTTGCAGTGGACGTGATGGTGGCGGTTGGTGCCAGCCGGATGACCAATTTCTGTCCAATGAACAGCACAGGGTTGGTGCCGTTCAGGTTGTTTAATGCAATCAACTCGTTCATCGGCACGCCGTAAGCCGAAGCAATCATCACCAGTGCCTGTCCGTACTGCACCTCATGAATGATGGAACCATCCGGCTGCGGAGTTGCAGTTTCAACCGGCGTGATCAGCTGCGGCGTACTGGTGCTGCCTGCCTGTGCCAGGACTGGGCAAGGCCGCTCTGACACCATGCTGAGAATCAACAGAAAAAATAGGGCTGTGAAAATAAATCGGCGCATCCTGGCAATTATACCCTGATGCGCCGTTGACCCTCAAGAATGAACCGGATTAGCTTAATGCACGCTCGTCAAAACCCTTACCCATCACTTCAGCCACAATGAGAAAATCGGTGGAGGAAATCAAACCCACGATATCGCCGTGGTCGTTGACCACCGGCAAATGATGGATGCGTGCTTCTTTCATTTTTGCGGCACATTCAGAAAGCGACATGCTGGTAATCACCGTGATCAGCGGCGAATTCATGATCTCGCGCACTTTGGTTTTGGAAGGATCACGCTGCTGTGCCACGATTTTATCCACGATGTCGATGGAAGTGATAATGCCATATTCTGGATTGGTATCAGTCTTATTCACGATCAGGCTGTTGATGTAGCGGTGGCGCATTTTTTCCAACGCTTCACAGACGTTGTTATCTGGATCGATGTAAACAACCAGATCCTTCATCCAATCCTTCACACTGAGTTGCATAATCCGTCTCCTTTTATTATGTAGTCAATTGTCAGACCATTCCCCACGGAGATAGTTTTCAAACGGACAAAAGGGAGAATGTAGTTAAGAGTATAGCAGAAAGGAATTGAAAAACAAGCTGATCATCTGCCAGCCTTTAACGTGACCTGTCCACTTCAAAAAGGAGGATCGTCATAAACCTGAGGCTGATTCGAATGAATCCCTAATTATTATTTGCATTTTTGATCTTTTTTGTATAATATATGTATCAAAGCTTCGCCAAGTTAGAAGAACTTCTATTGATTGTCATTAACCATTAATCGTTTCGCTACTCGACCCAGGAGAGACTCGAAATGACCACAACCGTTCAAAGCATTTTAAAGAGAAAAGGCAATCAGATTTGGTCGGTAGCCCCTACTTCATCCATCCATGCCGCCCTTGAATTGATGGCAGAAAAAAAGATTGGCGCTGTACTGGTAATGGACGGCAGCACGCTGGTTGGTATCTTTTCCGAACGCGATTATGCCCGCCGCGGCGTTTTAATGAATCGCGGTCCCGAAACCCCGATCAATGATGTCATGACATTTCCGGTTTACTGCGTCACCCCGGTTCAGACCCTTGAAGATTGCATGGCCCTGATGACTGACAAACACATTCGCCATTTGCCGGTTGCGGATGGCGAAACAATACTTGGCGTCATTTCCATCGGCGATGTCGTCAAAGAAGTCATCGCCGATCAGCAATATCTCATCAAGGGGCTGGAGAATTATATTCTCGGCCGCCGGGCATAGTTTTTTCGAGAAAAATTTAAGTGTTCATTCCAAAACAAGCCCGATAAAATAAAACAACGGAAGGCATTCTCATCCTTCCGTTGATTTTTGTTTGATATCTAGCTCAAGCAGGCTGGCGCAGCTCGGCAAGCTCGCTATTGACAGCTTCGATTTCTGCCTTTAAATCTTCCAAATATGTTTCCAACCGTTGAATATATTCCTCGCGGGTAAGGAAGACTCGCGGCGCTTCATCTGTGTGACTGCCGCAACTGCAATTCCCGCCACAAGCACAAGTAGAACCTTCTGAAGACATATGCAGTCCCTTTCTCATAACGTAAAGGATAGTGTTTGGGTTATTATGACTAATATTGTCATATTATGCATCATTTTTCTTCAAACGTCAACCTCTCGAAAATGCAATATTCAATTCAAATCCACTGACAGCAGATTCTAGACCAATCTGCCTTACCTGTGATATACTTGATCGGCTTTGCCCTGGGTAAAGCAAAATCACCCCATTTTGCACGCTCCTCGACCCGCCTGGCGTGCTGTCGCTGACAGTGAAGGGCTGGAATGACGGGAGCGGAAGTATAACGCAAGGAGTCAGGAAACAATGGCAGCAGTTATTTCGATGAAAGCTCTCCTGGAGAGCGGCGTACATTTCGGCCATCGCACCAACAAATGGCACCCCCTCATGCGCCCCTACATTTTTACCGAGCGCAATGGCATTCACATCATTGATCTGCAGCAAACGGTCAAATCACTGAATACCGCATACAACCTCGTCCGCGATACGGTTTCCGGCGGCGGTTCCATTCTCTTCGTTGGCACCAAGCGCCAGGCGCAAGAAACCATTCGCGAAGAAGCTGAACGCTGCGGTATGCCTTATGTAACGGAACGCTGGCTGGGCGGCATGCTCACCAACTGGACCACCATCTACCAACGGATCCAGGAACTGGACCGCCTGGAGAAGATGCACGAGACCGGTGAAATCAACCGTCTGACCAAAAAAGAGGCTCTGCTTATCGACCGCGAAATCAAGCGCCTCGATTTGCGCCTGAGTGGTGTGCGCAAACTAAAGCGCGTCCCGGACCTTGTCTTCATTATCGATGTCGGCCGCGAAGATACCGCAGTCCGTGAAGCAAATATCAAGGAAATCCCCGTTATCGCCATGGTGGATACCAACTGCGACCCGCGCGGCGTTGATTATGTAATCCCATCCAACGACGACGCAATCCGTGCCATCAAATTACTGGTCGGCAAAATCGCTGACGCCGTATTGGAAGGCAAGGCAGCCCGCAAGGAAGAAGAAGGAACCGCAGAAGCTGGTACGCATGTAGCCATGTCCGGCGTAGCAACTCACCAGCATGAAATGGAAGTTGAAACCGACCTGGAAGACAAAGATCTGCTGGGAGCATCCACCCTGGCCAAACTCGGCAGCAAGCCCGCCGTTGAAGAAGCTGTTGAAGAAGCAGCTGAAGAAGAAAAAACCGAATAATCACCGGTCTATCTGGATCGGATTGTACAGATCCCCGGACAAGGAAAAGGAACTGGAATGGTAATTACGACCGATATGATTAAACAACTGCGCGAAGCAACCGGCGCAGGCATTCTGGACTGCCGTAAGGCTCTTGAGAATGCGGACGGCGATTACAATAAGGCTGTCGATTTCCTGCGTGAAAAAGGTTTAGCCACTGCTGCCAAGCGTTCAGAACGCAAGGCATCTGAAGGCGTGGTCGAACTCTACAACCACGGCAATGGCCGGGTAGGCGTGATGGTTGAAGTGAATTGCGAAACCGATTTTGTCGGCCGCTCGGAAGCTTTCCGCCAATTTGCCCACGAGATCGCCCTGCAGGTTGCTGCGGCTTCGCCGGTTTACATCCGCGAAGAGAATGTTCCCCAGGAAGTCCTCGATCACGAAGCAGCCATCGCCACTGCCAAGGCGCGCGAAGAAGGCAAACCGGAAAACATTCTGCCTCGCATTGTTGAGGGCAACCTGAACAAATTCAAAGACGAAATGGTTTTACTGCGCCAGAAATACATCCGCAATGAAGAAATCACCATCCAGCAGCTACTGAACGACACCGTGTTAAAAACTGGCGAAAACATCATCATTCGCCGTTTTGCCCGTTGGGCGCTTGGCGAATCAGACGCTGAGTAATTCATCCATCAAAGGCCAACCATCCGGTTGGCCTTTTTTCTGAAACTATCATGAAAAAGGAAGGTGACTGGATGGAAAGCCTCAAATTCCACCGCATATTACTGAAACTCAGCGGCGAAGCACTCTCCGGCGACAGCGGCAATGGCATCGACCCCCAACGTGCGCGGGATATCGCTTTGCGTGTCAAAGAAGTGCGGGAAATGGGTGTGGATGTAGCCATTGTCATTGGTGCTGGCAACCTTTGGCGCGGACGGGTCGGCCTGGAACTGGGCATGGACCGTGCGACGGCCGATTACATGGGCATGCTGGCCACCGTGATGAATGCACTGGCGCTGATGGATTCTCTCGAGGGACTGGGCGTCTGGACGCGTGTTCAATCAGCCATTGAAATGCGTTCGGTAGCCGAGCCCTATATCCGCCGGCGCGCCATCCGCCATCTCGAGAAAGGCCGCGTGGTCATTTTCGGTGGCGGCACAGGCAACCCGTACTTCTCCACCGACACCGCCGCCGCGCTGCGTGCCATGGAAATCGGAGCGGATGTGCTGATCAAGGCCACCAAGGTCGACGGCGTTTATGATAGCGATCCGAAGAAAAATCCAGCAGCCATCAAATTCAATGAGCTGACCTATATCGATACCCTCAACCGCCGGCTGGAAGTGATGGATAGCACCGCCGTTTCGCTCTGCATGGAAAACAAATTGCCCATCCTGGTGCTAAATTTGTGGGATAACTCTGCCCTGCGCAAGGCGCTGATTGGCGAACCCGTGGGCACATTGGTTCACGCATAATTCGGGTAATTCAATCCATCAATAACCCAAAAAACGGCGGGCCAAATAGCTCGCCGTTTTGTTTGTTCCAGGTCCTAAAGGCTTATGCCTGGCGGAATTCACCGTCCACGACTTCTCCTTCAGGTTTGCCAGGGTTGCCCCCGTCGGAGGAGTTGCCGTCCTGGCTATTCCCGCCTGGGTCGCCCTGCCCCTGACCAGCCGGCTGGGCAACCTGAGAGATCTGAGAATAGAGCTGCTGCATTTTTTCCGTCAGGCTGCGGATGCGGTTCAAATCCTCTCCACCGGCAGCCTGGCGCAAATCGCGCACGGCATTTTCAGCTTCTCCACGCAATTCAGCCGGTACGGTGGCCGTATCGCGCAGGCTCTTTTCCACCTGGTAGGCAGCGTTATCCGCCTGATTGCGGGCTTCCACCAATTCTTTACGGCGGTTATCCTGCGCCTCGTTCTTCTTGGCATCTTCCACCATGCGCTCGATATCCGTTTTGTTCAGGTTGGTCGACGCTGTGATAGTAACGCGCTGCTCCTTGCCGGAAGCCTGATCCTTGGCGGAGACGTTAAGAATGCCGTTGGCATCGATATCGAAGGTCACTTCAACTTGCGGCAGACCGCGCGGCGCCGGGGGAATGCCGTCCAAACGGAAGCGGCCCAAGCTGTTATTGTCTGTTGACATCGGGCGCTCGCCCTGCAGCACGTGAATATCCACTGCTGATTGGTTATCCTCAGCCGTCGAGAAGATCTGGCTCTTGCGTACTGGTACTGTGGTATTCCGTTCGATAATGCGTGTCATCACGCCACCCAGGGTTTCAACGCCCAACGAAAGCGGCGTTACATCCAGCAAAAGAATATCTTTTACCTCGCCGGAAAGCACGCCGGCCTGAATGGCCGCACCAATCGCCACCACCTCGTCCGGGTTGACGCCTTTGTTCGGCTCTTTGCCGATCAATTTACGCACCAGGTCTTGAACCATGGGCATGCGGGTGGAGCCGCCGACCAAAACAACTTCATCGATGCCTTTAGCGTTTAATCCGGCATCCTTTAAGGATGATTCGAACGGAGCGCGGGTGCGTTCCAACAGATCAGCGGTCATTTGCTCAAAGTTCGCGCGGGTTAAGCGAAGCTGCAAATGTTTCGGACCGCTGGCGTCGGCAGTAATGTACGGCAGGTTGATCTCCGTCTCCATCATGCTGGAGAGTTCAATTTTGGCTTTTTCAGCCGCCTCACGCAGCCGCTGCAGCGCCTGGCGGTCATTGTGCAGGTCCACACTTTCCTGTTTATTGAATTCTTCCGCCGCCCAATTGACGATGCGCTGATCCCAGTCATCTCCGCCCAGGTGGGTGTCGCCGCTGGTCGATTTGACTTCGAAGACACCGTCGCCGACTTCCAATACTGAAACGTCGAACGTACCGCCGCCCAGGTCAAACACCAGGATCTTTTCGTTCTTCTTCTTGTCCAGGCCATAAGCCAGCGCGGAAGCAGTCGGCTCATTGATGATGCGCAGCACTTCCAAGCCGGCGATCTTGCCGGCATCTTTGGTGGCCTGCCGTTGGCTGTCATTGAAATAAGCCGGTACGGTAATAACTGCCTGCGTAACCGGTTCGCCCAAATAGGCTTCGGCATCGGTCTTCAATTTAGCCAGGATCATGGCCGAAATTTCCTGCGGCGTGTATTCGTGGTTGGTTTGCGGAATCTTCACCCGCGCATCGCCAGCCGCACCGCGTACCACCGGATAGGAAACCATCTTGCGCTCAGCTTCCACCTCTTCATAACGGCGTCCCATCAAACGTTTGATGGAATAAACCGTGTTTTCAGAATTCACTACCGATTGCCGTTTGGCCGTCTGGCCAACCAGGCGTTCGCCGTTCTTATTGAACGCCACAACTGAAGGCAGCAGCCGCGAACCTTCGGCGGTCGTAATCACAACCGGATCGCCGCCTTCCATAACTGAAACAACGCTGTTGGTTGTTCCAAGGTCAATTCCGATAACTTTTGACATGGGAAATATCCCTCCTAAACCGAAATAGTTCTTGTATAGTGAAAAGGATACCGCTGCGATAAAAGATTTGTATTAACGTTGGGTAAGATTATTGTCAATATGAAACCCGGGCGAGTACGCTATAATCTTATTGGGAGTCGTTAATTATGATTACTTACCCGTTGCACAAGTACATTCTTCGTTTCGCGACTATATGGCTGCTCTTGAGCTGTCTGTTGCTGCCCATTGGGCTGGTGCAGGCACAAACCAGCGCTGAAACCCCGACAGCCGTGGTTCTGCATGCCGAAGGCGCGGTAACACCGGTAATGGTTACCTATATCGAACGCGGACTCAAAATCGCGAGTGACCGTAATGCGGATGTGGTCATTTTAGAGTTAAACACGCCTGGCGGTCAGCTCGACCAGATGACCCGCATCGTCGGCCTATTGCGCGCCAGCGGAATACCGGTCATTGTCTATGTAACTCCGCGCGGCGCAATGGCTGCCAGCGCCGGAACCATCATCACGCTGGCCGGGCACGCTGCTGCCATGGCGCCCGAAACCATGATCGGTGCAGCCAGCCCGGTGGGCAGCCAGGGTGAAAACCTGGAAACGACCATGGCGGCCAAAGAAAAAGAGGCCATGAAAGCCACCGTGCGCACGTTGACGGCCGGACGCCGCCCGGACAGCGCCACGCAATTAGCCGAATCTGCCGTCGAAGAAGCACGCGCTTTTTCAGCCAATGAAGCCCTGGATGCCGGGATGATCGATTGGATCGTACCTGATCTGCAATCCCTGCTGAAGATTGCCGATGGCAAAACCGTGCAGGTGCTCGATCAACCTTTCACACTGCACACGGCCGGCGCAGTCCCATATACTGTCCCGAACACCCTTATCGAGCAAATTCTGGGGTTTCTAATCAACCCGAACGTGGTATTCCTGCTGCTGACCATCGGCGTACAGGCAATACTGATCGAGCTTTCCAGCCCGGGCGGCTGGGTGGCTGGTTTCATTGGCGGCGTGTGTTTATTACTTTCCATTTACGGCCTGGGCGTGCTGCCAGTCAACTGGTTCGGCTTGATATTCCTGCTGATGGCCTTTGTCCTCTTTATCGTCGATGTCAAAGCGCCTACCCACGGCGCATTGACCGCGGCAGGCATTGGATCCTTCATCGCCGGTGCGTTAATCCTGTTCAATTCCATCCGCATTCCCGGCTTGCCGCGGCTTTCCATCCCGCTGGTCATCGGCACGGGTCTATTCATGGCATTGAGTTTCTCCATAATCATCTCCTTTGCGGTGCGGGCAATGAGGGCACCCGTAAGGACCGGCCAGCAGACCCTGATTGGCAAACGCGGGCAGGTTCGTTCGCCGCTCAACCCAAGCGGGACTGTACAGGTGGGCGGGGAATTGTGGAGTGCAGCACTGGTTGATCCTTCCGAAGGACCCATTCAACCCCATACCATCGTTGAGGTGGTCGCAATCGAAGGCGTACGGCTTAAAGTCCGGCGGGTGGGATAAGCCAGCAACAAACCACTGTAAAGGACCAAGGGTCGTTCTGGAAACCCTTCAAATGTTCACCTCCTGCCCCATCATTAACAACCATGGCAGGAAATAGCCATGAGGATTGGTAAAGAATCAACGCTTTAATGAAATCCTTGCTTAGAAACCCATTCATCTCGATATTATTACGGCACCTGGCTGCGGTTTTTAGCGTGGCCGTCACCACGCTGATTCTCAAACCAATCGAGCCCTATCTTGAAATTCAACTGATCACCTTGCTCTATTTGCTCCCGGTCATTCTCAGCACTGTTTTTTGGGGATTGACACCGGGAGTCCTGGCCGGATTTCTGGCTTTTCTTTCCTTTAACTATTTCTTTATACAGCCTTATTTCACCTTTCAAGTTCACAAAACCCAGGATTTGATCACGTTGATCATCTTCCTGATCGTCTCCGTGGTGATGAGCCAGCTCATCGGGCAGGCGCGCGAAGGGGTGCGATTGGCACGTTCCCGTGAGTGGGAAGCCACCCGCATGTATGAGTTGATTTCCGCCCTGGCCAGCCTGCAAGAAACCAATAGTATTGCGCAGGCGTTGGCAAATCACACCCAGGAGACATTCCAATCCAACCGCGTGGAAGTTGCCATTGGAAATGGCAGCGGAGGCCTCGCTGTAACGGCGGTTGCGCCGAACAATTCTGACCAGTTCTCGACTCCTCCTTTTTTCAACCTTCCGCTCAAAACAGCCCGCGGTCAGGAAGGGGTAATGCGATTATGGCAGGCGTCGGCACAATTATCCGCCCAGGAAATTCGGCTTTTAGAGGCATATACCAGCCAGGGCGCACTCTCGTTGGAACGTATCCGGTTGGCAAAAAGTGAAAATAAAGCCCGTGTGCTGGAAGAAAGTGATCAACTGAAATCATCCCTGCTCAATTCCGTCTCGCATGAACTTCGCTCACCCCTGGCGGCCATCAAAGCCTCCGTCTCCAGCCTGCGCAGCGGAGCAGTGGATTGGAATATTGCGGCTCGCGAAGATTTGTTGGCCACAATCGAAGAAGAAACTGACCATCTCAACCTGCTGGTTGGAAACCTGTTGGATATGTCGCGCATTGAGTCAGGCGCAATGAAACCGCAAAAGAAATGGAATGCAATTGGTGAGATTGTTGCAGGCGTGGCGACGAAGATGCACAAGCAGTTGCAGGATCATCTGTTGGAAATCGATTTCGCGCAGAATCTTCCTCTCGTGCCCACAGATTATGTCATGATGGAGCAGGTATTTACCAATCTAATCAGTAACAGCGTCAAATACGCCCCGGTGAATACCACCATCGAATTGAAGGCGAACGTAGACAGCGATTTCATGCACGTCCAGGTTTCAAATCACAGTCCATCGGTTCCCGTCGAACACCTGGAGCGTATCTTCGACAAGTTCCACCGCGTCACTGCCGCCGATCGTATCACGGGTACGGGATTGGGTCTGTCGATTTGTAAGGGCATCATTGAGGCTCATGGCGGACGAATCTGGGCGGAAAACCAGCCC
Organism: Longilinea sp.; assembly: GCA_035560795.1. Taxonomy (GTDB): domain Bacteria; phylum Chloroflexota; class Anaerolineae; order Anaerolineales; family Anaerolineaceae; genus Longilinea. The sequence goes on from DATMYV010000029.1 coordinate 22,133, forward strand.
GAGCATTTCGTTTTTCACTTCACTTTGCCGCTATCGCTTGACGGTGTGCTGCCGAAATATCCACAGGAAACCATCGATGAATAAAGATCCTGTAATTCTGGTGATTGACGACGAGCCTCAGATTCTGCGCGCCTTGAAAACGATTCTGATTGCCAACCATTTTCAGGTTGCGGCCGCCACTACTGGCGAACAGGGCATGGCGCTGGCTGTAGCCCAGCCGCCGGATATGATCATCCTCGATTTAACCCTTCCGGATATGGACGGCATTCAGGTGTGTGAACAAATCCGCGAATGGTCCCGCGTGCCAATCATCGTCCTTTCGGTGCGCGACAATGAAAAGGACAAAGTGGCTGCCCTGGATAAAGGCGCAGATGATTACCTGACCAAACCCTTTGGTATCGAAGAGCTGTTGGCGCGCATCCGGGTTGGTTTGCGCCATTCCGACCAGTCGCAGGGCGCAAATAAAAGAAATATCAAAGCCGGACCGGTAACCATCGATCTGGCAAGTCACATCGTCACCCGCGATGGAAATGAGCTTCGCCTGACTGTGACCGAATTCAAGTTGTTATCCTATCTGGCGGCTCACCCAGATCGCGTGTTGACTCATCAGGCCATTTTGACCCAGGTGTGGGGCTTTGCTGAATTGGACCACGTGGAATACCTGCGTGTTTATATAGGTCAATTGCGCAAGAAACTGGAATCAAACCCCGACGAACCTCAAATTTTGCTCACCGAGCCAGGCATCGGTTACCGTTTTCGCACAACCGAATAAACAATATTCCATATAATCTTTATTATTTCCTTATAAGTTTTCGTCATTCTTTGTGAGCCATTTATGGCTATTCCCTATACTCTCCTATGAGTAAGGAGAGTGATATGGAATTCATTGATATCCCTGAAAAGAAGCGCCTGATTGTCCTGCTGCCGGAGAGTCTGGCCGGTAACACAAAACTGGCACATCAGATCAATTGGATGACCGGTCTGAAACAGTACGATGTGCTGTATCTGACCCTGTTGGAAGATGAAACCAATCCATTGGACGTATCCAGGCGCATGGCAACCATGGTTGCCGCCACAGTCGGTGAGCCAACACATGTCTCTTCCAAATTGGTCTCAAGAGATAACTGGCTAAATGCCCTTCGCAATACCTATCAGCCCGGCGATGCATTGATTTGCCAGGCTGAACAGAGCGTTAAAGCAGGTTTCCTTAAAGCGGTGAGCATGCAGGATTATCTGGAGGAAGCGCTCCAAATTCACTGCCAGACCATCAGCGGGTATTACCATCCCGGCCAGGAAAGAGTCCGGCAATGGTTGCTAGGCTTGTTGTTTTGGGTTGTTTGCATAGCGATCCTGGTCATATTCAGCCTATTGGAAATCCAAATCGATCGTACCGTTGATGGAGTTGCACGAATTACTTTGCTTCTTTTAACGATGAGTATTGAGTTCGGTGCCCTGATCGCCTGGAACCGGCTGCCGAAGGTTTAATGGAAATCGAACAATGCGACTCGAAAATACTGTAAATGCAACCATCTATCAAGAAGCAGTACAAACGCTTCCAAAGAAAACCCTGCGTAATTGGTTGATTGGCAACCCCTTGCAGACCGCTGATGCACCGCATCAAACGATCAATAAGACGGTCGGCCTGGCGGTTTTTGCCTCAGATGCACTCTCATCCACCGCTTATGCCACCCAGGAAATCATGATGATCCTGGCCGTTGCCGGAGCCGGGGCAATGTCATACGTCTTCCCCATCTCCATGGCAATTGTCACCCTGATGATCATCGTCACCATCTCGTACGAACAGACCATCCACGCCTATCCAGGTGGCGGCGGCGCATATATCGTTGCACGCGATAATCTGGGGGAATTACCTGCCCAAACCGCAGGAGCTGCACTGCTGACCGATTACATTCTGACCGTGGCTGTTTCCATCTCATCCGGTGTAGCCCAGATCATTTCAGCTTTTCCTCGCCTGGAGGCTGCCCGAGTCACCATCGCTGTCATCATGGTGTTATTCATCATGGTGATGAACTTGCGCGGTGTGAAAGAATCCGGCAAAGTCTTTGCCATCCCGACCTATTTCTTCGTCGTTACCATGGTATTGACGGTTGGTTTGGGCCTGGTGCGTTACCTGAGCGGCTCCCTGGGCATGGTGGTCAATCCCCCAGCTTTTTCAGTCGTGGGTACACTGGGCGTTGTGGCTCCCTTCCTGCTATTGCACGCTTTTTCCAGCGGCACTTCGGCGTTGACTGGCATCGAAGCCATTTCAAATGGCATTACCGCCTTTCGCGAACCGCGCAGCAAAAACGCCGGCATTACTCTGATCTGGATGTCCGCCATCCTGGGTACGTTGTTCTTAAGCATTTCCTTCCTGGCTGGCAAGATTGGCGCTGTGCCGTCCGAGGGGGAAACGATCATCTCGCAGCTGGCCCGTACAGTTTACGGAGGACAGGACATCCTGTATCTCGCCATCATTGCCGGAACAGCCGTCATCTTGATCATGGCTGCCAATACGGCCTTCGCGGATTTTCCGCGGTTGGGTGCACTGCACGCCGGTGATGGATTCTTACCGCGCCAGATGACTTTCCGCGGCAGCCGGCTGGTTTACTCCTGGGGCATTGTTGCGCTGGCCGCCCTGGCCTCGTTATTGATCATCCTGTTCCAGGCCAGCGTCACCCGCTTGATCCCGCTGTATGCCATCGGCGTTTTCCTTTCCTTCACACTTTCACAGACGGGCATGGCGCGCCGCTGGTGGAAATCCGGTCACCTGAAACCTGATGAGGAGATCGTCGAACCGGGGTCGGTGATCAAATTCGACCAGGGCTGGAAGACGAAGATGTTCATCAACGGTTTTGGCGCAATTTGCACATTTACCGTCATGATCGTCTTTGCTGCCACTAAATTCATGGATGGCGCCTGGATCATCATTTTCCTAATCCCGGTGCTGGTCACCACATTTTTTACCATCCACCGCCATTACAAAGACGTGGCGAAGAAATTATCACTGGAGAACTTCAGCGCCTCTCCCCGGATTGGCCGCCACCGGGTGGTTGTCTTGATTGCCGGTGTTCATCGCGGGTCATTGGTGGCATTGAACTATGCCCGCTCACTGGGTCCGGACGTGACTGCATTGCACGTCTCAGTGGACCATGCCGAATCTGAGAAAGTCCGGGCGAAATGGGATACCTATGGTGAGGGTACGCGCCTGGTGATCCTGGAATCGCCTTACCGCGAATTGATCGAGCCGGTACTGGATTACATTGAAAAGATTCGCAACTCAAGGCAGCCCAATGAAATGCTAACCATCGTGGTACCGCAATTTGTCCCGGCCCATTGGTGGGAGAACTTGCTGCACAATCAGACTGCCTTGTTGCTGCGTTTTGCCCTGCTCTTCAAACCCGGCGTAGTAATTGTCGAGGTCCCTTACCAGCTATAAAGCCGTTCATGCCACAGGATATGGATCGAATATGCGGCAGCGTCCCAATTTCCTCAAGGACTGTCGTCCATGGCGGGGTTTTTCCCCATCTCCATTCTGCCAGCTTTTCTAATTTTTCTGTCTGGGGTTCAATGCCGGGTAAAGCTGCTTAAAATCGTGATAGGCGCGATCGTATTTTTCCACTGCGCCCGGATCGGGCAGGATTGCTGAAGCAGGCGCTGGCACAGTGTGGATTGCATCCATGAAACTGGTAAAATGTCCGCTGCCCACACCGGCCAGTAGAGCCGCGCCGCGGGCGGTGGCTTCTGGGTTGGCAGCGGGCAGAATGGGAAGATTGGAGATGTTGGCCTGCAGCTGCAGCCAAAGGGGATGCCGATTTGCCCCGCCGCTGGACAGCACCGCCTCAGGACGGACGCCGAGCTCTCCCAGCAAATCCAGGCCTTGCCGCATGGCAAACACCACACCTTCCATCACAGCGCGCGCAAGGGCTGGCCGTCCGTGGCGCAGTGTCAGTCCGATAAAGGCAGCCGTCGCACCAGGATCCATATGCGGGGTGCGTTCCCCGGCCAGATAGGGCAGGAAGAATAGACCATCAAGCGCGGCTTCAACCCCCGCAGCAGCATCTGCCAATTCGGCATAGCTGCTGACCGGCAGAATCTGATCGCGCAGCCAGCGCAGCGACAATCCAGCCGTAAGCATGGCGGCCTCCAGGTGCCAAAGGGATGGCAGCACGTGACAAAACAGATGCAGCCGCAATAGTGGATCATGGACAGGCTGCGCTAGCGGCGCAAACCACTGCCCGCCGGTTCCAATGCTGGCCGATACCTGTCCAGGTTCGATGATACCCTGCCCCAGTGCCTGCACGGCCTGATCGCTCCCGCCAAACACCACCGGCGTACCCACTCTCAATCCCAGGTCAGAGGCTGCCTGGCGAGTGAGCCCACCGCAGATGTCGGCCGACGCACCCAGCGGCGGCATTTGATCAGTGCTCAAGTGGGCGATTTTGAGCAGCGCCGGACTCCACGCGCGGATATGGGGGTCGAATAACAGCGTGGCAGAGGCATCGCTGGGTTCGCTGCCTATCACGCCGGTGAACTGGAAACGCAGAAAATCCTTGGGCTGCAGCAGCCAGCGCGTGTGCAGGACGGTCCCGGGTTCGTTTTCAAGCAGCCACAACCAGGATGACAACGCAAAACCCGCCGCAATCGGGTTGCCCGCACAGGCAGCCAATTCTTCCCGTCCTAATTGCCCAGTGACCCTATCCACTTGCACTTTACTGCGCTGGTCCGCCCATAGAATAGCAGGTCTCACTGCCGCGCCGCGCTCATCGAGGCAAACCAGGCTGTGCATCTGCCCAGCCAACCCGACTGCTTCCACCTGCTCAGCGCGCAGGCTGGCTGCGGACAACGCCTGGCGCACTGCGATGCAGGCAGCATCGTACCAGATGTGCGGATTTTGTTCCGCCCAGCCTGGATGCGGCGAGTTGATGGCGTATTCCTTGCCAGCTGAAGCGAGCAGCAGACCTTTTTCATCCAGCACGGCTGCTTTCAGTCCGGAGGTTCCCAGGTCAATTCCGAGCAGACACTTGTCCATCGACTTCATTATAGTCACATAAAAACGGGGTTTTCTCCGATGTTTGAGAAAACCCCGCCGGTTCCTTCGCTGCCCTTCTTTACGCCCGCCAGAAGCCGCGCCTTACCTGGCGCACATCTGAGGTCGTGATAAACGCGCTTGGATCTTCCTCAAGCACAATTGTTTCAACCGCATCCACCTTTTTTCGCAGCACGCTGCAGTGCAGCACCGTGACCGTGCCGTCTTTGCCGCGTCCGGCCACTTCGGTGACCCCAAAGCCGTCCTTGCGCAGCGCTTCAGCAACGGCCGCCCCGCGCGTCGAACTGTATATGGTCAAATGGATATGTCCCAGCGCCATACGCTCTTCAATCAACATCCCAACCACGTTACCGGTGGCAAAACCGGCGGCATAACCCAGGACATTGAAGAGGTTGTTCAAATTGGAAAGCACCGAGCTGATAGCCACAACAAAAATGAGCGCCTGGAAGAATCCCAATACCCAGGCCAGACCTTTTCGCCCGCGCACCACGAACAAGACCCGGATCGTATCCAGACTCATGTCGCCGATGCGCAGTACAAAGATCAACAATGCCCCCAGCAGGGACTCCACTGTAAAAATCGCTTCCATGCCTGCCTACTCCTTCTGGCCGGTTATTTGCCTTCGGCCCGTATAGCAGACTCATACATTTCGGTCATGTATTCTTTTACCATGCGGCGGGTGCTGAATATCGGCGCCAGGGTGCGGATTGATTCCTTAACGCGATCGATCCATTCGATTGGCAAGTTATCGGCTGTGCGGTTTTCATAATACAGGGGAATAATTTCATTCTCCAGGGTATTGTACAGGTGCTCCGCATCAGCATCATCCTGCTGTTGGGGGTTGTCGGATTCTTGGTCATCACCAATCGCCCAGCCGTTCTTACCGTTAAACCCTTCGCGCCACCAGCCATCCAGGACCGAAAAGTTCAGTACCCCATTGATCGCTGCCTTCATGCCGGAGGTACCGGAAGCCTCGTTCGGCCGGCGCGGTGTATTCATCCAGACATCCACGCCCTGCACCAAGAAGCGAGCCACATTCATATCGTAATCTTCCAGGAATACCAGGCGGCCGCCGGATTTTGAATCTTTCACCGCCCGGTAGACCTGTTGAATGATCAGTTTTCCTGGTTCATCGGCTGGATGAGCCTTGCCAGCAAAGACAATTTGCACCGGGCGTGCATAATTGGTAATGATGCGAAGCAGTCGGTCGTAATCACGGAAGATCAGGTTGGCACGTTTATAGGTGGCAAAACGGCGGGCAAATCCGATGGTTAAAGAATAGGGTTCCAGGAAGAGACCGCCCGCAACCACCTGAGCAGGGGTAATGCTACCGCCCTGCCAGAGGGAACGGGTGCGTTCGTTGGCAAACACCACCAGCTTGCGTTTGAGGTGGCGGCGCACCTGCCAAAGTTCGCCATCTGGAATGTTTTCGACCTGCGCCCACATTTCGGGATCGTCGATGTGTTTCATCCAATCGGCACCCAGGTAGCGGTCAAAGAGCAGCCGCAACCGGCGTGCCATGAAGGTACCCGTGTGAACGCCATTGGTAATATGGGTGATGGGAACTTCATCGACGCGTTTCTTCGGCCAAATCCAATTCCACATACGGCGTGAAACTTGCCCGTGCAATTCGGAAACCGCATTGCGGTAATCGGAAAGTTTGAGCGCCAACACCGGCATGCAGAATGATTCACCCCAGGGTTGGTTCAGGTGTCCCAGTTCAACGAACTGGTCGCGGGTCAGGTTGAGCTCAGGCCATACCTGGGCAAAATATTTATCAATCAGCCAGATCGGAAACTGATCGTTGCCGGCCGGGACGGGCGTGTGGGTGGTGAAAACATTCGATTTGCTGATGGCAGCGGCAGCCTGGTCAAAGGTTTGGCCTTTGCGGACCAATTCCAGGGCGCGTTCAACGGCAAGAAAGGCTGAATGGCCTTCGTTCATATGCCAGACATTCGGGTGATAGCCCAACAATCGTAGAGCCCTAACACCGCCCATGCCTAGCAAAATTTCCTGCGAAATACGCACTTCAAGATCATTGCTGTAAAGGCGGGCGGTCAGCTGGCGATCGCCGTTGTTGTTTTCATCCAGGTTGGTATCCAACAGGTAAAGCATGACCCGGCCGACGCGCACTTCCCAAATGCGCGCATAAACGCTGCGGCCAGGGAGTTCCACCGAGATCATCAGCGGCTTGTCATCTTTATCCAAAACGGGCACGACCGGCATTTGATCGAAATCAAGGAATTGATTTCGTGTTTCCTGCCAGCCATCTTCAGTGATATGTTGGGCAAAATATCCCTGGTTATAAATGAAGCCAACGGCAACCAACGGAATGCCCAGGTCGCTGGATTCTTTCAAATGGTCTCCGGCCAGCACGCCCAGACCACCCGCGTAAACCGGCAGCGATTCATGCAGGCCGAATTCAAATGAAAAGTATGCGACCTGTTTGTCCTTTCCCTTTGGATAGGTTGTGGCATACCAGGTATCTGTCGCGTTTATGTAACTGTCAAAATTCTTGATCACGCGGTCGTAAAATTCAAGATAATACCTGTCGTTCGTAACTGCATTTAACAGCGAACGTTCAACCTTGCACAAAAAAGCCACGGGGTTGTGGTTCAACGAATCCCACAACGGTTTGTTGATTTGTGCAAAAAGCATTTGAGCTTCAGGATTCCATACCCACCACAGGTTGTAGGCAAGCTGGCCAAGGCGGCTGATGCGACGCGGCAAGCTGAACTGATTGGGAAGGTCCCGCATATATTGTTCCATAAATAGTTTTTCACTTTCAAAGATCAAAGATAAATGCCTGGTGGTCAGGACCTGCCAGGGTTTTTTGTTAATAAATTGAACATAAAAGGTAATTTGCTGGGGATTATACCATAGCGTTAATGAATCCGGTTGCGTTTTTCCAACGGCAGCCAGACCGTGCTTTGATCACCAACCACGGCGAATTGAATGATTTCATCCATTGGTTTGATGGCTGCCAAAAGCGTAAAATCACCGGTCTCTTCATCGTCCTGAAAGAATTTCCGCATCTGGCTGCGCGCCTGTTCTTCATTATCGGCAAATGCTGAGACCAGTTCGCCGGCATTAATCCCGTCGGAATCACCGTGCAGTAAAACCGCCACCCAGATGGTTTGTTCGCCCTCATGTTCAGCCTCTCGGCTGCCAACTTTTTTGACCAAATTGCCCTCACGAACCAAAATCTTCTCTACTCCGGCCGCTGTTTGGCTGCCCGGGAAGGCCAATTATACTCCGTTTTCACGCATCCGCGCCTTCCTGGAGGCCTGGGAGAAAATGTTATAATCCTCTTATGAATTCGGTTTTGAAGAAGGTTTTAATTACTCTGGCAATCCTGGCGCTGTTGGCCGGCCTGGCGATGAGTCTGCCGCCGGTGCGCGACCGCGTAATCTGGCGCGTAGATAACGCGCTCACCTGGCTGCGTTTTATCCTCAATCCTCCGGAAAAAGTCGATTTTTCTTTATCTTCCACCTCTGCCGCCTTTACGCCCGAGTTGCCAACCCTCCAACCGAGCGCGACGGTGGCTGTAACCGCCACTCCGCCGGAAGCCACCGCCCTGCCGCCGGCGCCGACCTTGACTGCCACGCCGCTGCCAGCTTCTATCCGGTTAACGGGGGTTATCTATCAAACCCAACACGGCTATTTCAACTATTGTGCGCCCGCCAACCTGTTTATGGCATTGAGCTATTGGGGCTGGCAGGGTAAGGTGACAGAACTTGGCCCGGCTCTCAAGCCCTTCGCAAAAGATAAAAATGTCATGCCGTATGAATTGGTGGACTACGTAAATACCTACACTAATCTAAAAGCGCTGGAACGTGTGGGCGGCAGCCAGGAATTAATCAAGCGTTTTTTGGCCGCCGGATATCCTTTGCTGATTGAAAAAGGGTTCCGCACCCGCGACCTGAATGGGCGCATTAGTTGGATGGGCCATTACAATGTGATCACCGGCTATGACGATGCGAAAAAAATCTTCATCGTCCAGGATTCCTACATCAAAGAAAATAACGAAGTCTCCTATGATTTACTCGAAGAGGAATGGCTTGCGTTCAATTATTCTTACGTATTGGTCTACCCGCCTGACAAGGAAAATGAAGTCATGACGCTGCTGGGCACGGATGCGGACGCAACTGCCAACATTCTCGCCGCGCTGGAAAAATCCTCAGCACAGATCTATCAATCCGAAGGCGTGGATCAATTCTTTGCCTGGTACAACTACGGCACCAACCTGGTGAAACTGCAGGATTTCAGCGGCGCGGCCAAGGCTTATGACAGTGCGCTGGCGGCCTACAACATGCTTCCTGATGACCTCACCCTGCGCCCTTACCGCATCCTCTGGTATGAGACCGGCCCATACTTTGCTTATTACTACACCGGCCGGTACAGCGACGTGATCCAACTTGCCACCAATAATTCCATCGCAGTGGTCAAAGACGATGAACCGGCGTTGGAAGAAAGTTTTTACTGGCGAGCAATGGCGCGGGTTGCCATTGGAGAAACCGGCGGGGCGGTTGAAGACGTACAGACCTGTTTAAAGTATCATGAAGGGTTTGCGCCCTGTACTGCCTTGGCACAGGAACTGGGAATTCAACCTTAACGGGGGTTTTGCATTGAAAATCGTTCACTTCGCCGATGCCCACATTGATATGGTCAGCCAGGGAAAGCGCGACCCGGCCAGCGGATTGCCCATCCGCGTGCTGGATTTTCTCAAATCGCTTGATACGATTGTCGATACTGCCGTCCAGGAGCATGCCGATCTGGTGATCTTCGCCGGCGATGCCTACCGCGACCGCACGCCTGTGCCGACTTTTCAACGCGAATTTGGCAAACGCATCATGCGACTGTCAGAAGCGAAATTGCCCACTTTGCTGCTGGTCGGAAACCACGATCTTTCGCCTGCCTACGGCCGCGCCCATGCTTTGCAGGAATTTGAAACGCTGCAAGTGCCGTTTGTGCGCGTTTCACGCAAGCCAGAACTGCTCGGCCCGGATGAGCTTTTCGGCTTGCCGCTGCAAATCATCACGCTGCCGTGGATCAACCGATCCGCTTTCATAAGCGCGCAGGAGATTTCCAGCGAGCAGACCAGTGACATCTTCGAAAAAATGGAAGACCAAATCATCCGCGTGATGAACGCGATGGTTGAAACAGCGCGAACCGACCTGCCATTGATTCTTGCCGCGCACGCTTCTGTGCAAGGGGCGCTTTACGGCGGCGAACGCAGCGTGATGTTGGGCGGCGATTTGGTGCTCTCCGGTTCGCTGGTACGCAACCCCAGATTCTCCTACGTGGCGCTCGGTCATATTCACAAAGCGCAAAACTTGAATGAGGGCAGCCAGCCGCCGGTGGTTTATCCAGGCTCCATCGAGCGAGTCGATTTTGGAGAAGCGGCCGATGAGAAGAAGTTTGTAATTGCCCATGTTGAAAACGGCAAGGATACGCGCATCGAGTGGCGAAAACTGACTGGACGGCGTTTCATCGACCGCACTGTCAAAGTGGATTCAGCCGACGCGTTGATGCCAGCATGCCTGGCGGCCCTGGCCGACCCGGAAGAATTGCGGGATGCCGTAGTACGTTTGACGGTCGTTTACCCGCGCGAATACGAAGCCCTGCTTGACGAAGGCGAACTGCGCCGCCGGGCTGAAACCGCTTTCGAATTTCACTTCCTGCGCCGGCCGCAAATGGAAAACCGAGTCCGCCTGGCCGGCGATCAAACCATCAGCAGCCTGTCGCCGCTTGAACTGCTGGATTTGTATTGGAAGAGCCTTCACAGCCAACCCGAAGAGGCTGAAGAACTGCAAAAATTAGCCGCTGAAATGCTGGCAGCCGCCGTGCAAACATCCACCGATTGAGAATTCCGCTATGGCCCTGATTGAAATCTTAATTATTTTTCTACTGCTGATTGCCAACGGCGTTTTTGCCATGACTGAAATTGCCCTGGTCTCAGCCCGCAAAGTCCGGCTGCAGCAGCGCGCCGACGAAGGCGACCTGGCAGCAAAAGAAGCCCTGGAACTGGCGGAAAACCCCAACCGGCTGTTGTCCACCATTCAAATCGGCATTACCCTCATTGGCGTGCTGACTGGCGCCCTGGGCGGCGCCACGCTGGCCGAACGGTTGGCAACCCAATTGATTAAAATTACCTGGCTGGCGCCTTATGCGGGCGGGGTTGCCCTGGCAGTGGTCGTGATCCTGACGACCTATTTCACCCTGGTCATCGGTGAACTCATTCCCAAGCGGCTGGCAATGAACAACCCTGAAAAAATCGCCCTTTCGATTGCCCGGCCGATGCGTTCGCTTTCACGCCTGGCTGCGCCGCTGGTGTCATTGTTAAGCGCCTCGACGGATGCCGGACTGCGTCTGCTGGGCATTAAGCCCTCCGATGAACCGCCCGTCACTGAAGAAGAGATCAAAGTCTTAATGGAACAAGGCACGCAAGTTGGCGTTTTTGAAGTCGCCGAGCAGGATATGGTCGAAAGCGTCTTCCGGTTGGGTGAACGGTATATCGATGCCATTATGACCCCACGGACCGAGATCGAATGGCTGGATTTGGACGAACCCTATGAGGATCTGTTGCGCCAGGTGTTGGAGAGCCGTCACACCCGTTTCCCGGTGGCAGCCGGCGGCCTGGATAATGTGGTCGGCATCCTGCAGGCGCGCGATTTGCTGATTTACCATACCGGCAAAGGGCAGGCGAATATCGAAGAATTGATGGTGCCGCCGATCTTCGTTCCAGACAGCATGCCTGCCCTCAAGGTGCTTGAAATGATCAAGAGTTCGGGCGTACATGCTGCCCTGGTGATTGACGAATACGGCGGCCTGCTCGGCATGGTCACGCTTTACGATATTCTCACTGCCATTGTCGGCGACATCCCGACCGAAGGCGAAACCGATGAACCGCAAGTCGTGCAGCGGGAAGACGGCACATGGCTTCTGGACGGGCTGCTGGCGATCGACGAATTCAAGGATTTGCTTGACCTCCCGGATATGCCGGAAGAAGACCATGTCGGTTATCAGACCCTGGGCGGGTTTGTCATGAGCCAAATCGGTTCCATTCCCTCCGCGGGCCAGCATTTCGATTGGGAAAACTACCGCTTCGAAGTGATGGATATGGATGGCCGGCGCGTCGATAAAGTTTTAGTCAGTCCTGTCCACCACGAAAGCGACTAATATGATCCCAGTTTCGCTGCAGCTTTCCGGCTTTCTCTCCTACAAACAACCCGTAACCGTCGATTTCACCCAGTTCGATCTGGCGTGCATTTCGGGGGCAAATGGCGCGGGCAAATCCTCGCTGCTGGATGCGATTACCTGGGCACTCTTCGGACAGGCACGCCGACGCGATGATGCCATCATCAACAGCAGCATCGGCAGTTCGGCTGAAGTCATCTTCATTTTTGATTATGAAGGGCACCGCTACCGCATCCAACGCGGAAAAACCGCCAATAAGCCAACCCTGCTTGAATTTACCGTGCAGGAAGAGGATGGAAAATGGCGGGCTATGACCGAACACTCGGTGCGTGAAACCGAAGAACGCATCGTTCAGACGCTGCGCATGGATTATGAAACCTTTACCAATGCCTCCTTCTTCCTGCAGGGCCGTGCTGATCAGTTCGCCCAGCAGCGTCCTGGCGACCGCAAGCGCATCCTCACCAACGTTTTGGGATTGGAAGTGTGGGAAGTTTATCGCGATGCCGCCTCCGAGCGGCGCAAACGCCAGGAAAATGAGTTGACCGCAGTCGATGCGCAATTGGAAGAAATCAACACCGAACTGGGCGAAGAAGTGCAGCGCCGCAGTAATCTGCGCCAATTGGAGGAAGCGCTGGCACAGGCTGGCGACCTGCGCAAGGTGCAGGAGAGTCTGCTGGAATCGGAACGCAGCCGCGCGACCGCGCTGGCACAGCAAAAATCCATGGTCGACCTGATGCGAAACCAGGCTGTTTCTGCCAGGCAGCGCTGGCAGGAACGCAGCGACTTGCTCGCAGAGCGGCGCGGTGAACTGGCAGCCAACCAGGCACAGGTTGCAGCCGCGGTCGAGATCGAGGCTGACTACAAACGCTGGCAGGAATTGCGCACTGAGGTGGAACGCCGCGATGCGCTTGCCGCCAATTTCAATCAATACCAGCAGCAGCGTGCCGCTCCGGTGACCACCATTCAAACCGAGCGCGCCCGGCTTGAACAGGAACTGGCAGGGATACATTTACAGAGCCGTCAAATCTCTGATCTTACTCAAGAGCTGCAAGAACTCGACGCAAAGCTCCATGCCAGTGAAAGTGAATTGAAACGTCTTACTGCCCGCCTAAATAAACGGGGCGAATTGGAAGAACAAAGACAGCAGCGCGTGCAAGAGCAGGCTGATGCTCAGGCCGAGAATAAACGTCTGCGGGATGAAATGAATTTATTAAGCGAGCGGATTGAAAGGCTTGAACAATCCACTGGCGCCACCTGCCCTTTATGCGGTCAACCGCTCAGCCCCGAAGATCGTCAAGCCCATATAGCAGATTTGCGTCAAATGGGCACGGAAATGGGTGACCGCTTTCGACAGAATCAACAACTGGTAGCCAATAACAACACGCTTTTGGCACAACTTACGGCAGAAGTGAATGACCTGCGTCAGGTGGAAGTCGACTTACGACAGCAGCAAGCTCGCCATGCTGCGCTTCAAGCCCACCACGATCAAAATACCAGGCGGGTTGCCGATTGGCAGGCTGGCGGTGCAGTGCGTTTGACCGAACTGCACCGCCTGATTGACTCTGAAGACTATGCGCATGAAGCCCGCGCTGAATTGAGCCGTTTCGATGCCGCGCTGCGCGACCTGGGATACGACGCCGCAGCTCACGATGCGCTCCGCCGCGAAGAACAGGCTACCCGCGCCAGCCAGGACCGTCTGCGCGCGCTGGAAGCTGCCCGCGCAGCGCTGGCGCCGCTGGAACGCGAAATTGCATCGCTCACCAAACAACTGAAAGCCGATGAAAAAGAAGCTTCGGCTTTCGAAGCGCAGTATGCTGAGGCACAGCAACGCTACAGCAGCGATGCCGCTGCCCTGCCCGACCTGAACAGTATCGAAGACCAGCTGCGCGACCTGCAGCAACGCGAAAATCAACTGCGCTTACAGGTGGGCGGTGCCCACCAGCAGGTGGAAGTGCTGAAAGCAGTGCGTGCCCGCCAAAAGGTGCTCGCTGCCCAGCGTGACACCACCACCCGCCAGATTGCCCAGCTTAAAATGCTAGAACGCGCCTTTGGCAAGGACGGCGTTCCAGCGCTATTAATCGAACAGGCGCTGCCCGAAATCGAAACCCAGGCCAATGAAATTCTCGACCGCTTGAGCTCGGGCGCCATGTCGGTACGCTTTGCCACGCAACGCGATTACAAAGACAAGAACCGCGACGACAAAAGAGAAACGCTCGACATTCTGATCAGTGATGCTGCCGGCACGCGCGAATATGAAATGTTCTCAGGCGGCGAGGCATTCCGGGTCAATTTCGCCATCCGCCTGGCCCTTTCCCGCGTTCTCGCCCAACGTGCCGGCGCGCGGCTGCAAACCCTGGTGATCGATGAAGGTTTTGGCAGCCAGGATGCCGATGGCCGCCAACGCCTGATTGAGGCGATCAACCTGGTCAGACCTGATTTTGAGAAGATACTCGTCATCACCCACCTGGAAGAATTAAAAGATGCCTTCCCGGCCCGGGTCGAGGTGGAAAAGACGCCGCAGGGCTCCACCGTCAAGGTTGTTGCCCCATGAGCATCCCGTTTCGATTGGGCCTGGTACAGCGTGTGCTTCCAGCCTACCGCGTGCCCCTCTTTGATGCGCTGGCGCAAGCCTGCCCGGAAGGTCTGGGCGTTTTTGCCGGCCAACCGCGCCTGGTTGAAATGATTGAAAGCAGCACGGATCTGCAATATGCCCGTCTGTTCCCGGCAAAAAATATTCACCTGCCCTTTTCGCTGTGTTGGCAGCGCGGCCTATTGGACTGGCTGGAAAACTGGCAGCCGCAGGTGCTGATCGTCGAGGCCAACCCGCGCTACTTACGCACAGCGGCAGCAGTGAAATGGATGCATTCCTGCGGGCGGAAGGTAATCGGTTGGGGTTTGGGTGCCCCAGGCAGTCAAAATGGACCGCGCGCGCTTTTTCGCCGCAGGTTTCTGAACCAGTTTGACGCTCTCCTCACCTATAGCAAAAAAGGCGCCGCTGAATATGGCTCCACGGGTTTTCCCGTTGGCCGGATTTTCATTGCGCCCAATGCCGCTGCGCCACGTCCGGTAAACCCGCCGCCCGTCCGCGCGACAAGTTTTGCCCAGGAACGCCCAACCGTGCTGTTTGTTGGCCGGCTGCAGGCGCGCAAACGTGTCGACCTCCTCTTGCGCGCTTGCGCTGCATTGCCCGCCGAGCTCAAACCTGCGTTATGGATCGTCGGCGACGGACCGGCCCGCGCCGAGTTGGAAACGCTGGCCCGCCAGATTTATCCAAAGGCGCAATTCTATGGTGCCCGCCACGGCATTACGCTGGACCCGCTTTTCGATGCGGCCGATTTGTTTGTCCTGCCGGGAACCGGCGGTCTGGCACTGCAGCAAGCCATGTCACACGCCTTGCCCGTGATGTCGGCTGAAGCCGACGGCACCCAGGCCGACTTGGTCAGCCCTGCCAACGGCTGGCAGCTTGTTCCTGGCAGTCTGGATGACCTGACCCGCAAACTGGAACTGGCGCTGGGCGATGCTGCCCAGCTTCGCCGGATGGGTCTCGAATCCTACCGCATTGTTGCGGAGGAAATCAACCTGGAACGCCTGGTGAGCGAATTTGAGAAAGCGGTTCGGGCCGTCATGGAGAATTGAAATAACATGCATATCTTTCTCGTCGCTGACGGACGCAGCCCAATCACCCGCCGCTGGATCAGCAGCCTGCTGGCAGCCGGCGAACGCGTTACGTTCTGCTCCACCTTCGCCTGCGCTGTCATGGACGGGATTGAATCGCTGCATATTCTCCCAATCGCGTTTTCCGGCCTGGCAGGCAGCCAATCAGCCAATACCCGGCCGCAAGCATCGACCCGCCGAAGTTTAATTTCACGCTTTCGCCCGCTCCTCCTTTCAGCCCGCTACTGGTTGGGCCCGTTGAGTGTGAATTCCTTCAAATCCCCATTCCGGGCCCTGGTGGCGGCTGCTCAACCGGACCTGGTGCACGCTTTGCGCATCCCATTCGAGGGTATGCTGGCTGCCGCCACTCCGCCTGACGTTCCACTGGTCATTTCAATCTGGGGAAACGATCTGACTTTGCACGCACAAGGTTCGCCTTTAATGGCGGCTGCCACCCGCCGCACATTGCAGCGTGCCAATGCGTTGGCTGTTGATGCTGCCCGCGATCTGCGGCTGGCAGCAAACTGGGGATTCGATCCGCAAAAACCGAGCCTGCTCGTGCCCGGCAGCGGCGGCATAGACCTGGATGAGATTGAAATGCTGCGCGAACGCTCGCATCTTTCCAGTGAGTCCATACCGGCCGGCATTCCCCTGGTGGTCAACCCGCGCGGGTTTCGGCCCGGTTCGCTGCGCAACGATGTTTTCTTCGAATCCATCCCGCTGGTGCTGGCCCGTCAACCGGAAGCCCGTTTTGTGTGCCCCGGCATGGAAGGTCAGACAGAAGCGCTGGGTTGGATCGAACGTTTGAAAATTGGCGCCCATGTGCGACTGTTGCCGACGCTTCCGCAGGAACAGCTCTGGGAACTTTTCCTGCGTGCAGATGCCTTTGTTTCCCCCAGCATCCACGATGGAACTCCCAATTCCCTGCTCGAAGCCATGGCTTGCGGCTGCATACCAATTGTTGGCGATATCGAGTCAATGCGTGAATGGATCACGCCTGGTGTCAATGGACTGCTGGCGGATTCATCACAGCCTCAATCGTTAGCCGACGCCATTCTGTCAGCTCTTGGGAATGCGACCCTGCGCGCGTCCGCTGGCGAAATAAACCGCCAAATCATCTCTGAGAGGGCTGATCTCCGCAAAGTGCGTCCGCAGGTGGTAGAATTCTACCAATCCATTCTCGCCTGATCTTCCCATTTGAAGAGCACGAACCTCAGTAGAGGTTTTTAGCCACTGTGTGATTGCCCCGCCAGGTCTCAATTTCTCCTTCTCGTAAAAATCCCCCGTTATGACCGCTCCATCCACAACCACCCTGCAAGACCGTGTCCGCGGCGTCGCCGTGGGTGCCGCCATCGGCGATGCGCTGGGCATGCCGCTGGAATTCAGCCGTGCCACCCCGAGCGATAAATTGGTGCGCGACCTGCTTCCCGGTCGGCTGCCGGCAGGAAGTTTCACCGATGACACGGAAATGGCGTTGGCCGTCGCGGAGAGTTTGCTGGCGCATAAACCGCTCAATCCAGAGGATCTGGCAGGACGATTTGTCGACTGGTTTCGCCTTGGTCCGCCGGACGTGGGCGTCTACACCTCCACCGTACTCAGCCGGATCGCTGCTGGTGCATCTTGGAATCAGGCGTCCGATGAAGTGCAGCAGCGCCAACCCGAATCGGCGGGCAACGGTTCACTGATGCGCAACTGGCCTGTGGCGCTGGCACATTGGAAATCGCCAGTCGAATGCTTGACCGACAGCGTTCTGCAAAGCCGTGTTACCCACCCTCACGCTGAATGCAACGCGGCCTGTGCTTTTGAAAGTGCAATCATCCTGGCGTTGCTTCACGGCGCCCGTCCCGCCGATGCGCTTGTGCGCGCGCGCCAGCAGGTCTCGCTTCCGCCGGGTCTGGCTGCTTTTATCGAAGAAGCCCCCCACCGCCAGCGCGAGGACTTGCGTAACTCCGGCTGGGTGCGCCATACACTGGAAAGCGCCGTATGGGGATTGCTCACGACTTCAAATTTTGAAGAAGCCATCATCCAGGTGGCAAACCTGGGTGCCGATGCTGACACCTCGGCGGCTGTCCTGGGCGCCATGGCCGGTGCAGCCTACGGCCTGAGTGGCATTCCGCGCCGTTGGGTGGAGAAACTGCGCGGCGAATGGCCGCTGAGCTCGGGGAAAATCCTCCACGCCAATGATTTCATCACCCTGGCAGAGACGCTTTCCGGTTTGACGGTTTAACCAAATCTTATTGATGAATCAAAAGAACGGGTAAAAACTGGAATTACCTGGTCTTTTCCAGTATCCAGACTAGTTCGCACTGGTTCTTGACGAACCTCGTTTCAAGGTGAACCCTTCAAGGTTCACTTTCCTTTACCTCACAAATTCAAACTTCGGGAAACCATTTCCAGCAGGCAAATCTGCCACCAGTTGGTTTGGTCCGCCGACCGTGCCCAGGTAAAGCGACCAGGCAGGCGGTGTGGCACCGTCGTTGTTAAGAAAGAGGAAATGATCGCCTTTCACCCAGGCAAGGTCGAGAGGCGCCTGCGGAGCACCCAAGCGAATGGGATCCTGGCCCACACCGCCCAGAAATGTTTGCCGGCCCGATCCCACCTCGCCATATTGGGTCCAGACGAAGCGCTTTGGATCGTCCGCCCAAGTGACCCAGTTCAGCGAGCCAGATGCATAGACCTGGTCCTGGCTGCCGTCCAGGTTGGCGATGTGCAGGTCCTGTTGTCCGCCTGTGTTGACATTTTGAAAATATGCCAGGCGCAGCAAATTCGGCGAAATGGACGCGCCTGGTCCCAATCCATTGAGGTGAAAATCGAGCAGCTTCACCGCTTTGCCGCCAGCCGCCGGGATTTCCCAGACACTGCTGGGGTCCTCCGGCTTGCCCAGGCGGTCAGGCGCCAGCAGGATCACGCGCAGCTTTGTGCCATCAGCCGACCAGACCGGCTGTGCGTAAAAGGGCGATTCAGTGTACATTAACACGTTATCATAGTTAAGCACTGCCGAACGCCGGTTGCTGCCATCGCTGTTGATGAGGTCAATCTGGTTCGGCGTGACCAGGGCAATCTGGCTGCCATCGGGAGAATAATAATACATCCCCCCTCCCTTGCCAGGTTCCAGCAGGGTGCTGACCAAGCCGGTTGCGCCGTCAACAAGACGCAAATCATCCCCCGCAATAAATCCGGGGCCATTGAAATAGTGAACAGTTGAAAAAGCCGCTATGGGTTTGTTAGGAATCCAGCCAAGCTGGGTAGGTGCCGTTCCAATCGACTGGGCTGGACGCGGCAGGCCATCAAAATCGGCCGGGCTCATCACTTCGCGTTCGCCGCTTCCATCGTTATTGATTAACCACAGGCTGTTCGCGACAAAATCAACTGCCCGCGAGAAGAACACCATGCTGCCATCCGGTGAAAGGGCAAAGTCGTAGACATCGCTGCTGTGGGTCAATTGCAGCGGATCATTTCCGCTTTTCCAATACCACAGGTTGCCCTGACCATCTGTAAAAGCAATCTGTAAATCCATGCCCGGCCCGACGGGAACCGCCGTGGCAGGCTGTGGAGTGGCGGTGATCAGGACGGCCTGAGTAGCTGAAGAAGCCTGAGTGGGCGTATTTTCCGCTACCGGCGCGGCTGTCCGCGTGGCTGCCAGGGCAGCATCAACCGTTTCGGCAGCGATAGTGCTCAATTGGTTTGGATCAATCTGGGAAGTAGGGCTGGGCGAACACCCGGCCAGGAGAAAGAAGAAACCGGTAAGGGCTGTCAGAAAGGTCTTATTCATCTACGAATTCCTTTGAATGGCATAAATTTGTTTTGCAGGATGATATCCTTCCTTATTTTACACGTGAACGTTCACTCATTGGTATGTCGGCGGGGAGAGTGCTTTGACTTGAACCTTACCCTGGGCTATACTTAACCCTGCCTGATCAATGGACAATATATATTCTTCATCATTTGAATTGGAGGTTAATTGAGTATGGCTGCCGAGAGTTCTTTCACGCTCACGTACGCCACCATGTTCAACCCGCCCGAGGAGTTGCACACGCGCTACGATGAAGCTCTGGCCCGTTTCAAGCGCAACCTGGGCAAGGAATACGGAATGATCATCGACGGCAAGGATGTCTCCGCCGCCGATAAATTCGAGAACCGCAATCCTGCCAACACGGATGAAATCATCGGCCTTTTCCAAAAGGGCAATGCTGAGCATGCCAGAGCTGCCATGGCTGCGGCGCGCAAGGCTTTTCCCCGGTGGAGCCATATGAAATGGCAGGAACGCATCGCCCTGGTACGCAAGGCTGCCGACTTGATGAACGACCGCCTTTTCGAAATGGGCGTGGTCATGTCAAGCGAAGTCGGCAAGAACCGCATGGAAGCCCTTGGCGACGTGGCTGAAACCATCGCACTGCTGCGATATGCCTGCGACCGGATGGAAGCCAACAACGGCTTTCTGGTCGAATTGGGCAAGGATCCGCTGGTCGGCTTCGAATCCACCAATTATTCCATCCTGCGTCCATACGGCGTTTGGCTGGTCATCAGCCCGTTCAACTTCCCGGCTGCACTCACCGGCGGACCCACCGCCGCGGCTCTGGTGGCCGGCAATACCGTGGTGATGAAACCCGCCACCGACACCCCCTGGACCGCCCGCCTGATCGCTGAATGTCTGCGCGATGCCGGCATCCCGGAGGGCGTTTGTAATTATGTGACCGGCCCCGGCTCCACCCTCGGCCAGGCGCTCATCGATGATCCCGAGGTGGACGGCATCACCTTCACGGGTTCCTTTGACGTTGGCATGAAAATCCACCACGATTTTGGCGGGGGCCGCTATGTGCGTCCCACCATCCTGGAACTGGGCGGTAAAAACCCGGCCATTGTCACCAAAAACGCCAACCTGGAAGATGCCGCCGTCGGCATCGTGCGTTCGGCTTTCGGGCTGCAGGGGCAAAAATGCTCGGCCTGCTCGCGCGTCCTCATTGAGGCTCCCGTTTACGACCAGTTGGTAGGCCGCCTGGTGGAACTGACCAACAAATTTGTCATTGGCGACCCAACAGAGCGCAGCGTTTATCTCGGTCCGGTGGTCAACAAAGGCTCTTACCGCGACTACCAGAGTTTCAGCGAAGATCTGCACCATAGCGGCACGATCCTGACCGGCGGCAAAATCCTGACCGACGGCGCCTATGGTAAGGGCTACTTCTGTTCCCCCACCCTGGCCGAACTGCCCTTCGACCACCGCCTGTGGCAGCAGGAAATGTTTGTGCCCATTACGACCGTGGGCAAGTTTACCGATCTGGACGAGGCCATGAAGATCGCCAACAGCGTTTCTTACGGTCTTACTGCCGGCGTCTATGGCTCGGAGGAAGAAGTCGAGTGGTTCTACGACGGCATCCAGGCCGGCGTCACTTACGCCAACCGACCGCAAGGAGCCACCACCGGTGCATGGCCAGGTTTCCAACCCTTCGGCGGCTGGAAGGGTTCCGGATCCAGCGGCAAGAATTCGGGCGGCGTGCATTACCTGCAGCTCTACATGCACGAACAAATCCGCAATCGCGTCCGCCGCGGTTAGTTTTTTCCTGCTCAAGGCCGGGCATATGCCCGGCCTCTCCTTGAATGATTTATTTATGTCGATTATTAACCGGTTGGGGACTTTTTTTGTATGGATCGGCGCAGGCGGGGTGATGGTTTTCATCCTGTCCGACCTCGCGCACAGCCCGATTCCTGCTCTGCTGTTTGGCGGGATCATTTGCGTGGTGCTTGGTTTCTATTTGTGGTGGCGTGATCCGCCACAGCCCTCCCAGAACCGCAGCCGTTTTCGCATTTTCAAACGGCGCACCAAAGCGGAAAGGCAAACCGGCCAGACCGAAGAGCCTCAAGGCAGCCGCCACCGCCAAAGTCGCGGTCACGATCATGAAGGCGAATAATCCTCCGCCAACCGGCAAGAATGAAAGCATCCCCCATGTCCAAATTGTGTAGCCTGAAAGAAGCCATAGCCGAAAACGTCCATGACGGCGACTGCCTGTATGCCGCCGGTTTCACGCACCTGATTCCCTTTGCTGCCGGACACGAAATTATCCGCCAGGGGCGAAAAGATCTGGTGCTGGCGCGCGCCACCCCCGACCTCATTTACGATCAAATGGTGGCTGCCGGGTGCGCTAAAAAATTGATCTATTCCTACATTGGCAACCCCGGCGTGGGTTCATTGCGGATCATCCGCACCGAACTGGAAGCCGGCCGTCTGGCCTTTGAAGAATATTCGCATTTCGGCATGATTTCGCGCCTGCAGGCTGGCGCGGCAGGCCTGCCCTTTATGCCCATGAATCAAACCGCTGCCACCGACCTGGAACAGGCCAACCCGCAGTACAAACGCGTATCTGATCCCTATTCTGGCCGAGAGGTGGTGGTCGTTCCCGCCCTGATCCCCGACGTCGCCATCATTCATGTTCAGCGCTGCGATGATCGCGGCAACGCCCATATATGGGGCATCATCGGCGAACAAAAGGAAGCCGCCTTTGCCGCCAAACGCGTCATCCTTACAGCGGAAGAAATCGTTCCGGAAGAGGTCATCCGCTCCGACCCCAACCGCACCTTGATTCCAGAATTTGTGGTTTCAGCCGTTTGCCATGTGCCTTTCTGCTCGCATCCTTCCTACACACAGGGTTATTACGACCGCGATAACGACTTTTACCTGGATTGGGATAGGATCACCGAAACGCCTGAATCCGTCCAGGCCTGGCTGCAGGAATGGATCTACGGCATCAGCGACCGGGCCGAATACTGGCAAAAATTGGGCAGCGAGACACACCAGCGTCTCAGCGTTCCGCCGCTTTACGCTGCACCTGTAAATTATGGGGAGTACTGAGATGACCAGTTTCACTGCCTCTGAACTAATGACCATTCATGCTGCCCGCTTGCTGCGTGACGGCGATGTTGTTTTTGTGGGCGTTGGGCTCCCCAATCTGGCCTGCAATCTGGCGCGGCGGACGCACGCTCCAAACCTGGTGATGATTTATGAGGCCGGCGTCATCGGAGCGCGTCCTTCCCGTTTGCCGCTTTCCATCGGCGATCCCACCCTGGTTACCCGCGCCACCTCGGTGTGCAGCATGTACGATAT
This sequence comes from Longilinea sp., assembly GCA_035560795.1. GTDB lineage: Bacteria > Chloroflexota > Anaerolineae > Anaerolineales > Anaerolineaceae > Longilinea. The sequence goes on from DATMYV010000029.1 coordinate 45,130, forward strand.
CTTCACACTTTACCTGCAGCGCGGCAATGTGGATGTGGGCTTTCTGGGCGGCGCGCAGATTGACCGCTTCGGCAACATCAATGCCACTGTCATTGGCGATTACGCCCATCCCAAGGTGCGTTTGCCCGGGTCCGGCGGCAGCATGGAAATTGCCGGCTGGGCCAACCGGTGTTATATCATCACGCCGCACCAAAAACGGCGCTTTCCTGAAAAAGTGGATTTTGCCACCTCGGCAGGTTTCCTTGACGGTCGTTCCAGGCGCGATGCTGCCGGGGTGCGAGGCGGCGGTCCGCAAGCTGTAGTTACCAACCTGGGCTTCCTGGAGCCGGATGAGACCGGCGAATTGGTCCTGACCGCATTGCATCCCGGCGTGACCGTTGAAGATGTGCAGGCCAATACAGGGTGGACGCTCAAGGTTGCTGCAAATTTGCGCGTAACCGAGCCGCCCACGGAAGATGAATTGCGCCTGGTGCGCGAACTTGATCCGCAAAAGATTTATTTGAAATAAAGACTGCGCCGGATCTGGCAGCATCCGTTCCCGGATCCGGCAATTATTTCTGGAAAGGTTAGGCATGAGCGAGAAAATAGAAGTTCTGATGACAATTCAGTATCCGCCTGAACAGCTGGCAAAAATCAAGGCTGTATCGGACCGTTTGAATATCACCCTCATTCCAGCCATCAAAGTGGAAGAAATCCCGGCTGATGTCTGGGCACGCACCGAAGTGCTTTACACCGACCGCGTCCTGCCAACTGAAGCGCAGGCGCCTAACCTGCGTTTCATCCAGTTTCATTATGCGGGCATCGATCCGGCCGCCGAAGCGCCCATTCTGCGCAAAACCGATCTGGTCGCCGCCACGCTTAGCGGCGCCAATAGCGCCCAGGTGGCAGAGTATTCGGTGGCGATGATGATATCGCTGGGCCATCACCTGCCAGCCTTGTTAGCAGGGCAGGCAAAGACTGAATGGCCGCATGACCGCTGGGAGCGTTATTACCCGGCCGAATTGCGCGGCAGTACTGTTGGGTTGGTTCCTTACGGCAGCATCGCCCGTGAAATTGCCCGCCTTTTGGTACCGTTCGGGGTTACCATTCTGGCCGCCAAACGCAACGCCATGGACCCAACTGACCGCGGCTACATGCCGGAGGGGCTGGGAGATCCGGAAGGCAACCTGTTCAAGCGTCTTTATCCGGTCGAAGCGCTAAAGTCGATGCTCAAAGAATGCGATTTTGTGGTGGTTTCACTGCCGCTCACGCCGCACACGCGCAGTTTGATTGGCGCGGAAGAACTGGCCGCCATGAAACCCAGCGCTTTCCTGGTGGATTGCGGTCGGGGATGGGTCATCGATCAGCCCGCGCTCATTCAAGCCTTGCAGGAAAAACGCATTGCCGGGGCAGCCCTTGACGTCTTCCCCCAGGAGCCGCTCCCGCCGGATAATCCTCTCTGGCGCATGCCAAATGCAATCATCACCCCGCACATTGCCGGCATCAGCAGCGATTATGATCAGCATGCCGCAGCCATGTTTTCAGAAAATTTGCGCCGTTATGTTGATGGCGGTGCAATCTATAATCGATTCGACCCTGAAAAAGGTTATTAAGGCAAGCCTATCCATTTGTCGGATGCCCGAACAACACCATTACACGCTTGCCCGGCTGCTAAAAAATGATGCCGAGAATCGTTCCTTGGCTGAACTGCCGTCGTTTTTGGAACACTGAAATCAATCCGCAGATGAATAAGAAAAACGCCGCCCAATTGGGCGGCGTTTTTTCTTCCAATAAATAGCCTCATTCAGGCAGCTTTACGAATACCCAGTAACCCGGCTGGGCAGCCAGCAATTCTGTTTTTCCCTGGCCATCCAGCTCGCTTTGATAAAGCGTCGAGGTTGTTTGATCTGCGGTCGGTGCGCTGAAGTAGACCAGTTTTCCATTCTGGAAATTGAACGATGTCACATCGCCATCCAGTTGAGTGGTCGCACCGCTGAAATCAGAGGAGAATAGCGGTCCGGCCGCCTGTCCGCTGGTGGCATACTGGACATAGATTAGTTTGTCGCTGTTGGGAGTAAAAGCAAAGGAAAAGGATGTTTGCCCGCTTGCGATGAGCGTGCCGGGTTGGCCCGAAAGGTCCGAAACATACAAGCTCAAGCCGCTTTCACTATTCGTCATATAAGCGAAATGTTTGCCGTCCGGTGAGAAGGTAATTGCCATTTCGCCGTACATCTGGCGCAGGAAAACCGCTTCGGAGAAGAATTCAGCGTAGACATTGCTGGCCAGTTGGGTAACTGCCATATCAGCTGGATTGATGCTTAGGAAATTGTAACCAGTTCCAGCCTCGTTCGGATCCAATACCAGCAAACTTTTCTGGTCTGGAGCGATACTGATTACGCCAAAAAAACTGATTGGCTGTTTGAAGGTGTAGACCGGTTCAGGGTCGCTGCCGTCGAGACCCATGTGGTAAATGGTCACCGCTTCGCCCTGTTGCAGCACGAAATAGATGCTCTTATCCGGCGAAACCACATCCACGCCTGCCAGAGTATCCGTACCGGTTGTCTGGTAAAGGATCTTTTGCTCGCCAGAGGGTATGGCGACGCTGACCAGCGCAGTTGGATTGCCAGTCGGGCCATCGAGAGAGTAAGCCAGATAGTGATTGCTGTCCGGCAGGATTTCCGAAAGGATCATATTTTCCCCGACCTGAACGGTGGCTGCCCGCGAGTTGATCACCACGGCGCGCAGGCCAGAGCCATCAGCGGAGACGCTGGTATAGCCGAAATACTTGCCATCCGGAGAAAAAGACTGAAAATTGCCAGCAACCGTCAAAGGCAATGGGGCTTCAGATGCTGTGCTGATCCCGTTGCCTTTCAAATCCGCCAGCATTAATTGGCCGCCGCCGTTCAAATCGGCATTGGCGAAAATAGCCAGTTGGCCGGTGGAGCTGAGATAGGAATGACCCGCGCGGATCGAATAAGGAGCAATAGCAAAATTGGTCGCTGTGGAGCTGAAAGGCGTGGCTTTGGTGCCGCCGTTCTCCAGTACGCCCATCTGACTGAATGGAATTACCTGATCGCCAAGCACCGCATACAACAACGGATTTGCCCGTCCAGCGCCGGCTCCTCCCTTAAAAATGATTAACGCAGCCGCAACCAACGCCACCATCAACCCGGCTACAACCCAGGCCCATATTGAATTGCGCACAGGTTGTTCCTGCGTTTCCGGTGCTTCCAGAATGGCCAGCGATTCCCCACAGTTGCTGCATGTTTCGCGACCGATCTCATTTTCAAACCCACAATGCGGACAAACCATGATTCCCTCCAAGAATTGATCTTTGTCAATTGTAATCGTTATTTTCAGATGCGAAAGATGAAACTTTTTGAAAAACTATAGAATCCCAGTCTGAGGTAGAATTGAACAGCATACCATTCCTGATTTATCGCTGCAATCCGTTGATAAAAAAAATCCCCCGAAAAACATTGGCGTACATATCCTTGGTTTTTGGCATTCTGGCGCTAAGCCTCTCTGCCTTATTTGTACGCTGGTCGGAAGCCCCGGGAACGGTCACAGTCTTCTACCGCATGGCCATAGCCGGATTGGCATTGCTGCCATTTTTCCTGCGATTGCCGGCTGCAGATCGCCAGCCCCTGCGGACGGTATGGTATATTCCGCTGATCGCTGGTCTTTGCACTGCCTTCGACCACGGTCTGTGGAGCACCTCCATCAGCATGACGCGGATAGCCAATGCGACGCTGATGAACAACCTGTCGCCGCTGTGGGTGGCCTTGTTCGCCTGGCTGGTCTGGCGTGAGAAATTAACCGGCAAGTTTTGGGTCGGGCTGGCAGTGACACTGATTGGCGCAATCATCTTCTTTGGCGGCGGGGCCATGCAGGGTTTCAACCTGAACGGCGGCGATCTGCTCGCGATTGGATCCAGTTTATTTTATGCATTTTACTTTTTGGCCACTCAGCGCAGCCGCCAATACTTGGGGACCCTGGTACACCTTGTTCCAGTTAATTTTGTTTGTGCAGCCGCATTGCTGGTCTTTAATCTGGCAAATCATTACCCGCTTACAGGTTACTCCGCCACTACCTGGCTAACCTTCCTGGGTGCCGGTTTAATTTCGCAGGTCATCGGGTATTTTGGCGTTGGATACGCATTGGGCAGTTTGCCAGCCTCTGTGGTTGCTCCCTCCACAATCATGTCCCCGGTGATCACCACGCTGCTCGCCATACCTTTTGCCGGCGAAATACCGCAGTTTCACCAGTGGATCGGCGGCCTCATCCTTTTGGGCGGAATTTATTGGGTGAACAGGGCGCAATAAGGATTATCCTGCTTTACCAAGTAGAGACTAATCACTGTCATGTCCTGAATCCTGCGGTGGTTGACGATAAGATTATTCTGCCTGTGGTAGAATGACGCCTATGGACCTGTTCGAACACGCCATGCACGAACGTATGACGCAGGAAGCACCGCTATCTGCGCGCATGCGGCCGCGCACGCTGGATGAATTTATCGGGCAGGAGCATATCATTGGCCCCGGAAAATTGCTGCGGCGCGCCATCGAAGCCGACCGGCTGTTTTCCTCAATCATATTTACCGGACCGCCCGGCACAGGTAAAACCACGCTGGCGCAGGTGATTGCCAACCGCACCCAGGCCCATTTTGAAACCATGTCAGCCGTTCTGGCCGGCGTAGGCGAATTACGCCGCGTTATTCAAGAAGCCGGCGAACGCCGGGGGCTTCATGGGCAGCGCACCATTTTGTTCATCGATGAGGTGCACCGTTGGAACAAGGCCCAGCAGGACGCCCTGCTGCCGCATGTGGAAAACGGGATGGTGACTTTGATCAGCGCCACCACTGAAAATCCGTACTTCGATGTGATTTCCGCACTGGTATCGCGCTCACGTGTCTTTCAATTGCTGCCGCTCAGCGAAGAGAATTTAAATGCGATCTTCGACAACGCCCTGCTGGATGCCGAACGCGGTTACGGCAACCGGCATGTTCAAATCGACGATGATGCACGCGCTCACTTGCTGCGGTTATCAGGCGGCGATGCCCGCAACTTGCTCAATGCGCTTGAATTAGCGGTAGAGACAACGCCAGCGTCGTTAGTGGACGGTACCATTCACATCACGTTGGATGTCGCTCAGGAATCCATTCAAAAACGCGCGGTCGTCTACGACAAATCCGGTGATGCCCACTACGACACCATATCGGCATTTATTAAATCCGTCCGCGGGTCCGACCCCGATGCAGCAATCTACTGGCTGGCCAAGATGTTATCTGCGGGAGAAGATCCGCGCTTCATTTTACGCCGCCTGATCGTGCTGGCAAGCGAGGATATCGGGTTGGCCGACCCCCAAGCCATCCAAGTTGCAGCTTCGGCTGCCTATAATTACGAATATATCGGCCTTCCTGAGGGCATCTACCCGATTGCCGAAGCCACCCTGTACCTGGCCACAGCGCCAAAATCCAATTCGGCTGGCGCCGTTTTTGCTGCACAGAAGCTGATTGAAGATCAGGGCGTTGGACCGGTGCCCACACCGCTCATGGATGCCACCCGCGATGCCCGCGGATTGGGTCACGGCCAGGGTTATCTTTACCCGCATTCCTTCCCCGGTCATTTTACGCCGCAGCAATATTTACCAACAGATTTGCTTGGAAAAACCTTTTACCAACCTTCTGATCAGGGTTATGAAGCCCAGATTGCCGAGCGGCTGGAATGCTGGCGCAAGCAGCAGGCCGATGGGCTGGGCTATGCGGCCCCCGAAAATTCTGAGACAGGCGAAAATGGCAATCCTCCTGCTGATCCGGCACGGTGATAACGACGTTTTCAAAACACGCATTGCTGGGCGAATGCCAGGCGTGCATCTCAATTCAGCAGGACTGCAGCAGGTGCAAGCCCTGGCAGATAGCCTGACCAGTGCGCCAATAACCGCCATTTACAGCAGTCCAATGGATCGCGCTTTGGAAACAGCAGCACCGCTGGCTGCCAATCATAGCCTCGAAGTTTCCGTCCACCCCGGCCTCATAGAAGTGGACTACGGCCGTTTGCAAGGACGTACCTATAAGCAGCTCAAGCGGTTGAAAATCTGGAAGCTGGTTCACGAGCAACCTTCTGCAGTGACCTTTCCCGAAGGTGAAAGCCTGTCTGGCGTGATGAAGCGCATCGTTGCTGCTCTGGATGGACTGGCCTGCCAGTATGGAGACCACAGCCTGATTGCATGCGTCACCCATGGTGATTTGATACGCCTGGCGGTGGCTCATTATTTGGGCATTCCGCTGGATCATTATCAGTGTTTTTCAATTGCCACTGCCTCCATCACTACGCTTGTGCTTGGGAAAAACCGTCCGCAATTGCTGAATCTAAACCAGGTCAATGTACTGGAATGGCCAAAACCACCGCCGGAGAAACCGTCCTGATGAGCGATGGACAATTACCCGTGGATATTGACGCCCGGGGGCTGGCCAAGCGCCTGCGGTCCGATGCGGATTTTGCGATTCTGGATGTACGCGAACCCTCTGAGGTCGACCTGGTTTCACTGAAGGATGCCCGCGTGTTGTATGCCCCACTGTCCAGGTTGGTGAAACACGGCCTGGCCGCCCTGCCTGATGCGCTTCAGGATAAGGTGGCGAAGCTGGTGGTGATTTGCCATTTTGGCGAACGCAGCGCGCATGTCGCGGGTTGGCTGTACCGCTTGGGCTGGAAACAGATAGCCAACCTGACAGGCGGATTGGATGCCTATGCACGTGAAGTGGACCCTACTCTGAGCCGTTATTGAATAACTGTTCCTTTGGCCAATACAAATCGACATTAACTTCGTTATGATTAATCCATGGAGGATTCACATGGAAGAAGACAGCCGTAACGACATTCGCAGATTGTTAAAGACCTTTGGTGTCAAGGCGGATGATGAAATCATGCGCCACTTTCTTCGCAACCAAACAAGCAGTCCTCTCCATCTTCGCATAACCCTGGATGATTTGACGGATTACGGCAATCAACCTCCAAAAGAACCATTACATATCGTTGTAGAAGGCGATATTCACCGCTAGTTCTGGGCTGAGAAAATAAAAACTCACTTGGCCCAGGTGCGCTGGGAGGGTCCAAAATGAAAAACCGCGGGATTCTTTTTCTGGCCGTTATTTTGATTGGTTCCGGAATTATGCTATTACTTGGAAATTTTTTCCACATCAATGCCTGGGCTATCGTTTTTCCAGTTTTTCTAATCCTGCTTGGTTTGTATGCCATTTTCAGACCCAAAATTGGTGGTGAGAATTCTAATATCGAGTTCACCCTGCTGGGCGATATTCGCCGCCGTCCAACCGGTCTGCTGCAGAACAAGGAATATTGGTTAATTATTGGCGACCTGGATATGGACCTTACCTCCGTTGAATTGCCGCCCGGAGAAACCACCTTGCGTTTTGTGGGCTTTGTGGGCGACTTGAACTTTATTGTGCCTGCTGCCACAGCCGTGTCAATGACTGCCGGGGCCATTGCGGTGGACGCGAAAATCGATGGGCACAAGCAGGAAGGGGTTTTTACCCCGGTCAATTATGAAACCCCTGGCTACACTCAAGCCGAGCGACGTCTGCGACTTGACATATCAATGTTCGTCACCGATGTAGACCTGCGCAGCCTATAAATTCGAAGTGTCTGATCATTTTCGTCTAACGATTTGGTTTGCCTGGTGAGGATCTACGCATGACAACGGATCTCGATCTAATCTTTTCTGCCCTGAGGGACCAACTCAAATCCTATGCGCCGCCATTTACCACAAAGCAGGACGCTGCCGGAGCTTATGATCTATGGTCGATCAAAGATTTGATCATCGAAGGACGGAAACGTAAAGAGGTTTATTTTGCCGGGTTGATTCAATATAAGACCTATGTGGGCTTTTACTACATGCCGGTTTATGCCGAACCGGAAATCAAAGCTATCTTCCCTGCGGAATTGCTGGCCTTATTGAAGGGCAAATCTTGTTTTCACATCAAGAAATTGGATGACAAGTTGCTGAGCCAGATTCGTTTTGTATTAGATTTTGGCTTGAAAGCGTACCAGGAGCGCGGTTGGGTTTGACCGGCTGGAAGCGGTTGGGGTGACGTCTTTAGGTGAGTAAATCTGCAATTTCGAATACTTGCGTAATAAACGGTTTCATCAAAAAGGCGCCTACAAAAGGCGCCGTTTCGTTTTAGTGCGGCTCATGTCAGGATCCGACCGGATATTTCTACTTTGACCATGATACTTAAGACCAGGTCGCCGGACATGCAAATACATTTTTTGGGGCGTCAACATCGCTACTGAAGAACTCACCGCACGGCTCCTGGCGACCCGTAAATGGTGGATCTTGGTAAATGCACCATGCCGGTTCGTTCGAGGATTCAATGAGGTAGGAATAGGCTTTTTTTCAATGATTGCCTTGGCTTTGGCCAGAGCCGGAATGTTAAGAAAAGGTTTTTCAAAAAACAAATAAAAAAAGTAAGCCAATAAAACAAGCAGCGGAATGACTAGAAAGACCCTGACCCAGATCGGTTCGATCGAGAGCAGAGCTATTTTCTGAACTGGCTTCAGGTTCAGCGTGATTCCCAACGCCGCATAAAAGACCAGATGTGTCAGATACAAACTGTAGGATATCTTTCCCAAGAATAAAGCCGGACGCGACTCAAGGATCTTTAATGAAAGCACAGACAGCGCTCCAGGTTTTTGTATTTTTAGCTCAATTGGAGCAATTGCAAAAATGAAGGCGGCGCACGCAATCGATAATAGCAAATCAGTAATACTCTGGTAATATGGATCCTCACGAATGCCAGGAGCGATCAAAACAATCAGTAGAAAAACCACGACTGCCAGAACTGCAATCCAGGAAAACCACCTTTGCCAGAGTTTGTATTTTTCAGCCAAATCCTTCCTGCCGATCAAAACAGCTGTGAACATTCCCAAACCAAAAGAACCCAACAAGTGCGGACTGCCAAGAAGAGATTGATATCCAAGAAGATGCATCCCCAATGGGACCAGGCCCAAAAGAACACTAAAGGCTAATGCCGCGAATATGCCTATTTTCCGCCAGATAGGCACCAATAGTAATGCAAAAATAAAATAGATCCACCATTCTGTCGCCATACTCCAAAGTACAAGATTATATTCAGGCCTTGATATCCAATCAGACTTCAGGTTCTGAAGCAACAAGAGGTGGGAAAAAAGGGAGGAACTTAGAAACAGCTCCTGGAGGCGGATCATATTCGCGCCTTCTCCGGTAACGGCTTTTAATAATTCAACCGCCAGGAAGAAAATTGGCAGGAATAAAAGTGCCACATAATAGGCAGGTAAAATTCGCCTGGCCCTTCGCATAATAAAACCGCCTAACCCATCCGGGAATTTCTTTTCGACCAAATTTACCAATGGCAAGGTGAGAACGAAACCGGATAAGACAATAAAAAACACCACCGCCTCATGCCCAAAGCGCAAAAAAAACAAATAACGCGGTGAGGTCGATAAAGAGGCTATACCGTCGGCAATCAAATGGTGAAAAACCACATATAAAGAAGATATTCCACGTATGCCGTTTAGAAATGGGAAAAAGTAGGTTTTTGCCTTCGATTGTTGAATATCAGCAACTTCGATTGCCATCTTAGAGGATTCTCCCCTCTTTCCGCACCGGCATACCAATAATTGGTTTTTAT